>NZ_JBWKVR010000036.1:0-37656 GCF_059421805.1 Rhodoferax sp. GW821-FHT02C08
AACTGGATGAAACACCAGTATGGCGCATCTGAACCAAAATTCAAGTCTGTCTGAGGCAGGTAGCTAATCAGGGAAAATAGCTACTGACGCAGGCAGAACCTGCGCGAGTAGCTATTTATTTAGGAGCGGTCTGGTTTAGACCACTTTGGCGATGGACGCGCAGACGTAGTCGATGTTCTTGCTGTTCAGCGCGGCCACGCACATGCGGCCGGTGTCGGTGCCGTACACGCCGAACTCGGTGCGCAGGCGCACCATCTGGTCCTTGCTCAGGCCGGAGTAGCTGAACATGCCGATCTGGCTGGTGATGAAGCTCATGTCTTGCTTCACGCCGGCAGCCTTCAGGCCGTCCACCAGCTTCTGGCGCATGGCCTTGATGCGCACCCGCATTTCACCCAGTTCGCTTTCCCACTGGGCGCGCAACTCGGGGGTGTTCAGCACCGTGGCCACGACGGTGGCGCCGTGGATTTGCGGGTTGCTGTAGTTGGTGCGGATGCAGATCTTCAGCTGGCTCAGCACGCGGCTGGCTTCTTCCTTGGATTCGCAGAGCACGCTCAGGGCGCCCACACGTTCGCCGTACAGGCTGAAGCTCTTGCTGAACGAGGTGGACACCAGAAAGCTCAGGCCGGCGGCGACGAACTTGCCGATGACAGCGCCGTCTTCCTTGATGCCGTAGCCGAAGCCCTGGTAGGCCATGTCGAGGAAGGGGGTCAGGTTGCGGGCCTTGACCACGGCAACCACCTGGTCCCACTCGGCGGCGGTGATGTCGTAGCCAGTCGGGTTATGGCAGCAGGCGTGCAACACCACGATGGTGCCGGCAGCGGCTGCGTTCAGCGAGGCCAGCATGCCTTCAAAGTTGACACCGCGCTTGGCTGCGTCGTAGTAGGCATAGCTGTCGACTTCGAAGCCGGCGTTCTGGAACAGCGCGCGGTGGTTTTCCCAGCTCGGGTCGCTGATCAGCACCTTGGCTGTGGGGTTCAGCTTCTTCAGGAAGTCGGCGCCGATCTTCAGGCCGCCGGTGCCGCCAATGCCTTGCACGGTGACAGCACGGCCGGAGGTGACGGGTTCGGAGTCGGCACCGAAGACCAGGCCTTTGACGGCGCTGTCATAGGCGGCCACGCCGTCGATGGGCAGGTAGCCGCGTGCCTTGGGCGCGTCGGTCATTTGCTTTTCAACGGTTTGCACGCAGGCCAGCAGCGGCAGCTTGCCGTTGTCGTCGAAGTACACGCCCACGCCCAGGTTCACTTTGTTGGGGTTGGTGTCGGCAGCGAATTGCTCGTTGAGTCCCAGGATCGGGTCGCGCGGTGCCATTTCGACGGCGGTGAACAAAGACATGGAAAAAGTCCTATGGAGTTGGTCGGGGAAAGAGCTGGCCCGCTGCGCGAATCTGCGCGGAGGGCAGCCTTGAATTTTAGCCGCCAGCGCAGGGGGCGCCCTTGCCAATCCGGCATGGCCGCATGTGAGGCTGTATGTGAATACTACGTATTTGATAGCTGCTTGCGCACGTGTTGTCTGCGCTGGCGGCCAATTTCATGTGGAATTTGCGCTTGTTGGACAATCCTGCCATGCGTTATCTACGGCTTTATGCGACCACCCGGCGCCACCCATCTGCCATCTTGCTGCTGGTGCAGTTGCTGGGCATGGTGCTGTACCCCTTTATCGAGAACACGGCGGCCGGCCATATCGCCTTCGGTGTGTTTGGCATCGTGGTGCTGGCCATCACCACCCGCATGGTGCGGCGCACACCGGGGCTGGCCTGGGTTAGTGCCTGCATTGCGGCACCTGCGGTGGTGTTGCTGGCGCTGCAAGCCATGTTCGGCATGCCCCATCTGCTGCCTTGGTCGGCCGGGCTGGAGGCGGTGTTTTATCTGTATGCGGCGGGTAGCCTGATCGCCTACATGATGGCCGACCGGCACGCCAGTACCGACGAGTTGTTTGCCGCCGGCGCCACCTTCACCTTGCTAGCCTGGGGCTTTACCTATTTGTTCGTGATGGTTCAGGCGCTGCAGCCAGGCTGTTTCTCGGCCATGGTCAACCCCGGTGAGCCGCGCAGCTGGACGGAGTTGATGTTTTTAAGCTTTGCGCTGCTGTCCAGCACCGGCATTGGCGACGTGATTCCCATCACGCCGCATGCGCGTGCGCTGGCCAGCGTGGAGATGTTCACCGGGGTGATGTACCTGGCGGCCGTGGTTTCGCGTCTGATTGGTCTAACCCTGGTGTCGCGCACCTGAGTTTGATTTACCCCTGGATTATTCAGGTTTGAATAATTCAGCTGCTACGGTTTTGCCTGTATTCCTATACAGTATCGGGTTTTGCCGCTTTTGTTGCGATGGGAGCTTGCGCGCCATGACCGAAACCGTTTCCCTGTATCCATCTACCTCCCCCGAGCCGCCGGCGGGCGAGTTTGTCAGCTTCCCCGATTCGCCGTTTGAGCTGTTCATGCCCTACCCACCGGCCGGGGACCAGCCAGAGGCCATCCGCCTGCTGGTGGAGGGGGTGAACGATGGCGAGGTGTTCCAGACCCTGCTGGGCGTGACCGGTTCGGGCAAGACCTACACCATGGCGAATGTGATTGCCCGCCTGGGGCGGCCGGCCATCATCTTCGCGCCGAACAAGACCCTGGCGGCACAGCTGTATAGCGAGTTCCGCGAGTTCTTCCCGAAGAATGCTGTGGAGTATTTCGTCAGCTACTACGACTACTACCAGCCCGAGGCCTATGTGCCGCAGCGCGACCTGTTCATCGAGAAGGACAGCGCCATCAACGAGCACATCGAGCAGATGCGCCTGAGCTGCACCAAGAGCATCATCGAGCGGCGCGACGTGGTCATCGTCGCCACCGTCTCGGCTATCTACGGTATCGGCGAGCCCGAGAGCTACCACCGCATGGTGATGACGCTGCGCACCGGCGACAAGGTGGGCCAACGCGACGTGATCGCCCAACTGATCCGCATGCAGTACCAGCGCAACGACATGGAGTTCAGCCGCGGCAAGTTCCGCGTGCGCGGCGACACCATCGACGTGTTTCCGTCCGAGCATTCCGAGCTGGCCATCCGCATCGAGCTGTTCGACGACGAGATCGAAACCCTGCAGCTGTTCGACCCGCTGACCGGGCGCATTCGCCAGAAGATTCCGCGCTTTACCGTGTATCCCAGCAGCCACTATGTGACGCCGCGCGACAAGGTGTTGGCTGCTGTGGAGACCATCAAGATGGAGCTGTCCGACCGGCTGAAAGAGCTGGTCAGTGCGGGCAAGCTGGTGGAGGCGCAGCGGCTGGAACAGCGCACCCGTTTCGACCTGGAAATGCTGACCGAGATCGGCCATTGCAAGGGTATCGAGAACTACACCCGGCACCTGAGCGGCGCGGCACCCGGCCAGGCGCCGTCCACCCTGACCGACTATCTGCCCAAGGACGCGCTGATGTTCCTGGACGAGAGCCACATCCTGATTGGCCAGTTTGGCGGCATGTACAACGGCGACAGGGCGCGCAAGACCACGCTGGTGGAATACGGTTTTCGCCTACCCAGCGCACTGGACAACCGGCCGCTGAAGTTTGAAGAGTTCGAAACCAAGATGCGCCAGGCGGTGTTTGTATCCGCCACGCCCGCGCAATGGGAGAAGGACCATACCGGCCAGGTGGTCGAGCAGCTGGTGCGGCCTACCGGCCTGGTGGACCCGAATGTGGAGGTGCGCCCCGCCACCCACCAAGTGGACGATGTACTGCAGGAGATACGCATCCGTGTCGAGAAGAACGAGCGCGTCTTCATCACTACGCTGACCAAGCGCATGGCCGAGCAACTGACCGACTACCTGACGGAAAACGGCGTCAAGGTGCGCTACTTACACAGCGACGTGGACACGGTGGAGCGGGTGGAAATATTGCGCGACCTGCGCCTAGGTACCTTCGATGTACTGGTGGGCATCAACCTGCTGCGCGAGGGCTTGGATATTCCCGAGGTGTCGTTGGTGGCCATTCTGGACGCGGACAAGGAGGGCTTTTTGCGTTCCGAGCGCTCGCTGATCCAGACCATTGGCCGCGCCGCACGGAACTTAAATGGCCGTGCCATCCTCTATGCAGACAAGGTGACCGATTCGATGCGCAAGGCCATCGACGAAACCGAGCGCCGTCGCGCCAAGCAGATCGCCCACAACCTGGCGCAGGGCATTACCCCGCGCAGCATCGTCAAGCAGGTGAAGGATCTGATCGACGGGGTGTACAGCGAGAAATCTGGCCGCGAGGCCGAGAAGCTGGAGCAGGACGCCATCCAGCGCGCCAAGGTGGAGGAGATGGGCGAGAAAGACATCGCCCGCGAAATCAAACGCCTGGAAAAGCTCATGCTGGAGCATGCGCGCAACCTGGAGTTCGAAAAGGCGGCCCGTGTACGCGATCAGCTGTCGGTACTCAAGACCCAGGCTTTCGGTGCTTCCGGGCACGACAGCGTGGCGCTATAGCCGTAAAAAATACCCATCGTTCCAAAATAAGACTGATTGGTCTGCTTACCCGACGGATTCGATTGGGTTCTCTGCTACAATGGCACCTGTCAATAAAGAAAAACCAGCAGTTGAGGGCTCGCAATCGCTATGAAAGGCGATTGATAGCTGGAGGAAGAGGGGGTCAGGTTTGCGTTGTGCAGGCCGGCCCAATGTCAACACCAGTACAGCCAACCAGAAGGAGCTTGCGATGCGACTCACCACCAAAGGCCGTTTTGCGGTCACCGCGATGATTGATCTGGCCCTGCGCCAGAATAACGGCCCTGTCACCCTGGCTGCCATCAGCCAGCGCCAGCAGATTTCCTTGTCTTACCTGGAGCAGCTGTTCGGCAAGCTGCGCCGCCACGAGCTGGTCGAATCCACCCGCGGCCCCGGCGGCGGCTACACCCTGGCCCGTAAGGCCGCAGACATCACCGTTGCCGACATCATTGTGTCGGTGGACGAACCCATCGACGCCACCCAGTGCGGCGGCAAGGAAAACTGCCTGGGCGATGCCGGCCGTTGCATGACCCACGACCTGTGGGCCTCGCTGAATACACGCATGGTCGAATTCCTGGATTCCGTCAACCTGCAAAAGCTGGTCGACGACCAATTGGCCAAGGGTGTGCAGATCGAGACCAAGCCCATGGTCAAGCGCGCCATCTCCAGCCTGCCCGTGGTCAAGCCCATGCGCATCACCGGGCCTAATTCGGTATTCGCCCTGGGCAATGTATTTGCCAAGTCGTGATGGCTGACATGTTTTTGCAGCCCCATTTTTCAACCGTGCTTTTTCAAGCCAGCCGCCACTGAGAGCTAGCCAATGGACACCCCACATTTCCCGATTTACATGGACTACAGCGCCACCAACCCTTGCGACGAGCGGGTAGTGGATGCCATGATTCCCTGGTTGCGCGAGCATTTCGGTAACCCGGCCTCGCGTAGCCACGCCTGGGGTTGGGAGGCCGAAGCCGCCGTGGAAAAGGCGCGTGAGCAGGTCGCCGCGCTGATTGGCGCCGACCCGCGTGAAATCGTCTGGACCTCGGGTGCCACCGAGTCCAACAACTTGGCATTGAAGGGCGCCGCCCAGTTCTACAAGACCAAGGGCAAGCACATCATCACGGTCAAGACCGAGCACAAAGCCGTGCTGGATACCTGCCGCGAGCTGGAGCGCCAAGGCTTTGAGGTGACCTATCTGGATGTGCAGCCCGACGGCCTGATCAATCTGGAAGTCTTCAAGGCAGCCATCCGCCCCGACACGATTCTGGCCAGCGTGATGTTCGTGAACAACGAAATCGGCGTGATCCAGGACATTGCCGCCATCGGCGCCATCTGCCGTGAAAAAGGCGTGATCTTCCACTCGGACGCGGCGCAAGCCACGGGCCGTGTCGAATTTGATGTGTCGAAGCTGCCCGTGGATTTGATGAGCCTGACCTCGCACAAGACCTATGGCCCCAAGGGCATTGGCGCCTTGTTCGTGCGTCGCAAACCGCGCATCCGCCTGGAAGCGCAAATGCACGGCGGTGGCCACGAGCGCGGCATGCGTTCCGGCACCTTGCCCACGCACCAGATCGTCGGCATGGGCGAGGCCTATCGCATTGCCAAGGAAGAAATGGCGGTTGAGAACGTGCGTATCAAAGCCTTGCACGACCGCATGCTGGCCGGCCTGAAGGGCATTGAGCAGGTGTTCATCAACGGCCATGAAACGCAACGTGTGCCGCACAACCTGAACATGAGTTTCAACTACGTCGAAGGCGAATCGCTGATCATGGGCATCAAGGGTCTGGCCGTGTCCAGTGGCTCGGCGTGCACTTCGGCCAGCCTGGAGCCCAGCTATGTGTTGCGTGCCCTGGGTCGTAGCGACGAGCTAGCCCACAGCAGCCTGCGCATGACCATCGGCCGCTGGACCACCGAGGCCGACATTGACTACGCCGTCGATACCATCAAAGTCAATGTGGCCAAGCTGCGTGACCTGAGCCCTTTGTGGGAAATGTACCAAGATGGTGTGGACATCAGCACCATCCAATGGGCTGCCCATTGATTTGAATTGAAGAGGTAAACACCATGGCTTATTCTGAAAAAGTGGTAGACCACTATGAGAACCCCCGTAACGTGGGTTCGTTCGAAAAAGGTGACGACAGCGTAGGTACCGGCATGGTCGGTGCCCCCGCTTGCGGCGACGTGATGAAGCTGCAGATCAAGGTCAACCCCGTGACCGGTGTGATCGAAGACGCACGTTTCAAGACCTACGGCTGCGGTTCAGCCATTGCCTCCAGCTCGCTGGTGACCGAATGGGTCAAGGGCAAGACGCTGGACCAGGCCGCGGCCTTGAAGAACAGCGAAATCGCTGAAGAACTGGCCTTGCCGCCAGTGAAGATCCACTGCTCCATCCTGGCCGAAGACGCCATCAAGGCAGCGGTCAACGACTACAAGCAGAAACACGGAGCCGCCCAGGCCCACTGATATGGCTGTGACTTTGACAGAGGCCGCCGCCCGGCACGTGACCCGCTACCTGGCCAAACGTGGCAAGGGTGTGGGCGTGCGTCTGGGTGTCAAAACCACCGGCTGTTCCGGTCTGGCCTATAAGCTCGAATACGTGGACGAGTTGGCTGCGGAAGACGTGATTTTCGAAGGCCACGGCGTGAAGGTGCTGGTCGATCCCAAGAGCCTGGCCTATATCGACGGCACTCAGCTGGACTATGTGCGTGAAGGCCTGAACGAAGGCTTCAAGTTCGAAAATCCGAACGAGCGCGACAAATGTGGCTGCGGAGAAAGCTTCCGGATTTAACGGCTGCGCTCCGAACACCAACCGCCCGTGCCCTGTGTGCTGGCGGTTTTTTCTTGGCACCTATGAACCTCCAATCCAACGACTTCGAGCTGTTTGAAATCCCCGTGCAGTTCGCGCAGGACCATGCGGCCATGCAGGCGCGCTGGCAGGCCTTGCAGCGCGAAGCGCACCCGGACCGCTTTGCTGCCCAGGCCGGTGCCGCGCAGCGCGTGGCCATGCAGTGGTCGGTGCGCATCAACGAAGCCTGGGCCCGGTTGAAGGACCCGCTGAAGCGGGCCGCCTACCTGTGTGAGCTGCATGGCGCACCCATCCAGGCCGAAAACAACACAGCCATGCCATCCGCCTTTCTGATGCAGCAGATGGAATGGCGCGAAGCCTTGGATGACGCCGATAGCGCTGCGGCCTTGGAGGCCTTGAACACCGAGGTGCTGCAGGCCCGGCGCGACATCCTGGCCCGATGTGCGCAATTGTTGGATGTGGCGCATGACTATGCGGCCGCTGCCCAGCAGGTGCGGGCGCTGATGTTCATAGAGCGCTTTGCCAGCGACGTGGACGACCGCCTCGACGCAATGGTTACAGCTCCCAAGGGACAATAAGCGTCCCAGATCCCCGCGAACAGATTACAAAAATTCCATGGCGCTTCTTCAAATTTCCGAACCCGGCCAGTCGCCCGACCCGCACCAGCGCCGCCATGCCATTGGTATCGACCTCGGCACCACGCATTCCCTGGTGGCTACCGTGCGTAGCGGCGAGGCCGTGTGCCTGCCCGATGAACAAGGCCGCATCATCTTGCCCAGCGTGGTGCGCTACCTGGCAGGTGACAAGCGCCAGATCGGCTATGACGCCCTGGCCGCGCAGGCCACGGACCCGGAAAACACCATCGCTTCCGTCAAGCGTTTCATGGGTCGAGGTTTGGCCGACATCGCCCAGCGTGAAAAGCTGCCTTATACATTCATCGACAAGTCCGGCATGGTCAGTTTGCAGACCGTGCACGGCGAGAAATCGCCGGTTGAGATCAGCGCCGAAATACTGGCGACCCTGCGTTTTCGTGCCGAAGACAGCTTCAATGACGATGTCTACGGCGCGGTGATCACCGTGCCCGCCTACTTCGACGATGCCCAGCGCCAGGCCACCAAGGATGCGGCCCAGCTGGCTGGCCTGAACGTGCTGCGCCTGATCAACGAGCCTACAGCGGCGGCGATTGCCTATGGTTTGGACAATGCCAGCGAAGGCATCTATGCGGTGTACGACCTAGGCGGCGGCACCTTCGATATTTCCATACTGCGCCTGAGCCAGGGTGTGTTCGAGGTCATCGCCACCGGTGGCGACGCGGCCCTGGGCGGTGATGACTATGACCGTGCCTTGGCCGACTGGGTGCTGGCGCAAACCGGTCAACAGGCGCTTACCGCATCCGACAAGGTGGCGATGCAAGTCGCAGCCCGGGCTTGCAAGGAAGCCCTGTCTGCTACAGATTTGGTAGCTTTCAGTGCAGATATTTCCTGCGCCAGCGTGCGATTGGATGTAAAGAAATCAGACTTCGAAGCAGCTACCGCGCAGCTGACCGCGCGCACCATGGTTGCGGTGCGCAAGGCTTTGCGCGATGCCAAGCTGACCGTGGAAGAAGTGCAGGGCACGGTGATGGTTGGCGGCTCCACCCGCATGCCGCAGGTGCAGCAGGCGGTGGCCGCTTTCTTTGGCCGCACACCGCTGACCAACCTGAACCCGGATGAAGTGGTGGCCTTGGGCGCCGCCATCCAGGCAAACCAGCTGGCCGGCAACAGCGGCGCCGATGATTTGTTGCTGCTGGATGTGATCCCGCTGTCGCTGGGTATTGAAACCATGGGCGGTCTGGTCGAGCGCATCGTGCCGCGCAACCAGACCATCCCCACCGCAATGGCACAGGACTTCACCACCTACCAGGACGGCCAGACCGCGCTGGCGCTGCACGTGGTGCAGGGCGAGCGCGATCTGGTGGCCGATTGTCGCAGCCTTGCCCGCTTCGAGCTGCGCGGCATTCCGCCGATGGCGGCCGGTGCAGCGCGCATCCGCGTTACCTTCACCGTCGATGCCGATGGCCTGCTGAGCGTGGCCGCGAAAGAGCAGGGCAGCGGCGTGGAAGCGCAGATCACCGTCAAGCCGTCCTACGGCCTGAGCGACGAACAGATTGCGCGGATGCTGCAAGACAGCTTCAGCACCGCCGCACAAGATATGCAAGCCCGCGCCCTGGTCGAAGCCCGCGTGGACGCCGACCGCATGCTGCTGGCCACGCACAGTGCGCTGGCCGCCGATGGCGATTTGCTGTCGGCCCAAGAGCGCGCGGAGGTGGATGTGCTGCTTGCCGAGCTGGTGCAGGCCAAGGCCCTGAGTGATGCCAAGGCGGTTGAAGCCGCGACCAAGCGTGTGGCCGAAGGCACAGAAGCTTTTGCCGCCGCCCGCATGAACCGGGGCATACAGCATGCCCTGTCCGGTAAGAACATAGAAACGATCTGATATGCCCGTCATCAAAATACTGCCCCATCCCGAATACTGTCCGCAGGGCGCCGAAATCAGCGCGCCGGCTGGCACGTCCATCTGCGAAGCGATGCTGGACAACCACATCAACATCGAGCACGCCTGCGACATGAGCTGCGCCTGCACCACCTGCCACGTGATCGTGCGCGAGGGCTTTCAGTCGTTGGGCGAGCTGGACGAGAACGAAGAAGACCTGTTGGACCGCGCTTGGGGCCTGGAGCCGAATTCGCGCCTGGGTTGCCAGGCTTTGCTGGCGCAGCAAAATGTGACTGTGGAAATTCCCAAGTACACCATCAACCACGCCAAAGAAAACCATTGATGAAATGGGCTGCTGGCGTAGTTTCTATCTGCGCCAGTAGCTATCAATAGAGTAGCACCTACCGCCATGCGCCAGATCATTCTCGATACCGAAACCACCGGCCTGTCTGCCGCAGGTGGCGACCGCATACTGGAAATTGGTTGCGTCGAGCTGCAGCACCGCAAGCTCACCGGCAACCATTTCCACCAGTACATCAACCCTGAGCGTGACAGCCATGAGGATGCACTGCGGGTGCACGGCATCACCACCGAGTTCCTGCGCGACAAGCCCAAGTTTGCCCAGATCGTGGATGCCTTTCTGGAGTACTGCAGCGGCGCGGAAATCATCATCCACAACGCGTCCTTCGACGTGGGCTTTCTGAACAAGGAGCTGGAGCGCCTGGGCAAGCCGCCGCTGAGCCATTACGTCAGCGGTATCGTCGACACCTTGGCCATGGCCAAGGAGCTGTTCCCCGGCAAGCGCAACTCACTCGATGCCTTGTGCGACCGCCTGGAGGTGGACAACTCGGGCCGTACCCTGCACGGCGCCTTGTTGGATGCCGAGCTGCTGGCCGATGTCTACATCAACATGACGCGCGGCCAGAACGCGCTGATGATCGATGTGGGCAGTGAAGAGGCCGAAGTGGGCGTCGCAGCCATACCGCGCATGGACTTGAGTGGCTTTGTGTTGCCGGTACTCGACCTCAGTGAAGAAGAGGCCGCCGCCCACCAGGATGTGCTCAAGCAAATCGATAAATCTAGTGGCGGGAAAACAATTTGGCGAAACCTCGAAAAAGATGTTGTATAATTTGAGGCTTACCTGATAAGAATAAAACTTAAGGTTTTATACGGTTTCAGGGCGATTAGCTCAGGGGTAGAGCACTGCATTCACACTGCAGGGGTCGCAAGTTCGAAACTTGCATCGCCCACCAGATCAAGCCTCCCAAGTCATTGACTTGGGAGGCTTTTTTATTTCCGATTGGGGCGTTTTTTATGATGCGATGCTGCAAGGGCCATCAGAGAACTCCCCCGTTGCTCACTCATGGATTGAGCTGACAGGAGCCGGGATGTTCCGGGCGTCCAAGTCACGGCGGGCGCTATTTTTTAATGCCGCAAAGCTTCAGCGCAGTGTTTCCAGCGGGTGTGGGCCGTGAAAATGCGGTTGAAAATGCGCTTCTATCCATGGCGGCGTGATGTCTTCCAGCGTGGCGGGTGTCCAGCGCGGGTTCCGGTCCTTGTCGATCAACAAGGCGCGTATGCCTTCCGCCAAATCCGGGTGGGCGCAGCAGCCCAGGGATACGCTGTACTCCAGCCTGAACACCTCGGCCAATGACATGTGGCGCACGCGCTGCCAAAGCGCAAAAGACAAGGCGGCGGACGTGGGTGAGCCATGCTTGAAGCTGCTTGCTGCCTGGTCCAGCCAGGTGTCGCCGCTGCACAACGTGCGCAGACGGGCGGCAATGTCCAGCAGATCCTCGCCCGCCATGAGTGCCTGGATGCTGTCCCAGTGCGTACGAACGTGCGAAACAGGCAGGCTGTCGCGAGCGTGTTCGGTCAGGCTGGTGAGCAGGCGCGACAACTGGCTGCGGTTTTGTGCAGCGTCGTTGCTCCAATGGCTTGCGGCGATGCTGGTTTGTAGTTCATCGCGCGTATGCGCTCCCACATGGAAGTCGGCCAGTCCACAAAACAGTGCATCGGCCGCATTCAGGTGTGCGCCGGTCAGCGCCAGGAACAAGCCCACACGTCCTGGCATGCGGCGCAGTATCCAGCTGCCACCCACGTCGGGGTAGAGGCCAATGCTGATCTCCGGCATGGCGAGTTTGCTGCTGCTGGTGACCACGCGGTGCGAGGCGCCGGCCATTAGCCCAATGCCGCCGCCCATGACGATGCCCTGGCCCCAGCAGAGTAGAGGTTTGGGGTAGGTATGGATGGCATAGTCCAGCGCGTATTCCTGGGCGAAGAAGGCCTCTGCATGCGGATTGGCACCGCTGCCGCAGTCGCGCAGAGTCTGGTACAGGCCGCGCAGGTCACCGCCTGCGCAAAAGGCTTTTTCACCGCTACCTTGCAGGATGACGCCTACGACCTTCGGGTCACTGGCCCAGTGCTGCAGGGCAGGGGCCAGGCGCTGCACCATGGCCAGGGATAGGGCATTCAAGGCAGCAGGCGTGTTCAGTGTTGCCACGCCAAAGCTGCGGCCATCGGCGGTGGGCAGCGTATCCAGCAGAACGACTTCGGAGGGGTTGGGTGTCATGGTTGGGGCCTGGAAATAGGGGTTTCGTGCCAGTGGCTGCAGGCAGAGCATGCAGAGGTATGGATTTTGCTCATTTGTGGCGCTGGGTGCTCAGCCTACCTGCATGCCCCAAATTCCACGCCAGGCTTGGCGGATATGGCGATTTCTAGAATAAAGTTCGGTATATGAATCTACCCCCATGGACCCGATTGCTGCCCGGTGCCCGCTTTGTCATCGGCGTGCCGTATTTTTGGCTGGCCCTGTTTTTTGTGGCGCCGTTTTTGATACTGGTACGTATCAGCGTGACCGATATGGGCAATGGCATCGATCCATTTGCCCCGTTGCTCAGCGCGGTGGACGGTGTTTGGCACATCGTCCTGAAGTACCAGAATTACCTGTCTATCTTCGGTGAACCATCGGAAGACGGGCACATGGTGTGGGGCCAGACCATTTACATCGAGGCCTATGCCACATCCCTCAAATACGCGTTCTGGACCACGGTGCTGTGCCTGTTCATCGGCTATCCGTTCGCCTATTTCATTGCCCGCGCCAAGCCCGGCGCACAAGTGCCTTTGTTGATGATGGTGATGCTACCGTTCTGGACCTCGTTCCTGCTGCGTGTCTATGCCTGGAAGGGCATCCTGGCAGACCAGGGCGTGCTGAACAATCTGCTGATGTGGCTGGGCATTACCCACGAGCCCATCCAGATGCTTTATACCGATGTGTCCATGCTGGTCGGCATGACCTATGTCTACATCCCGTTCATGATCCTGCCGCTGTACGCTACGCTGTCCAAAATGGATACGCGGCTGCTGGAGGCCGCTTATGACCTGGGCGCCACGCCGTGGAGCGCCTTCTGGCTGGTGACGGTGCCGCTGAGCAAGGCGCGCATCATCGCCGGTTCTATGCTGGTGTTCATTCCCGCGGTGGGCGAATTTGTCATTCCGTCGCTGCTGGGCGGTGCAGAAAATCTCATGATTGGCCGCGTGGTGTGGGACGAAATGTTCAGCAGCAACAACTGGCCGCGCGCTTGCGCGCTGGCGATCGTGATGATCCTGTTCATCCTGGTGCCTATGGCGGTCTACAACCGCTACAGCGATGCCCACAACCCGACCGGAAAGGCCTGAGGTGCACGCGATGACCCGGCCCTTTCAGCGCCTCATGCAACGCCATTTCGGCCGCTTCTGGCTGGCGGCGGTATATCTTTTCCTGTACCTGCCACTGGTGTTTTTGATTGTTTTCTCGTTCAACAGCACGCGCCAGGACGGGGTTTTCACAGGATTTTCCTTGCGCTGGTACACGGCTTTGATGGGCGATTCACGGCTGGTGGACGGCTTCTTTCTGTCGCTCAAGGTAGCGGTGATCACCGGCACCTTGTCTACCGTGCTCGGTGCTTTTGCGGCCTTTGTGATGGTGCGCTTTCTGCGCTTCAGGGGGCGCACGCTGTTTGCGGGTCTGGTCAGCGCACCCCTGGTGATGCCGGAGGTGATCATTGGCCTGTCGCTGTTGCTGCTGTCGGTGGCGGTGCAGCGCAGCCTGGGCTGGCCCGATCGCGGCGCTGTCACCATCGTGCTGGGCCACACCTTGCTGGGCATGGCCTATGCCACGGTTGTGATCAGCGCACGCCTGCGTGAAATGGACCGTTCGATCGAAGAGGCGGCCATGGACCTGGGTTGCCGTCCTTCCCAGGTGTTCTTTCTGGTGACGCTGCCGAACATAGCGCCTTCGCTGATGGCGGCCTGGATGCTGACCTTCACCCTGTCGTTTGATGACGTGGTGGTTTCGGAATTTCTCTCCGGCCCCGGTGTGACCACTTTGCCGCAGGTGATCTTTGGTTACGCCCGGCGCGGCGTGAACCCGTCCATCTACGCGGCTGCCGCGATTCTGATCACCGTGGTGTCCATCGGCATCATCTTCTACAGCGCCTATGTGGTGCGCAAGGAAGCCCGGCGTCTGCGCGACATCCAGGTGGCTTCCGCTGCCGGCTAAGTCTTGCCCTGCGGGGCAAACAACCTGGGCGCCATGTAGTCCACAAACGCCCGTAGCTTGGGCGACAGCTGGCGGCTGGACGGCCACAGCATCCAGAAGTCGCCGCCGTACTGCGTGTGTTCCGGCAGCACGGCTTGCAATGCGCCGCTCTGCAGGGCTTCACGCGTCAGAAAGTCCGGCATATAGGCAATGCCCATGCCGGCAATGCAGGCCTCCAGCATGGCCTCCATGTTGTTGCACACCAGCGTGGCCGGAGCGGTGGCGGCCTCGTCCCTGTTGAGTTGCCATTCCTGCAGCTTGCCGCTGGTCGGGAAGCGGTAACGCAGGCAGGCATGGCGTGCTAGATCGTCCGGCTGCGGCGGTGTACCGGCTTGTTGCAAATAGCTGTCTGCGGCGAACAGCAGGTGGCGAAACGGCCCCAGTTTGCGCGCCACCAGGGCAGAGTCTGGCATCCCGCCGCTGCGTATCACCACGTCCAGCCCGTTTTCAATCACATCCACCATACGGTCGTTGAAATCCAGCTCGAGCTCGATTGCTGGATAGCGCCGGCCGAACTCGGGCATGTGCGGCAGCAGAAAGCGGTAGCCGATCACTGGCAGGCTGACGCGCAGCCGGCCCTGGGGCTCCTGGGCCGACTGCAGCATCATGGCGCGCGCGTCGTTCAGGTCGTCCAGGATGCGCCGGGCCCGCTCGTTGAACACCTCGCCCTCGGCCGTCAGCCGGATGTGGCGGGTGCTGCGGTGGAACAGGCGCACGCCCAGTTGCGCCTCCAGCTTGGCTACGTTCTTGCCCACCGCAGACGCGGAAATGCCCAGCAGACGCCCGGCTGCCACAAAGCTTCGGGTATCGGCTGCCCGCACGAACGAGGTCAGGCCGGCGAGATTGTCAAAACTGGTATCGCTCAATTCACAACTTTCACTCCGTAAATAGTGGAGTTTCAAATGGTTTATCTCTGATTAGAACGTAAATACGATGGAGTTCACTTTTCACTTGCGAACACCATGGCATCTTCAGTACTTTCTTCCATCCCTGCGCGCCAGCGTTTGGCCCTATTGCTCAGCGTCTGCCTGGCGGCATTGGCCATGCCCTTGTCCTTTACCGGCCCGGCCCTGGCGCTGGGTGCTATCCACCAGGACCTGGGCGGTAGTCCGGTGGCCTTGAACTGGGTTACCAATGCCTTCATGCTGGCCTTTGGCGCCTGCCTGATGGCCATGGGTGCGCTGGCCGATACACATGGGCGGCGGCGCGTGTTCCTATGCGGTCTGGCGCTATTTGTGCTGGCCTCGCTGGCCTGGACCGTGGCCCCAGGCATCACCAGCTTCAACCTCCTGCGGGCCTTGCAGGGCCTGGGTGCGGCGGCGGCATTGGCCGGTGGTGGCGCCGCACTGGCACAGGCATTTGACGGCCCGGCCAGAACCAGGGCGTTCAGTTTTCTCGGCACAACTTTTGGCGCAGGCCTGGCGTTTGGCCCCTTTCTGGTGGGCCAGCTGATGGCGTTTGCGGGTTGGCGCAGCTTTGGGCTGTTGCTGGCCCTGGTGGGCGGGTCGGCTGCCAGCCTGGCCGGTAGATGTATGCCCGAGTCGCGCGACCCGCAGGCAGCGGGGCTGGACCTGCGAGGCGCTATGACGTTTACCGGTGCTTTGGGCCTGTTTACCTTGGCCGTGCTGCAGGCTCCGGCCTGGGGCTGGGCCGATGGCGCGACCTTGGCGTGTTTTGCCGCATCGGCCCTGCTGCTGTATGGTTTTGTGCGCACGCAGCAGCAGGCGGCGCGGCCCATGCTGGACCTGTCGCTGTTTCGCTACCCGCGATTTGTGGGGGTGCAATGTCTGGCTGCTGCGCCAGCCTATGCCTATGTGGTGCTGCTGGTCTTGCTGCCGTTGCGCCTGGTCGGTATCGAAGGCCATAGTGCCGCCGATGGAGGCCGTATCTTGATGGCCTTGTCCGCGCCCATGCTGCTGGTACCGCTGTTGGCGGCGTACCTGACGCGCTGGTTCTCGGCCGGTGCACTGTGCGGCAGTGGGTTGCTGGTGTGCGCTACCGGTCTGCTGTGGCTGGGCCACTGCCCAACGGGCAGTACTGGGCTGGCGCTGGCCGCGCCATTGTTGTTGATCGGTTGCGGCATCAGCCTGCCCTGGGGCTTGATGGACGGCCTGGCCGTCAGTGTGGTACCCAAGGAGCGGGCCGGTATGGCCACCGGCATTTTCGGCACGGTGCGGGTGGCGGGCGAGGGCGTAGCTTTGGCTCTGGTGGCTGCCGTGCTGGTCGGTCTGGTGGAACATCAGCTGACCCCACTGGTCGGGTCGATAGCGGCATCGTCAGCGGTGGCGCAGCAGCTGGCGACTGGCAATCTGGCGCAGGCCCAGGCGGCTTTGCCGGGCGTGGCGGCAGACGCGCTGGTGCAGGCCTATGGCCAGGCCTTCAGCCTGCTGCTGTACGGCCTGGCAGGGGTGACGGTGCTGACGGCCGGGGTGGTGTTTGCGTTTTTGCGCGAGCCAAGGACTGTTGCAGTGTCCCAAGTGCTTACAAGCGATTTAAGCCGCTAGCGCAGGTAAATACTGCGCTAGCAGCTATCAATTGCATAGTGAAATGGTGTCCGCGCCGTGTTCACATGCGCAGCGTGTCTGCGTAGCCCGTCATCTCCAGATAGCCACGCCCGACCAGCCGGCCTTGCGCGTCCAGCAGGCGGCTCAGGCCTTCCCAGTAGATGGCGCCCGTGGACCCACGGCTGTCCAGTTCCTGGTCGTCCAGCATGGCTTGCACGGTGAAGCGGGCTTGTGGGGTTTGCAGTGTCCATTCCACCGGGTAGCTGGCTTGGCTGTGCGGGCTGGTCCAGCGGCGCAGCGGGCTGAATTGCACCTCGCCAGGCTGGAAGATGCTCAATACCCCCTGCGCCGTGCGGAACGAGCCGCCGTCCCACAGCGTGCTGCCGTCCTTGCGGCGGATGCGGAAGGCGGTGAGGGCGCTGCCGTCTTGCAGGTTCATGCCCAGCCAGTCCCAGCCGGCGGCCTCGGGCGCCAGGTAGGCCTGGCTCCACTCGTGGTCCAGCCAGGCTCGGCTGGCGTCTGTGTCGATTACAAAACGCTGGCCTTGCAGTTGCAGATGGCCGCTGACAGCCAGCTGCGGCTGGCTGACGTAGTAGCTGGCCTGGTCGGGCTGCGGGCCTTTGCGCGACAGGCCTTGTTGGCCCTGTAGCAGCAGCGGCTGGGTAGGCGCCAGCTGCAGATGTAGGCCAAAGTCCTGTGTCGGCAGCTCGGCATGGTATTGCTCGCCGGTGCGGACCAGCGACCAGTCGCGCAGGCGCACGGCGGTGTCGGTCTCGCTAGCTTCGGCAATGCCGAAACCGGCGCGGGCAATGCGCTGGTCGTGCCAGAGTTTTTGACCCTGCACGTCGGTGATGGCGGCGTGGGCAAACAGCAGCTGCTTGGCTGCGAAGCGCGAAGTCATGCCCTGCGTGGCGGCCACGCGGCTGCGGAAGAAGGTCAGCTGAAAGCCGAATTCGCGTGTGCCTGAGATAGCCCGGCCGGTGATGTACCACCACTCGGTGCCGAAGTCCGGGTGGCTGCCCAGGTCGCGGGGGAACTGCATATGGGCCGGGGGCAGGGCCCAGGCCGGATAGGCCAGGCCCGCCAAAGCCAGGGCAAGAAGATGGCGGCGCTGCATTACCAGTCCTCCTTCACGGCCAGCACCGCGTCCTGGCCGGCGGCGGCGCGCCCGGCCAGCCAGGCCGTTACCGTACCGGCCAGCACCACGGCGGCGCACAGGGCCAGCAGGCGCAACCAGGGCACCCACAGGTCCATGGTCCAGTGGAAGCTTTGCGGGTTGACCACGAACACCAACACCATGGACACCGCCAGTCCCAGCGCCAGGCCGGCGATGGAGCCTATCAGCGTCCAGGCCGCGCCCTCACCGGCGACCACGGCCAGGATTTGCGTGCGTGTTAGCCCCAGGTGCGCCAGCAGGCCAAATTCCTTGCGCCGGGCCAGCACCTGCGCACTGAAGCTGGCCGCCACGCCGAACAGGCCTATGCCAATGGCCACCGCCTGCAGCCAGTAGGTCACGGCAAAGCTGCGGTCGAAGATCTTCAGCGAGATGGCGCGGATCTGGCGGGCGGACGAGAACTCCAGCGCCTCGGCCACGCCGGCAGGTGCCAGCGTGCGGATGGCCTGCTGCACCGCTTCGGGCTGCGCGCTGTCTTGCAGCCACAGCGCCATGTCGTTGACCTGGCTGTCGCCGCCCAGGCGGATGTACTCGGCCTGGTCCATTGCAATGGCGCCAAATTGCCGCGCATAGTCGCGCCACACGCCTGCTACAAAAAAAGTAGCTGCTGGCGCAGATGATTCGTGCGCTAGCGCCTCAAAAGACTTGGAAAGTGGGGCGAACGCCGTGCCCGGTCGCGCGCCGTACAAATCCACCATGGGCTCGCTCACATAGATGCCGATTTGCCCCGCAGGCACGGGCAGGGCCGGGCCTACCAGCGGCAGGCTGCGCGCCGGGTCGCCGATGCTGCGGGCCAGCAGCGTCACGGTGGGTTGGCCCGGTGCCAGTAGCAGGGAGCGTATGCGCAGGCTGCTGGCGCGCTGCACGCCGGGTGCTTGCGCCACGGCCTGCACAAAGCTGGGCGGCAGGGCCAGCGCGTCGTTGCCCGCACCGCTGCTGCCGCTGCGCAGGTACAGGTCGGCCGGCAGCACCACGTCCAGCCACTGCACCATGGAGTCGCGGAAGCTGGCGACCATCACCGTCAGCGCCACAGCCAGGCTTAACGATGCCACCACGCCGCTAACCGCCACGGCCGCGCTTTGGCGCACCCGGCGCGCACGTTCTATGGCCAGCATGGGCAGTAGCCGGTGCGCCAGCAAAGGCGCCAGCCGGTCATACAGCGCAGCAATCAGCCAGGGCAGGGCGGTAATGCCACCCACCAGCAATAGCGCCACAGAGACGTAGGCGCCTAGCGGGATACCGAACATCGGCGGCAGGCAGGCCAGCAGCAGGCCCAGGCCCAGCAGGGCCAGGCTGACCCAATGTGTGCCGCTGCGGCCCAGGTCGGCACCCAGGCCTTTGAGGGTTTGCGCCGGCGGCAGGTGCTGGGCCGCGCGGGCTGGCCACCAGCCGCCCACCAGGGCTGCGGCAACGCCCAGGCTGCCATAGGCAAGTGCCGCCCAGGTGTTCCATTGCAGTGGTGGGGCCACCCCAGAAAAGTAGCCACCGCCCAGGTCGCCACCCAGCCAGCGCAGCGCCAGCGCGGCCAGGCCGGTGCCCAGCGCCAGGCCTGCCAGGCTGCCGATAATGCCCAGCACCAGCGACTCCATGAGCACCAGCTGCAGCCGCTCGCGCCCGGTCAGGCCCAGCACACCCAGCAGCGCGAACTGCTGTGCCCGCTTGGCCACGCTCAGCGATAGCACTGAAAACACCAGAAACGCCCCGGTGAACAGCGCCACCAGGGCCAGCACCGTCAGGTTGACGCGGTAGGCGCGCGACAGGTTGTCCACCCGCTGGGCCGCATCGCCCGGCTCGGCGGTGGTGATGCCCGGCGGCAGCGCCAGTGCGCGCAACAGGGCCGCCCGGTCGGTACCGGGGCGCAGGCGCAGGTCGATGCGCGACAGCTGGCCCAGGCGCTGGAATGTTTGCTGGGCCGCGCCAATGTCCATCACCACCAGGGCCGGGCCGGTAGCGTTCACTGTGCCGGCCACGGTCAAGGGCGTGGCAGCGCCCGCCAGCTGCAGCGTGTGGTGGTCCCCCAGGGCCTGGCGGGCGGCGGGGTTCAGAAAGATGGTGTCAGGCGCGAACAGGGCCAGGCGCTCCGCCTGGGCTGCGGGCACGGGCATCAGGCCCGGCGCGACCGCGCTGACCACCAGGGCATCCACGCCCAGCAGCTTGATGGGGATGCGCTGGCCGCCGGTATCCATGGCAAAGGTAGACAGCTCCAGCACCGGGCTGGCCACGGCCACATCCGGGTGCTGGGCTACGCGGGCAAAAATGTCCTCGTCAAAATGGCTTTGGCTGGCGCGCAGCTCCAGGTCGGGCTGGCCGCCCACCGAGCGCACCGCGCTGGAGAATTCGCTCAGGGCCGATGCATTGATGAGCTGTACCGAGAACGCCAGCGCCACGCCCAGCATGACGGCGATCACGGCGGCGGCATTGCGCCAGGGGTGGTGCTTCAGCTCCTGCCAGGAAAAGCTTTGCAGCAGTGCGCGCAGCGGCGAGGAGAGGGTTGACGGCGGGTGGGCTGGCATGCCAGCCATGATAGTTGCCGGGCCCGTCAAGCCGGGCTGACCAATGCCTGCAACTGCGTGCGCAGCCCGCTCCAGCCTTGTAGTGCCGGTTCGGCCTGGCCGGTATGGCAGAGGTTCTCCAGCGCCCAGGCCTGGGCCGACAGATCGGCATAGCCCAGGGTTTGCAGCACGCTTTTCAGGCTGTGGGCCACACGGCGCAGGGCGGGCAGGTCCAGCGGCGCGCAGGCGGCGTTGCCGGCTTGGATATCGTGCGGGAACTGCAGCAGGCAGGCGGCGCGGTAGCTGTGGAACAGCTCCAGGTCACCCGCGAAATAGGTATCGGCGGCGTGCTGGTCGTCTGGCGCTGGAGGATTGGCAGGCGGTGGCGCCACCGCGCTGTCGGTAGGCGGCGCGTCGTTCAGGGCCTCCATCACGCTGTCTTCCAGCAGTTGCAAAGACACGGGCTTGGACAGCATGCGCCACACATTCAAAGGGGCCAGCTTGGCGCGGACTTCCGGGGTCAGGCCGGCACTCAGAACCATGGTCCTGGCCTGGGCCAGCAGGGCGGGCGTGCGTTGCAGGTATTGCAGCAGGTCAACGCCGGAGGCGCCCGATAGCATCAGGTCGGTAATGATGAGCTGGACCTGCGTACCGGCCAGTATTTCCAGCGCGGCTGGTACGCCATCGCATTCCAGCAGTTGGAGCGGCAGCTCTTCCAGGGCCATGCGCACAAAACGCCGCAGCAGCGGGTCGTCTTCTACCAGCAGTACGCGCGGCGTGTCCATGCCGTTGGTCAGGGCGCCAGCTGCTGCAGGTTTTGCAGGCACTGCGTGAGCAGCGGCGGCAGTTCGGCGACCAGGCGGGGTTTGTGCACCACGGGTACGCCATCCAGCGCAAAGGCGTAGGGCGTGAGTTCGCTGGGGTCCAGCGAGGTGATGACGATGACCTGCAAATTTCTGAACAGCGGGTTGGCGCGCAGGCCGGTCAGCAGGGTGGCACCGTCAATGCCAGGCAGCAGCAGGTCCACCATCAGCACGTCGGGTTGGAACTGCCCGGCCATGATCAGCCCGGCAATGCCATCGGATGCGGTGCGCAGCTCCAGCGCCGGGAACTGCCGCTGCAGCAGCAACGTGACCAGATTCTGGAAGTGCATGGAGTCTTCTATCAGCAGCACCTTGGTGGGCACGCTGCCACCATGGCGAGGGGCGTCCTGTACTGGGGTGGCCGTGCTGTCACCTGTGCGGGCGGCCTGGCCGCCAGCCCGCCAGCGCTCCACCGATTGCCGGGAAATCCGGCGGTGGCCACCGGGTGTTTTCCAGGCTTGTAGTTCACCCCGGTCCACCATGAGTTGCACGGAGCGCACCGCCAAGCCCAGCATGCGCGCCACGTCCAAAGTCGTGAGGTTGTCACCGGGGGGGAGGGTGGTAGTAGTCTGAATATCAGTGTCCATTTGCGGATTCTAACGAATGCATCAGCTTTTGTTAATTAATTCACTTGAAAATGATAATTTCGGAATATATGATATGTCCATCGCGTTTTTAATCTTTCTATCGTTTCAAGAGCCGCAAAATGAAAAAAATACTGATCGTGGATGACCATGCTGATATCCGTCGGTTGATCCGTATGACTTTGGAATTCGAAACCTACAACGTTTTCGAGGCCGAGGACGGCGAGAGTGCACTGATGATGGCCATGCAGGAGCAGCCCGACCTGGTGTTGCTGGATGTGATGATGCCTGGCTCGGTGAACGGCTTGGAGGTATGCGGTACGCTGAAGTCGCTGCCCAAGGCACCGCGCATTCTGCTGCTGACGGCCCGTGGCCGCAGTGAAGACCTGGAGGCGGGCCTGAAGGCTGGCGCCGACGCTTATATGGTCAAGCCCTTCAGTCCACTGAAATTGATGGAAACGATAGACCAGCAGTGGGAAGCATGAGTCCGCTGGCCGTGTTGCGAAAGAGTACAACATGACTACCCTGGGCGGAAACAGCTTCTCTGACTCTGCAAGTCTGCAGATGCAAAAACTCATCGAGGATTTTGGCCGTATGTACCGGGAGCGGAATGAGGCCTTGGAAGAGGTGGCGCGTGCCCACCACGAGGCCTTGTTTCGTTTGTCATTGGCCGCCGATCTGAAGGACGACGACACCGGGGTGCACATCATTCGTATGGGCTATCTTTCCGAGGCCTTGGCCTTGGTGCTGGGCCAGAGTCCGGCCATGGCCCGCATGTTGCGTAAAGCAGCGCCCATGCACGATATTGGCAAGATCGGTATACCTGACGCTGTGCTGAAGAAGCCTGGCGCATTTTCTCCGCTGGAGCGCGCCTCCATGAACCAACATTCGGAAATGGGGGCCGAGATTCTGGGGCGTTCGCGTATCCCGCTATTCCAACTTGCGGCTGAATTGACCTTGGCCCACCATGAGCGTTGGGACGGTACGGGCTATCCTGCGGGCCTGCAAGGTGAAGCCATTCCATTGACGGGGCGTATCGTGGCGGTGGTCGATTTTTTTGATGCACTGACCATGGACCGTTGCTACCGCCGTGCTTTTGCCGACGATATTGCATTGCAGATGCTGAAGGAGCAGCGCGGCCTTGCGTTTGACCCCCACATCGTGGATATATTCCTTGCCAATGCGCAGACCTTCATCAGCCTGCGTGACGACATCAACCGTACCCGCCCTAGCTTTAACCAACTGGTCGACAACGTCTGAAATCTGGATTTAGCACTATGCGTCGTATTTGTTTCCAGCGGATTCTGAGATTGGCTCTGGTGGCTGGTCTGAGCCTGGCTTGGATGGCCAGTCCCTGGGCCGGCACGGTGGTGGAGCGGGTCAGATCCAGCGGCAAGATACGGGTTTGCATCTGGCCCGAATACTATGGCGTGAGCCATCGCAACCCGAATACCCAGCAGCTCCAGGGTATCGACATCGACCTGTCCGCCGAGCTGGGCCGCGACCTGAAGCTGCGCGTGGAGTATGTGGATTCCTCCTTTCCCACCCTGGTGCAAGACCTGCTGCAGGACCGCTGCGACGTAGCCATGTTTGCCGTGGGCATGCTGCCCCAGCGCCTGCAACAACTGAGGTTTACCCAGCCCTACCTGCAAAGCGATATTTACGCCGTCAGTACCCAGAGCAACCGCACGGTGCGCCAATGGGCCGACATCGACAAGCCCGGCGTACTGGTTGGCGTGCAGGCGGGTACCTTCATGGAGCCGGTGATGATTGAAAGCCTGAAAGCGGCGCAGGTTGTTTCCATTGCCCCGCCGACCACCCGCGAACGCGAGCTGGAGGCTGGCCGGGTGGACGTGTTCATGACCGACTACGCCTACAGCCGACGCCTGCTGGATAACGCCGACTGGGCCCGCCTGATTGCCCCGCCCAAGCCCTTTCACGTGGTGCCCTATGGCTATGCGGTCAAACCGGGTGACCCCGCCTGGCTGGCACAGCTGAATGCATTTGTCACCCGCATCAAACACGATGGCCGGCTGAGCGCCGCGGCGGCTCGGCATGGTCTGTCGCCCATCGTGGTGCCTGGCTGATGTCCGTGATTTTGGCGTCTGCCGCTGCGTCAGCCCCCTCGTCACGCAAGGCAGGCCGCCGCCTGTCCAGCAATGTGGTGCTGGCCGCTGGTGTGTCGCTGACGCTGATGACCTGGCTGCTGCTGTGCTTGCTGGGCTGGTACGAATACCAGGAGGTGGTGCAAGGCTTCCAGGACCGGGGCGAGCTGCAGGCCCGCGTGCTGGAGGACCAGGCCACGCGCTCGGTGGAAACCGTGTCCGTGGCCTTGGGCTACCTGGCGGCAGAGACGGCGAATGTTGAGGCCATGGGCAGCGCAGACAAAAGCCATTCCCTCCTGTCCCAGGCTCTGGCCGGCCTGCCCCTGGTGCGCTCGCTGGCCATGGTGGATGCCAGCGGCGTGGTACAGGCCAGCACCGTGCCCAAGGATGTGGGGCTGCGGATCGTGCTAGACCGGCTAGGTACCCTGCCCACGCCAGGCCAGGAAAAGTTGGGCAGCTTTATCGCTGGCCGCAGCCTGGCAGCCCTGGCCGCACCTGACGTGGCGCCTACGGCCGGTGTCGGCTTCATTCCCCTGCTGCGCGCGCAGCAGCACAACCGCTCACACCAGGCTCTGTACCTGGTGGCGTTGATGAACGCGGATGCGTTCTCCAATTTCCAGCTGCTGACGCTGGACAATCCGCAAAACGCGGCCTATCTGCTGAGCTACCAGGGCAGCGTGCTGGCCAGCAGCGGCACGCTGGCGCCGGCCACCTCGCTGGCCCAGCACCCGGTTTTTAGCCATTACCTGCCCGCGATCGAGCATGCCAACTATGTGGGTGAGGGCGCCGTGCCGCAGCGGCAGGTAGTGTCGTTTCGCCTGTCCAAAGGTCGGCCGCTGGTGGTTTTGGTTGAGCAGCCCTATGCCAGCGTGGTGGCCGAATGGGTCAAGACCATGCGCTGGTTTGCCGTGGTGGCGGTGTTTACCAGTCTGTTTCTGGGCTATATGACCTGGGCGGCGCGGCGTAGTCTGCGCGCCCGGGAGAACGCCTATGTCCAGCTGGGGCTGGCGCGCCGCGAGGCAGTGCACCGCGAGCGTGAGCTGCAGGTTCTGGTGAAGAGCGTGCAGGAGCTGATCTTCCGCACCGACACCCGGGGCATCATCACCTACACCAATGAACGCTGGCTGGCCCTGCGTGGCGACGTGACGCAGACCACGCTGTCAAAGACCCTGGCAGAGGTGGTTGAGCCTAGCGACCGGGAGGCCGTGCAGGCCCTGTTCACACTACAAGGCGATAGCGGTGTGCGCACTGCCACCGCCAGCATCCGTACGGTGGACGGTATGGCCCGGCGGCTGGACTTTGCCGTGGTGCCGCTGCGCAGCAAGTCAGAGATCGTCGGTTTCGCCGGCAGCGCGGTGGATGTGTCGGAGCGCTATTTTGCCGAGCAGGCCCTGAAGCACCAGCTGGCGTTTGTGGGCACCCTGTTGGAGATCAGTCCCACGCCGGTGGCCACTTTCAACCAGCGGGGCCAGTACACCAGCGTCAACCGCGCCTGGGAGGAGTTCACCGGTCACGCGCGGCAGAAGGTGGTGGGGCAGTACCCCGAGGCTTTTATGTCGCCCAGCGAGGCCGCTCTGGTGTGCGAACGAAACTCCCAGCTGTGGCGCGAAGGAGGTTCCGTACGTTACGAAGTGAAGGTGCTGCACCGGGATGGCAGCCGCCGCGATGTGGTGGTGAACAAGGTGCTGGTGCCCGGCTCGAGCGACGGCGGCGCCAGCCTGCTCAGCAGCATGATGGACGTGAGCGAGTTCCGCCAGGCCGAGCGCGCCACCCGTGAGGCGCGCGAGGCGGCGGAAGAAGCCTCGCGTGCCAAGTCGGAGTTCATAGCCAACATCAGCCATGAGCTGCGTACGCCGCTGCAGTCCATCCTGGGCTTTTCGGAGCTGGGCGTGATGCGCGGGCGCGAGAACCCCAAGCTGCAAGGCATGTTCAACGACATCCACGCTTCGGGCGTGCGCATGCTGGCGCTGGTGAATGATTTGCTGGACGTGTCCAAGATCGAAAGCTCGGTAGGCGGCATCAACCTGGAACGGGCCGATCTGCGCGGCCTGGTGCACGCCGTGCTGCACGAGCTCAGCCCCCTGCTGCAGGCCAAGCATGTGCTGACCGTGGTGGAGCTGGGCGAGCGCCCGCTGATCGCCAAGGTGGACCCGGTGCGCTTCCAGCAGGTGGTGCGCAATATCGCGGCCAACGCCATCAAATTCTCGCCCGTCTGGAGCGAAATCGTGGTGCAAGGCAAGATCACCGAAGACCGCCGCATCTGCATCAGTGTGCGCGACCACGGTGCGGGCGTGCCGCCGGCCGAGCTGGAAAAGATCTTCGACGCCTTTGTGCAGTCCAGCAGCAGCAAGGACGGCTCGGGCGGCACCGGCCTGGGCTTGACGATCTGCAAGAAGATTATCGAAGCCCACGAGGGTAGCGTGGTGGCCGGCAATATGCCCGATGGCGGCGCGATCTTCTCCATTTACCTGCCCGCACGCCAAAGCCTGCACGCTGAAACCACTTTCTAAGCTCACCCCCAGGCTACAGTGCTTCGCACTTTTCGCCACCCCCCTTGCAGGGGGCAACACCAGCAGCCTGGCAAAGCCAGTTCTGCGGTGTTTCTGGACGGCCTGCGTTCTGTCTATAGACTTGGCTTGGAGTTATTTTGCTATTGAATCAATAGCTGCTTGCGCAGGTTCTATCTGCGCTAGCGGCATTTTTTATTCGGATATACCGTCGACCCGCAGATGCAGCACACGGTCGGCCCGCGCCGCTGCAGACTCCGAATGGGTGACCAGCACCAGAGACGCGCCCTGGGCCCGGGTCTGGGCCAGCAGCGCATCCATTACCTTGGCGGCGGTGGTGGGGTCCAGGTTGCCGGTGGGTTCGTCGGCCAGCAGCAGCGCCGGGCGGTGCACCAGGGCGCGAGCAATCGCCACGCGCTGCAGCTGGCCGCCGCTGAGCTGCTGCGGCAGCCGTGCGCCCAGGCCACCCAGGCCCACGGCTTCCAGCAGACTTTCCACCCGCGCCGCATCGTTCTGGCCCAGCAGCATCAGCGGCAAGGCCACGTTTTGCGCCACGTCCAGATGTGGCAGTACATGGAAGGCCTGGAACACAAAGCCCACCTGTTGGCGCCGCAACAGGGCGCGCTGGTCGTTGCCTAGCGTGCCCAGGTCGGTGCCGGCGATATGCACCGTGCCGCTGTCCCAGCTGTCCAGCCCGGCCATGCAGTTCAGCAGCGTGGATTTGCCCACGCCGGATTCACCGACGATGGCGACAAACTCGCCTGGCGCCACGCGCAGCGACACATTGGCGAAGACCGTGCTGTCGCCATAGCGCTTGGCCAGGCCATTGATGACCAGGCTCATACCGCCTGCTCCACGATGTCGAGTACCTGCTGCAAAGCGTCTGGCGCCTCGCAGGCCACGATGCGCCGCTGCGGCATGGAGCGCAGCCAGGTGATCTGGCGCTTGGCCAGCTGGCGGGTGGCGAAGACGCCTTTGTCGCGCAGCTCAGCCATGGGCCAGAGTCCGTCCAAGGCCTCCCAGGCCTGGCGGTAGCCCACGCAGCGCATGCTGGGCAAATCCAGGTGCAGGTCACCGCGCGCGCGCAAGGCTTGCACCTCGTCCAGAAAGCCACCGGCCAGCATCTGCTCAAAGCGCAGGGCGATGCGCGCATGCAGCCAGGCGCGGTCCAGAGGTTCCAAAGAAATAAGGGTTGTGGCGCAGGTTCTATCTGCGCTGGCAGCTGCGTTTTTTGTAGCATGAAAGCTGGACAAGGGCTGGCCGGAGATGCGGTACACCTCCAGCGCCCGCTGTATGCGCTGGCCATCCAGCGGCTGCAGCCGGGCGGCGGTGACTGGGTCGACCAGGGCCAGCTGGGTGTGCAGTGCGGGCCAGCCGTGCGCGGCGGCTTCGGCCTCCAGTTCGGCGCGGATGGCGGGGTTGGCGGTGGGCATGGGGTCTATGCCGTCAAACAGCGCCTTGAAGTACAGCATGGTGCCGCCCACCAGCAGCGGCAGCTTGCCACGCGCGGTGATGTCGGCCAGCAGGCGCTCGGCATCCACCACGAATTCGGCCGCGCTATAGGCCTGCAGCGGGTCGCGGATGTTGATCAGGTGGTGCGGCACCTGGGCCAGCTCGGCTGCCGTGGGCTTGGCCGTGCCTATGTCCATGCCCTGGTAGACCAGCGCGGAATCGACGCTGATGATCTCCACCGGCATGCGTTGCGCAATCGCCAGCGCGGCGGCGGTTTTACCCGAGGCCGTGGGGCCTGCCAGGGCGATGCAGCGGGGAAGAGGGGTGGGGGCGGCGGGGGTGGCGGAGAGGGAGGCAGACGGCGCAGACATGCGCCGGAGGCTACCAGAAAGTCAGCAGTGGCTTATCTTGGCGCTGCCACGGCGCCCGCAGGGCGTGGCCAGGCTGGTGTCGGGGCTGGGCGTGCCGTCGGCGTCCATGTGCACGGCCACGGTGTTCCAGCTGCGAATGCCTTGCTTGTCCACGCTCAGACGCAGCAGCCAACCCAGCTTGGCGGCGGGCAGTTCGAAGCCGTCAAACACCAGATTGCCCAGGCTCCAGATCACCGGCTTGCCCAGTACTACATCGGCGCCCTGGGTGACGTGGGGGTGGCTGCCCACCACGGCATCGGCGCCGGCCTGGACCATCAGCCTGGCCAGTTGGCGCTGGCGCTGGCTGGGCTCGGGTTCGCGCTCCCAGCCCCAGTGCATGAAGGGGATGACCACGTCGGCGCCAGCGGCCTTGGCGGCGCGGATATCGGCCACCACCAGGCTGTCTTCGCTCCAGGCCACGCCAGGCCAGTTGGCACCGGCCTCGAAAGAGCGGGGTTTGAATTCGTCATAGCCCAGCACGGCGATGCGCAGGCCGTTCTTTTCAATCCAGTAGGGCTTGTGCGCCTCGACCAGGTTCGCACCGCCGCCGAAGCCGGCGATATCTGCGCTGCGCAGATGCGCCAGCGTTTCCATGAAGGCTTCGCGGCCAAAGTCGCCGCTGTGGTTGTTGGCCACCGACATCGCGGTGAAGCGGCCCTTGAGCACATTCACCGTGTTTGGCTGGGCGCGGAAGGTGTAGATCTTGTTGTCCAGCGGCGTACCGGTGGTGGTGGCGGCAACCGAGGTTTCCAGGTTGCCTATGGCCACGTCGGCCGCCTGCAGGATGGGGGCGATGGCTGCCAGCGGGTCGCCGCCGGCGGCGATCAGGCGGCCGGGGCCGTCGTCCAGCATGACATCGCCGCCGAACAGCAGCTCGACTTTTTTCGATTCAGAGGGCGCGGCAAAGCCCAGCAGGGGGACGCAGAGCAGCGCGGCGAGCAAGGTATGTTTCATCATTTCTTCCAGCCACACCAGTATTGCAATTCACCGTCGCGTATGGGCTCATACACGCGCTGCAGGCCGGTGAAACCATACGGCCCTAGCGCTGGTGGCGGCGGATACAGGTAGTCGGCCTGGTGCAGCATTACCGCGCCTTGCGGCGGGTCGCGGTCGGCATAGGTATAGAGCTTGATGGCGGCCAGCCCGGGTGGCTGGCGTTCAAACACCAGGCGGAACATGAAATACGAGCCGATGGAGGTCGGTGCGACGGTGTAGGGCGTGGCTGCGGGCTGGGCTGAAATGATCTGCGTCTCGCCACCGTAGCTGACGTGGCAGTCCACGCTTTCGGCCTGGGCAGACTTGGAAAACTGGCATGCCAGCAGCGCCAGCAACAGGAGTGTGCGCTGCATGGTCATCGGCCGCGCATGAACAAGGTGTCCAGCTCTTTCACTGTGATTTGTCGCCATGTGGGGCGCCCATGGTTGCATTGGTCGGATCGTTCGGTAGTTTCCATCTGGCGCAGCAGGGCGTTCATTTCGTCCAGGGTCAGGCGGCGGTTGGCGCGCACGGCACCGTGGCAGGCCATGGTGCCTAGCAGTTCGTTGTGCGCGCGTTGGATCACGGTGCTGGCTTCATGTTGTGCCAGCTCTGCAAGCACGCCACGTGCCAGTTCGGTCGCGTCGCCCTGCACCAGGCTAGTGGGCACGGCGCGCACGGCCAGGGTCTTGGGCGAGAACGGGCTGATCTCCAGACCCAGCGTGGCCAGTGTTTCTACATGGGCTTCGGCGGTGGCGACTTCTTGCGGCGTGGCGGCGAAGGTAACCGGGATCAGCAGCGGCTGGCTGCTGATGCGCGCATGCTCCGTGTTCGCCAACTGGGCCTTGAGCCGCTCGTAGACGATGCGCTCGTGCGCCGCGTGCATGTCCACCACCACTAGGCCCTGGCTGTTTTCGGCCAGGATGTAGATGCCTTGCAGCTGGGCGATGGCGCGGCCCAGGGGCCAGGCCTCGTTGGGCTGGTCCGGTTGGGTGGTGGGGGCGCTGGCCGCGGCAACCGGGGCTGCGGTGGGTGTAGCGGCGTATGTATGGGTCGCAGGGCTGGGCGCGGGCGCCGCAACTGTCGTGGTCACCGGCCACAGGGCTTCGAAGTCCGACACCTTGTGCGGCGTGGCTGCTGCGAAATAGATAGCTGCCTGCGCAGGTAATACCTGCGCTGGAGCCTTGTTTTGTATAAATTCTTGCGGCGGGCTGGTGGCGGGTGTTGTGGCGCTCGCTGCCGCAGCCGCAGCTGCGCGCGGTGCCGCCAAGGCTGCATCCACGGCGCGGCGCACGGCCTGGTGCACTTCACGGCTGTCGCGGAAGCGCACCTCGATCTTGGTGGGGTGCACATTCACGTCCACCCGGGTCGGGTCGATCTCCACATACAGCGCATACACCGGCTGGCGCTGGCCGTGCAGCACGTCCTCATACGCGCTGCGGGCAGCGTGGGTGATGACCTTGTCGCGCACAAAGCGGCCGTTGACATAGGCAAACTGCTGGTCGGGTCGGGCCCGCGCCGCGTCGGGAATACCGACCCGGCCCCAGACGCGCACGGCCTGGCCGCCGTCGTCGCGCATGGAGCTGCGGTGGTCTACCGCCACCGAGCGCTCGGTGAAGTCGTCGCCCAGTACGTCGCGCAGGCGCTCGGACAGCGCGTCGATGCTGTGGGGTGCAGGGCAGGCGCGCCATTGTTCGACCAGCTTGCCCTCGTGCCAGATGGCAAAGCCTACGTCGGGCCGGGCCAACGCATGGCGGCGCACGGCTTCCACGCAGTGGGCCAGCTCGGTGGCATCGGTCTTCAAGAACTTGCGGCGTGCCGGGGTGCTGAAGAACAGCTCTTTCACCTCTACCGTGGTGCCGGTGCTGCGCGCCACGGGCTTCAGTTCGCCGCTGCGGCCGTCCAGCAGAAATGCATTCGATTGGCCGCTGGCGCGCGAGGCGATTGCCATGTCAGCTATGGAGTTGATAGCGGCCAGGGCTTCGCCACGGAAACCCATGGTGCCTACGGATTCCAGCTCATGCAGGTCGCGGATTTTGCTGGTGGCGTGGCGCTTCAGGGCGATGGGCAGCTCTTCCATCGGGATGCCGCCACCATCGTCCTCCACCGCAATCAGCCGCACGCCGCCGGCCAGCAGGCGCAGCGTGATCTGCGTGGCGCCGGCGTCCAGTGCGTTGTCGACCAGCTCGCGCACCACGGATGCCGGGCGCTCCACCACTTCGCCTGCGGCGATCTGGCTGATGAGTTCATCGGGCAGCTCGCGGATGACGCGGCGGGGACTGGGGGACAGCAGGGGGGTGGAGATGGGGGCGTTCACCGGGTGATTTTAGAGGGCGCCGCAGATCGGCCGCAGTCACTGCGCGACCTGAGGGGCGCTGGCGGGCTTATAGCCACAAGTCCTGGCTGCTAGCCAGTTCCAGTCCGCGCCTTTGCATGTCCTGCAAAAACATTTCGTGCTGCAGCTGGAAGCCGCCCACCGGGCTCATGCAGTCGGTCAGCAGCACGATGCGCTGGGGTTTGTGGCGGGCCAGGTGGTCCACGATGTGCTCGGTGGTGGCGCGCACGCAGTGGCTGCTGGCCTCGCCGGCAATCAGCAGGGTGTCGGCCTGGTCCATGGCGGCCATCAGCGTGTGGTTCAGGCCGGTGGCCTCGTCCTGCGCATCGGGCACCTCGGCCATGACCGCGCTGTAGTGTTCGGTCCAGGGGTTGCTCCCCTTGCTCAGCTTGGTGACGCTACGGCCCTGCTGGTCTTCCCAGGCGTTGTAGGCGGCGTGCACATCGGCGTGTACGTTGTGGCCCCAGGTGCCGATCTCGCAGTGCACCGGCCAGACCATCAGGGTGTAGCGGCCGCGCGCTTCCAGTGCATCCAGGTAGGCCAGGCTGCGGCCCAGGTGGGCGGGGTCGCGCGGCCGATACAGGCCGGCGTTCACATCCGCCGCCGTGATGGTGGTGAAGGGAGTGACGGCGCTGCCGTCGCCTTGCAGCCAGAAGGTGGGGTGGGCGATGTCCAGCCGGTGGTGCGAGTCCAGCGTAATGGTGATGTCGGTCAGCCGGGCCGCATATTCGCGGATGAAGGCTGCCAGCCGCTGCATGTCGGCATGGGCGCCGGTGACCGGCAGGGCAGGGCTGCCGCCGGCACCTGGGGGGAGATCGCAAAAATCGTTCTGGGGGTCGATGATGAGCAGATGGGTGTGGCGTGTCATGGCTGTCTTCCGTTTGTCTTGCGATGCTGGCGATAATCGGTGCCCATGGACATTCTCATGCAACTTCTCGACTTCATTCTGCACGTGGACAAGCACCTGCAGGCTTTTGTAAGCAATTACGGCTTGTGGGTTTACGCCCTGCTGTTTCTGATTATTTTTGTGGAGACCGGCGTTGTTGTGATGCCGTTCCTGCCGGGGGACTCGCTGCTGTTCGTGGTGGGCGCCATGTGCGGTGTGGGGCTGATGTCCTATCCGCTGTCGGTCGGGCTGCTGCTGGCCGCGGCGATTTTGGGCAACCAGAGCAATTACGCCATCGGCCGTTATTTAGGCCCCAAGGTATTCCAGTGGGAAGATTCGCGCTTTTTCAACAAGAAGGCCTTCAACCAGGCCCATGCGTTTTACGAGCGCTATGGCGGCCTGACCCTGGTGGCTGCACGCTTTATGCCGTTCCTGCGCACTTTCGCGCCGTTTGTGGCGGGCGTGGCGGTGATGAATCGGGCCAAGTTTGTGTTTTTTGACGTGCTGGGGGGCGTGCTGTGGGTGGTGGGCATCGTCACCATCGGCTACTTCTTTGGCAATTTTCCCTGGGTCAAGCAGAACCTGGACAAGATCATCTGGGCCATGATTCTGGTACCCACGGCCCTGGTTGCCATCGGCGCCCTGAAGGGCCGTATGACCGCCAAGGCTTAGTATTCCACTTGCCTAAAAAATAGGCGCTGTAAGCTTTGTCTTTGTAAATCAATGGCTTAGCCTGCATATACAAACGCTTGCCCGGGTTATCCACAAGTTTGTCCAGCGCCAGCAGGGAGAACTCTACAATCCCACGCTTCACCGGGGGTGCCTGCTTTGAAGCGGGCTGAGAAATACCCCACACACCTGATCTGGGTCATGCCAGCGTAGGGAGCGTGATGGGGCTGCGGCCTTCCATGCGACCCGCGCCGGCGCATTGAAAGGCAAGCATGTTCCACCGCCGCGCTACTAGTACACGCCGTACGTTCACTTGGGCCGCCACCGCGCTGGCCGCACTCTGCACCTTCCCTGCCCTGGCTGCCGACAAGGAGCTGCGTGTGCTGGTGCACAGCTCTTTTGATCTGCCCAAGCCCTTGCTGGCCCAGTTCGAGGCCGATGCCGGCGTCAAGCTCAGCCTGATCAAGGCCGGGGATGCGGGTGAAATGCTGAATAAGCTGATACTGACCCGCGCGCAGCCCATTGCCGACGTGGTGTTTGGCCTAGACAACGCGCTGGTGGCCAAGGCCCAGGCCGCCAAGGTGCTGGAGCCCATGACCTATACCCAGGGTTCGCCGGTGACACAGGTGGGCACGAATGTAGTGGCGATGGACTACGGTTTCGTCACGCTGAATTTCGACAAGGCCGCTTTCGCCAAGAGCGGCCTGGCCTTGCCCAAGACGCTGGAGGATTTGATCCAGCCGGCCTACCGTAACCTGCTGGTGGTGCCCAACCCCGCCACCTCCAGCCCCGGCTATGCCTTCTTGCTGGCTACCGTGGCCGGCATGGGCGAGGAGAAAGCCTTTGACTGGTGGGGCCGCATGCGTGCCAATGGCGTGAAGGTGGTGAAGGGCTGGACCGAGGCCTACTACACCGAATTCAGCCGCAACGGCGGCAGCCGCCCGCTGGTGGTCAGCTACGCCACCAGCCCGGCGGCTGAGGTGTTCTACAGCAAGGAAAAGATCAGCGAGTCGCCCACCGCCAACCTGTTCCTCAAGGGCGGTGTGTTCCGCCAGGTCGAAGGTGTGGCCCTGGTAGCGGGCGGCGGGCAGCGCGAAGCCGCCGCCAAGTTCATCCGCTTCATGCGCGCTGGCGCGGTGCAGCAAGCCTTGCAAACCAGCATGTGGATGTATCCGGTGGAGGCCCACACGCCTCTGGCCGATGTGATGCGCCATGCGGTCGAGCCCACCGCGTTTGAAAGTCTGCCCGCCGAAACTATTGCCGACAAGGGCCCGGCCTGGGTGGCGCGCTGGACCCAAGTTGTACTGAAATAAATGGCGATCACACGCCGCCAGAGTTTGCTGGCAGCGCTGCCGCTGCTGTGCCTGGCGGTGCTGCTGGTGGCACCGGTGCTGCGCCTGGGCTTCGAAGGTTTTTGGGGTGAGCTGGCCACCGGACCCACGCCGTCGCTGTGGGCGGTATGGACCGACCCGTATCTGCGCTGGCGCGTGCTGTGGTCGCTTTTGCAGGCGGGCGCCACCTGTGTCGCCGCTTTGCTGCTGGGCTTGCCCGTGGCCTGGGTGCTGGCGCGTTGGGAGTTTGCCGGGCGCCGCCTGGTGTTGCGCCTGCTGATGCTGCCGTTCGTGGTGCCCACCCTGGTGGCGGCAGTGGGTGTGCTGGCGCTGTGGGGGCCGCGTGGTCTGTTGAGCAATGCCTTGGGGCTGGAGCTACAGGACTCGCCCTGGCTGCTGCTGTATGGCAATCTGTTTTTCAATCTGTGCGTGGTGGTGCGGGCCGGGTTGGAGGCGCTGGAGCAGGTCAATGCCCAACGCGTGGCCGCCGCCCGCAGCCTAGGTGCCAGCCCGTGGCGGGCCTTCTGGCGGGTCGAGTGGCCGGCGATCGCACCCTGGCTGGCGTCCAGCCTGTGCCTGGTGTTCTTGTATTGCTTTGCCGGTTTTGGCCTGGCCCTGGTGTTGGGGGGCCAGCGCTATGCGACGGTGGAGGTGGAGATCTACAGCCTGGTCGCGCACGAGCTGCAGCTGGCCCCGGCGAGCTTGCTGGCGCTGTGGATGCTGCTGCTGACTGGCGCCGTGGCCTGGGGCTATGCCGCCATCGAAAAGCGCCTGGCCGTGCCCGGCCGTGTGCAGCCCATCGCGCGCCGCCGCCCCAATCGACCCGTGCATTGGCTGGGCGTGTGGGGCGCATGTGCGGTGCTGGTTTTTTTCTGCGCTGCACCTATCGCGGCGATTCTGTGGCGCGCGGTGCACGCGGGCTGGCAGATCTGGGCCGTGCTGCTGGAGGCCGATACCCTGGTCGCGCTGTGGAATACCTTACGCTTTTCGGCTGTGGCGCTGTTACTGGCCAGCGTGCTGGGGCTGCTGCATGCGCTGGCGGCACAGCAGTCGCTGGCGATGCGCGCGGCGGCCTTTTTACCGTTTGTGGTGTCGCCCATCACCGTGGCCTTTGGCCTGTTGTTGCTGTACCCGCAGTGGACTGCCAGTCTGGCGCTGCTGCTGTGCGCCTATGCCGTGCTGGCTTACCCCTTTGTCGCCAAGTCCCTGGCAGCCGCATTGGATAGCCTGCCCGCGCATGTGTCCCAGGCGGCGCGCAGCCTGGGGGCCAGCCCCTGGCGGCTGTTCTGGCGTGTCACGCTGCCGCTGGTCGCACCCGCGTTGCGCCGCGGCATGGCATTTGCAGCCGCCACGGCGCTCGGCGAGTTTGCGGTCACCCTTTTTCTATCTCGCCCAGAATGGGCCACGCTGACTACCCTGGTTTACCAACGCCTGGGGCGGCCCGGTGCAGCCAATGGCGACGCGGCGCTAGTGCTGGCCTGCCTGCTGATGGCGCTGGCCTTGGCGGCGTTTGCGTTGATCGAAGGCCCGCGACGGGCGGAACCCACCCATCCTCCCCATGCTTGAACTGCGATCCATCACCAAACATTACGGCTCTCGACTGCTGGCCGATCAGCTCAGCCTGCAGGTGGCCGAGGGCGAAATCGTGGCCCTGCTGGGGCCGTCCGGCAGTGGCAAAAGTACGCTTTTGAAAATAGCGGCCGGGTTGGAGGAGGCCGAGTCCGGCAGCGTCTGGTTCGATACGCAGGACATCACCCGGCTGCCACCCGAGCGGCGCGGCTTCGCCCTGATGTTCCAGGACTTCGCGCTGTTTCCACACCTGGACGTGCGTGACAACGTGGCTTTCGGCTTGGTGGAGCAACGGGTGAAAAAGGCCGAGGCCCGCCAGCGCGCCGAGGCCATGCTGGCGCGTTTCGACCTGGCCAGCCACGCCCGGCAGCGCGTGTGGACCTTGTCGGGCGGTGAGCAGCAGCGTGCGGCCCTGGCCCGCGCACTCATCACCGCGCCGCGCGCCTTGCTGTTGGACGAGCCGTTTTCCGCGCTGGATGCGGCCCTGCGCCAAAGCCTGCAGGCTGAGTTTCGTCAGCGCATCTTCGAAGCCGGCATGGCTGCGGTGTTGGTGACGCACGACGAGGGCGAAGCCCGTGCCATGGCCACACGTGGCCTGCGCCTGGTGGACGGGCGGTTGCTGAGGCTCTGGTAGTTGCTATTGATTCAATAGCTGACTGTGGAGTATCTATTTGCGCTATCGGGCATTTTCACCACTGGTTTTTAAGTGCCTTGCAGGCCGGATCTAGGCGGCGTTGGGTGCGGCTGTGTGTTGCCGGCCATGCACCTAAAGTGTGACTTATCGCAAACAAACTCGGCTTATGCGCACATATTCGTGCACGCGCGCACCCACTTTGTGCGATACTAGGGTTAACCCTAGAAAGGGTAAACCTCTAAATTTGGAGTTCTAGCTATGAACATCGCTCTCTTCTTTTTGTTGTCCGCTCGGCGTGCTGCCCAGGCAATTGGCCGTAGTTTTGAACAGCACGAATCCAGCGATGTTGAGAGCTATCTCAGCAAATCCCAGTCGCTAGCCGACCTGGAATCCCGCCAGCGGGACTGGCTGCAGTCTCACTAAACCACCACGGCCGCTGTGCCGGCAGGCCCCCCCCAAGGGTCTGAAACATTCAGGATATTTACCATGCAAGTTCTGTTCTTTTTGAAATCTTTGTTCACCGTCGCTGCTGCCACGTTTGTTCCAGGCGAGCGCGTCAATTTGGTGCGTCGCGGCAGCATCTTGCGTACCGACGGTTATGTGATCGCCCAGACCGACAAGGGCGTGCTGGTGGAATGGCCACGTGCCGGCACCGGCTTCGTCAATTCTTCGGAACTGACCGCCATCGTCTGAATCCAGCCGCCGTCTGCTTGACGGCGCTATGGAATAAATAGCTGCTAGCGCACACGAAATGTGCGCTAGCAGCTATTTTTTCCTGATTAGCTACCTGCCTCAGAGTATCGAAGAACAGTCAATGGAAGTGGCCGGGTCGTCACAGCCGCGCGCAGCAG
>NZ_JBWKVR010000037.1:0-26709 GCF_059421805.1 Rhodoferax sp. GW821-FHT02C08
AACGCCCAAGTGGCCGAAATCGGACCCTGGTAGATGCATGGGCCTATTTTGAAGAGGCTTGTTCAGCGTTGCCTTAAGTTATTTTGTGCCTCTAGCGCTCTATTTATCTGTGCGGGGCGCTATAAATATCGCAGCTATGGCTTGTTCTAGCGGTTTGGATCTTCGCCTGGGCGCAGGATGCGCTTGCGGTCCAAGAACAAGCTATTTGGATCCCGAATCTGGGGCCGAGGCATGGGCTGGACCTGCTGCGGTTGTTGGTGCTGCTGTAGCAGTTGTTGTTGGGTACGCTGGGCTTGTTCGCGTTGTTGCTGTTCCCGTTGCGCTTGCTCTGCCTGCTGCTGCTGGATGCGGTTTTGCTGTTCGCGCATTTGCTGCTGCGCGGCATCGCGCTGCATTTGTTCGCGTTGCTGGCCCTGGAGCTGGATGCGGTTTTGCTCTTGCTGCTGGCGTTCGCGGTCTAGCTGCTGCTGGCGCTGCAATTGGGCTCGCTGTTGCAAGTCCTGCAGGTTGTTGGGGGCTTGCATCATGGGTTCCACCATGTGCACTTGAGGCCGGGGCATGGGTATGGCCTGCTGGCTGGGAGGACTGTCTCGCCATGCGGGGTTTGCGCCCACGCCGGGAGGCAGGCCAGGCCGCGACTCAGGCGGGCGGTGGGGGTTGGCTGGGCGCCAGGTCTGGCCGGGGGCCAGCGGATACCAGTTGTTATTGGGTGGATGGTGACGGTCACGGTCGGCAAATGGGTCGCGGAAACCCACCACCGCTGGCACATACGCCGGGCGCGCCATCACTGGCCCGGGCACCCAGCACCATTGCGCACCGATTTGCGCCCAGCGGCCGTAGTGGAAGGGCGCAAAGCCCCAAGGCGCGTCGTCCACCCAGGTCCAGCCCCAGGGTTCAATCCAGCGCCACTGGCCGTTGCGGAAGGGCGCCCACTGGCTGTTGTTGACGCGGGGAATCCATACCGTGCCGAATTCGGTGTCGGTGCGCCATTCGCCATAGGCGTCCAGCTGCTGGTAGCCCACAGTGTCGCGTGACACGTAGCGGGCGCTGAGCGACTGGTCTTCGGCCCGGTCGCGGGCACTGGCCCACATGTCAAAGGCATCGCGGGGCGGGTTGTCGAAGAACACCTCTTGGCCCAGTTGGCGGTCGGCAAAGCGGATCTGCTGCCCGGCGGTGATGCCACGCGCCTGGCCGTTTTCTCCATAGGCTACACCGCTGCCACTGCGCACGGTGACGGCGGTGGTGCGGAAGCGGGTGTCCACGTCCAGCCGGTATTCGCCGGGCTGGCTGATGGTGAAGGCCAGGTTTGGGGTGTCGATTTCCAGCTGTTCACCGGGATAGAGCTGGCGCACGCGCAGCGAAAGGCTGCCCCGTTCCAGCGTCAGGCGGGCGGTGTCGTCGTCCAGCTGGGCGATTTCCAATGTGGCCGGGCCGCTGCTGTGCAGGGCGGTAGAGCCTATGTGCAGCTCGTTACGGGAGCCGGGGGCGGTTTGTAGCCGGTCGCCGGTGGTCAGTGGTCGGTTGTATTCGGCGGGGCTCCAGTCATTGCTGCCACTGGGCGCGTAGCTGGTAACGCCCTCCATCTGACTGATGCGGCCCACGCGGCTGGGCGCGTCGGTCTGCGCGGAAGCCTGCAAGCCCGCCAACGCGAGTAACAACCCGACTAGCAGGTGGGTTGTTCGGGAAAGAAGGGTGTAGGACATGGCGTGCAGCAGAGTGTTCACGCCTTTTATAACGCGGTAGCCAGGACATTGGTTGTCCTGGACCCCATGGCGGGCAGGGTTTATCCCGCCAGCGCGGCTTTTACGGCAGCCGATACCTGGCCCATTTCAGCCTTGCCAGCCAGTTGCGCCTTGGCGACGCCCATCAGCTTGCCCATGTCGCCGCCCGTCAGGGGGCGGCCCAGTTCGGCGACCAGGGCGGCAGCCAGCGTGCCGACTTCGGCGGCGACTTGCTCGGCGTCCAGACGCTGGGGCAGGTAGGCGGACAGCACAGCCATTTCGGCTTTTTCCACATCGGCCAGGTCATTGCGGTCGGCCTTGACGAAGGCTTCCACCGAGTCCTTGCGCTGCTTGATGAGCTTGTCGACGATGGCGATGATGGCGGCGTCGTCCAGCACCACGCGTTCGTCCACTTCTTTTTGTTTCATGGCCGACAGCAGCAGGCGGACGGTACCCAGACGGGCGCTGTCCTTGGCACGCATGGCGGTTTTCATGTCTTCGGTGATTTGTTCTTTGAGTGACATGGTTGCTCCTGAAAGTTTGGGTCTAAAAGTCAAAAAGCCCGCCCTGGCGTCCCGGGGCGGGCTTGTCAAACTGCGAACAGTTTGAAAGCTTAATACAGCTTTTTAGGCAGCTGCATCGAACGTACACGCTTGTAGTGGCGCTTCACAGCGGCCGACTTCTTGCGCTTGCGCTCGGTGGTGGGCTTTTCATAGAACTCACGCGCACGCAGGTCGGTCAGCAGACCGAGCTTTTCGATGGTGCGCTTGAAGCGGCGCAGGGCCACGTCAAAGGGTTCGTTTTCTTTTACACGGATAGTTGTCATGACAAAAAAAGATTCCGATAGTGTGCGGGTCTTGTCAAAGGAAGATCAGGCCGTTTGACGAAGGGACCGCGGTGTTCCCTCGCTATTACATTGATCAGGCAGCGAGGGTTTGCCAGCAAAGCCTTGGATTATAGCCTGTAAGCGGGTCTCTGGCAGGCTTACTTTGGCGTTTCGTGTCAAAGCCTGTAGTAACCCTGCCGAAACGCGGCTTGTTCCATAGCCAGGATGGCGTCGTAGGCGGCCAGGCTGACGGTTTCAAACCCCGCGATGCACAGTGCGGCGCGGGCGTCTGCCAGGCTATCTACCTCCATGGCGGCACGCAGGGCGGACTGCAAGGCAATTAACAGTTCTGGCGCAGTCTGTAGCGAAGTGATCAGCGGTAGGCCGGGCGACAGGGCGGTATAGCCGCAGATGCGTAGCCCTTCCAGCGCCTGGCGATTTTCCCGCTGGAACAGGGCCAGGCTGACACAGTCGATGGCAGCGATATCAGCCGCGCCCGAGCGTACAGCCTCCAGCGATGCCCGGTGCGCGCCGGTCTGCAGTGCCTGCCCGAAGAAGGCGCCTTCCACCGCCCAGGGCGCTACCAGCGTGCGCAGGCTGTTGTAGCCGGATTGGGAGTCGGCTGAATTGAAAGCCACGGCACGGCCCCGAAAGGCGTCCAACGGCAGGGCTGCATCCGCCGTACGACACACCAGCATGCTGCGGTAGTGGATGCCTTCGCAGCCCGGCGCCTGGCAACGGAAGGCGCCCACCAACTGGACACGACCTGCCAGCGCGTGGGTGAGCGGATAGCCGCAGGTCTGGCTCAGCAGCAGCTCGGGCTGTTGCCAGTGGGCGAGCAGGTCTGCGGGCTGCGCCAAAGTTAGAGGGATGCTGCCAAAGCCCTGGTCTAGCAGCTGCTGTGCCACAAATTGCCACAGCGCCTGGTGGGCCGGCGCGCCTGCAGCATACATGGGGAAAGCGGATTCCATGCGGCTCAATGGGCTGGGGGCTGTACGCGCCAGCGGTCCAGCCAGCGGGCCAACTGGCTAAAAGCCATGTCGAACACGATGGCCAGCGCGCCGACCAGGATCGCGCCCTGCAGCACATAGGCGGTGTTGAACCCGCTCAGGCCCACGATGATGGGCGAGCCCAAGGTTTTGGCGCCGACGGTGGATGCGATGGCTGCAGTGCCCAGGTTGATGGTGACCGAAGTGCGTATGCCCGCCACGATGACTGGCAGCGCTAGTGGAATCTCGATCTGGCACAGCAGGCGCAGCCGGCCCATGCCGAGGCCTTGCGCCACCTCGCGCACGCCGACGGGTACCGACTCCAGGCCGCTGATGGTGGCCCGCAGTATGGGCAGCAGGCCGTACAGGGCCAGCGCGATCAAGGCCGGCGCGGCACCAAAGCCTATCAGCGGCGCGGCCACTGCCAGCACTGCCACCGGCGGAAAAGTCTGTCCCATGGCCACCAGGGTCTCGGCCAGCGGGCGAAATTCGCGGCCACCAGCCCGCGTCACCGCGATGCCCGCAGCCACACCGACGAGGATGGACGCGCTGCTGGACCAGAACACCAGGTTCAGGTGGGCGGCGACCAGTGCTGCGAAGCTGTCCTGGGTGTACATGGGCCGGTCCAGCTCGGGGAACAGGGCCGCGAACACCGGTTGCAGATGGGGCATGCCCCAGACCAGCGCCGCCAATAGCAGCACGGCCCAGGGCAGCGGGTTGTGCAGCCAGCCTTTCATGCCGGGCGCTGCCACAGGTCGGCGAAATGGACCACGCCCAGGGCCTGGCCCTGCGCGTCCACGACAGGCAGGCGATCGCAGGCCCGCGCCACAAAGGTGGACAGGGCTTCGCGCAAGCTGGTGCTGGCGGCGACCGGGGTGCCCGTGGCGGTCTCCCCGGGCCGGGTGTAGGTGGCCACGGTGGACAGGCCCAGCAGCTTGATGCCAATGTCACTGCGTCCCACGAAGTCGGTCACAAAGTCGTTCACCGGGTGCGCGAGGATCTCGGCTGGCGAGCCGGCCTGCACCACCTCGCCCTTGTCCAGCAGCACGATGCGGCTGGCCAGGCCCAGGGCCTCGTCAATGTCGTGGGTGACCAGCACAATGGTTTTGCCCGAGCTTTGGTGGATGCGCAGCATCTCCTTTTGCAGGGTGGTGCGTGTCACCGGGTCCAGCGCGCCAAAGGGCTCGTCCATCAGCAGCACTTCGGGGTTGACCGCCAGTGCCCGGGCCACGCCCACGCGCTGCTGCTGGCCGCCCGACAGCTGGTGCGGGTAGCGGCCGCGGTAGATGTTCGGCTCCAGGTCCAGTAGCTCCAGTAACTCGGTCACGCGGTCACGTATGCGCTGGCGCGTCCAGCCCAGCAGGGCGGGCACGGTGGCGATATTTTTCTCTACCGTCCAGTGCGGGAACAGGCCAATCGACTGGATGGCGTAACCCATGCGCCGGCGTATGTCTTCAGGCTTGAAAGAGCGGATCTCTTCACCCTGGAACAGGATGCGCCCGGTATCGTGCTCCACCAGGCGGTTGATCATCTTCAGCGTAGTCGATTTGCCCGAGCCCGAGCCGCCGATCAGCACCGTAAATTCACCTTGGGGAATGTGCAGCGACAGGTCTTTCACGGCGGCCGTATCGCCAAACAACTTGCTGACATGCTGGAACTCGATCATCGCGCGGACCTCAGGAACATCGATAAAGACTGGAACGCCGCGTCCGCCACTACCGCCAGCGCCACCACCGGGAACACGCCCAGCAACACCAGGTCCACCGCACTGCTGAGCAGCCCTTGGAACATGATGGCGCCAAAGCCGCCCGCGCCGATTAGCGCCGCCACCACGGCCAGACCGATGGCCTGCACGGTGGTGGTACGCACGCCGGCCACTAGCAGGGGCAGGGCCAGCGGCACTTGCACCTTCCAGAAGATTTGGCGCGGGGTCAGGCCCATGCCGGTGGCCGCCTCCACCACTTCGGGTGGTACCAGGCGCAGGCCGGTCACGGTGCTGTGCACGATGGGTAGCAGTGAATACAGCGTCAGGGCCAGCACCGCTGGCGCCAGGCCAATGCCGCGTATGCCCAGCTGCGGCAGCCAGGTGCCCAGGGCGGCCAGGGGCAGCAAGAGCAGGCCGAACAAGGCGATGGAGGGAATGGTCTGCACCAGGTTCAGCACCGCGAACAGCGGCCCGGCCAGCCGTGGCCGGCGGAAAGCCGCCACACCCAAGGGCACAGCTATGCACAGCGTGGGCAACAGGGTGAACAGCACGATCTCCAAATGGCGGCGCCAGGCCGACTGGAATACATCCTGCCGGTTGGCGTACTCTTTCAACAGCGAAAGTGCATCCAGTTGGCCTTGCGCCAGCAGCAGCCACAGCGGCAGCACCACGGCCAGGCCCAGCAGGCTCTTCAGCCCGGCTTGCAAGGCGAGGCGCTGCAAGGCGTCTGCGGCAGCCAGGGCCGACAGCACCACCAGCGCCCAGAAGCCTCCACCAAACGAGGTACGAGCCAAAGTGGAGCCGGTGGCCGTAGCCTGGGTGGCGGCATCACCGGCCAGCCAGACCCAGGCAAACAGGCTGCAAGCCGCGGCACCAAATACCAGCCAATGCGTACGGCGCACGGCGGGCAGCACGGCGCATAGCGCCAAAACCAGCACCGGCAGCAGCACCCACCAATGCGGCCCCTGCATCAGGTCAGCCAGTGGAACGCCCACGCCCGTGACCAGCCGGTTCGGTGCCTGGGTGACGAAGCCCAGGCTGCCGCCAGCGGCCAGGCCTAACACCAGCAACAGGCACAGCACCCGGTTGTGCAGCCCCATGCGCTTACTTGGTGAAGCCCTTGGACTTCAGGTAGGCGGCGGCCACGGCCTTGGCGTCCTGGCCCTCCAGGGCAATCTTGGAATTCAGGCTTTGCAGGGTGGGGCCGTCCAGGCTTTTGAAGACCGGGGCCAACACGTCCTTGATCTTGGGGTAGCGCGCCAGCACTTCGGCGCGCACCACCGGGGCGGGCGCGTAGATGGGCTGCGCGCCCTTGGTATCGGCCAGCACCAGCAGGCCCAGGGCGGCCACGGGGCCATCCGTGCCATAGGCCATGGCGGCGTTGACGCCCGAGGTTTGCTCGGCTGCGGTCTTGATGGTTACCGTGGTGTCGCCGCCTGCCAGCGTCAGCAGCTGGTCTTGCGTCAGCTTGAAGCCGTAGGTGGTCTGGAAGGCGGGCAGGGCGTCGGGGCGCTCCACAAACTCGGCCGAGGCCGCCAGCTTGAACTTGCCGCCGGTGCCCAGCCATTTACCCAGGTCGTCCAGCGACTTCAGGTTGTTCTTGCTGGCCACGTCTTTGCGGATGGCGATGGCCCAGGTATTGTTGGCTGGTGCGGGCTGCAGCCAGACCAGCTTGTTCTTTTCCAGGTCCAGCGCGGCAACCTTTTCATAACCGGCCTTGGCATCTTTCCAGGCCGGATTTTTTTCGTCCGAGAAGAAGAAGGCGCCGTTGCCGGTGTATTCAGGGTAGATGTCGATCTCGCCCGCCACCAGGGCGCCGCGCACGATCTTTGTCACACCTAGCTGCACCTTGTTTTCGGTCTTGATGCCGTTGGCCTCCAGCACCTGCAGGATCACATTACCCAGCAACGAGCCTTCGGTGTCGATCTTGGAGGCCACGCGTACGGCGGTCTGGGCATGTAGCGCACCACTGAGGCCCACCAGGGCCAGGGAGGCAACGAGCTGGCGGCGAGAGAAGAAGGGGACCATGGGAACTCCTGGAGTAAAACGAAGGGAAAGACGCATGCATCAGCCCTGGCGGGCTGGGTATACCGGCTGCAGTTCGGCAGGCAGCACCGGCGCGTCAACGGGTTGTAGCGCAAAACGCCGTAGCAGGTAACCATAGCCTGGAAGTAAAAACCCGCCGTTGCGCTGTAGATAACCCTGCCGGTCGGCCAGGTAGGTCTGGCGTAGCCGGTACCAAGGCAGGCCGGGGGATTCGTGGTGCACCATGTGGTAATTGTTGTTCAGATATAGCAAACGCCAAAATGCCGATGCCTCGTTCACCGCGATCCGGTGTGCCGGGCGGGCCGCCGGCCGGTGCTCGTACAACGAGCGCAGCATGGCCAGGCCCAGCGCGGCATAGGCTAGCAGCAGATACAGCAGCGGGTGTATGCCCGCGAAACGCCACAGCGCCCACAGCATCACGGCCAGCAGTACCAGGTGCATGGCCCAGGCCCGGTTGTGTGTGTGGTCGCCGCGCAGGGGCTGCCGCAGCATGCCGACCCAGGTTGGCGGAAGCACCAGCGCCGGCCCCACCAGCAGCCGCCCGAGTACCGTGCGTTGGCAGCGCCAGCCGGCTTGCAGCAGGCGTGGCAGACGGGCGAAGTGGTCTGCCGTGAGGTAGTTGCTCTCGGGGTCTATGCCCGGGCTGGTGAGGTGTTCGTCGCGGTGGTGTGCCAGGTGGCTGTCGCGGTACAGGTCAAACGGGTACCACACGGCCAGTGGCGCCAGGCCCAGCAGGCGGTTGAAGCGGGCAGAGCGCGTGGGGTGGCCATGCACCAGCTCGTGCTGCAGGCTCAGGTACCAGCAGATCCACACCACCAGCAGGGCGCTGCCCAGGCCGGCACCTAGCTGCGCCCAATGGCGGATGACCAGGCCCCAGCCACCGTAGATGGCGAGCAGCAAGGCCCAGGTGGGCCATTCGGCGGATTTCAGTGCGGTGGCAAGACGGAATGGGCGGCGCATGTTTCTTGTTCTGGGCCCGGTTCACAGCCCTTGCGGGGCATGGTAGGCAGGGCGCCGGGCCGGGACAACGAACAAAAACGCGCAAGCTTATGCGCTGCCTATGTGGTCGGCGGGGGCAACCAGGGCGCAAGCTATATTCGTGCTCCTCATTGCATCTGCGCCATGTCTATGTTGTTTGACCTTGTTTGTTTTCGAGCCCCTGGCTGGCGGTTGTTTGTGCCCGCCTTGTTGTGTGCGTTGTCGGCCGTGGCCGCGCCCGAGGAGGAGCTGCTGGGCAAATCCCAGGGCTACCCGGTGGGCAGCGACCTGCGGCAGGCCTACCAGCCGGCGTATCTGGTGGGATCTTTCAGTGCCATGGACAGCTTTCGGCCGTCCTGCAGCATGGCGCCCGCGGCCCAGCCGCTGGTTCTGCCCCAGGCCACCAACGAAACACGCTTCAACTACCGCTTTGCCAACCGCCAGTGGACGCTGGACGACTACATGGAGCACCAGCGTGCCACGGCCGTGCTGGTGCTGAAGGACGGCGAGATCATGGCCGAGCGCTACAACTATGCCCGCACGCCGGAGATGCGCATGCTGTCCAATTCCATGGCCAAGACCGTGGTGGCGCTGGCCGTGGGCAAGGCGCTGGAGGAGGGCGCTATCCATTCCCTGAATGACACTGCCGCCACCTACGTGCCAGCTCTGGCCGGCAGCCTGTATGGTGAAACCCGCCTGGTCCATCTGCTGCGCATGGCATCGGGAGCGCGCTACGTGGAAGACTACACCCCGCAGGACGACCGCGCCCGCTTCAACGCCATTGTGCGGCGCAGCGGCACCCTGCAGGCCACCCAGTCCATCACCGAGCGTGCCGACCCTGAGGGTGCGCGCTTCAACTACGCCGGTGCCCAGACTGAGGTGCTGGGCCTGGTGCTGGCGGCAGCCACCGGCCGCAGCCTGTGTGATTACGTGGCGCAAAAGATCTGGCAACCCCTGGGTGCGCAGGCGGCCGCTACCTGGTTGCTGAATCCGGTGGACAAGCTCGAACTGGCCCAAGGCGGCCTGAATGCCACCGTGCGCGACTACGCACGCCTGGGTTGGATGATGGCCAACGACGGCCAGGTGCAAGGCCAGGCCGTGCTGCCGCGTGAATACCTGCTGGACATGACTGACGCCGCACGCCAGCCGGCAGACTTTCGCCCAGGTCAGATGGCCAACAAAGGCAGCACCTACTTCGGCTATGGCTTCCAGACCTGGCTGCTCCCGGGTAGCCACCGCCGCTTTGCCTTGCTGGGTGTCTATGGCCAGGCCATCCTGGTGGACCCGGATTTGAAGCTGGTGGTAGTGCACACCGCCGTGGGCCAGGACGCTGCGGGCGATGCCAGCGGCAAGCACCTGGGGGCCGAGCGCGAGGCTTTGTTCCGCGGCATCGTGGCCCAATACGGGCGCTGGTGAATGACTATGCTGCCACCCATGCAACTGCGCCGCTTCCAGGAGGGCGATGCGCCCGCGCTGTACCAGGTCTACTTCTCAGCCGTGCACACCATCGCCTCGCGTGACTACACATCCGAGCAGGTTTTTGCCTGGGCGCCCGTGGAGTGCGACGTGGCGCTGTGGGCCGAGCGCATGCGGTCCAACAACCCCTTCGTGGTAGAGCGGCAGGGCTGCATTCTGGGCTATGCCGATGTGCAGCCCAGCGGCTTTATCGACCACTTCTTTGTGTCAGGCACATGCCCGCGCCAGGGAGTGGGGCGTCTGTTGATGCAGCGCATCCACCAGGAGGCCAGCACCCTGGGCCTGGCAGAACTGACGGCCAATGTCAGCGCCACGGCGGAGCCGTTTTTTGCGCACCACGGCTTTGTGGTGCTGGAGCGGCGCAAGCCTGTGCGCCGTGGCGTAGAACTGCACAACGCCTTCATGCGCAAAATGCTATCAAATGAATAGCTGCTGGCGCAGATAATATCTGCGCTAGCGGTCAAAAAGGCTTGAAAGATATCAGCCAACCAGCCGGGGGTAAACACCCGGCCGCCCGGGACGCGACAGCACCCATTGCCAAAGCTGGATGTCACGCGCCCGGAAAGCGCCCGCGCAGGACAGCAGGTAGTAGCGCCACATGCGCAAAAAGCGTGGCCCCAACTGCTCGGCAAAGCGGGGCCAAGCCGCTTGCACATTCGCGTGCCAGGCCATCAGCGTGCGGTCGTAGTCGGCGCCAAAGTTGTGCAGGTCTTCCACCACGAAGCGGTGCTCGCAGGCTTGGGCGATGTCGGCCATGCTGGGCAGCTCGCCATTGGGGAAGATGTAGCGGTGTATCCAGGGGTCGGTGCCGTAGCCCCGGTCGTTGCGGCCAATGGTGTGCAGCAGAAACAGGCCGTCGCTGGCCAGGCAGCGCAGCGCCACGTCCATGTAAGTCTGGTAGTTTTTGCGGCCCACATGCTCGAACATGCCGATGCTGACAATGCGGTCAAAGCGTTCGTCCAGGCTGCGGTAGTCGGCCAGGCGGAATTCCACCGGTAGGCCCGCGCACAGCTGCCGGCCATGCGCCGCCTGCTCTTCGGAGATGGTGACGCCCACACATTGCACGCCGTAGCGCTGGGCCGCGTAGCGCATGAAGCTACCCCAGCCGCAGCCTATGTCCAGCACGCGCATGCCGGGCTGCAGGCCCAGCTTGCGGCATACCAGGTCCAGCTTGTGCTCCTGGGCCGCGTCCAGGGTCTGGCTGTTTTGCCAGAAGGCGCAGGTGTAGGCCATGCTCTGGCCCAGCATGGCCGTGTAGAAGTCGTTGCCCAGGTCGTAGTGCTGGCGGCCCACCCGCCAGGCGCGTTGCTCGGTTTGCAGGTTCAGCCAGCGCGCCTGCAGCTGGCGTAGCCAGATTGACAGGCTGCGTACCTCCTGGTCCAGCTGGGTGCGCAGCAGGCGGTCGAACAGCTGGTCAATGGCATCGCAGTCCCACTGGCCGTCCATATAGCTCTCGCCCAGGCCGAGGTTGCCATAGGCCAGCACCCGGGCGGGAACGCCGGGGTCATGCACGCGCATGTCCCAGGGCCGGTGGCCGTTGAGTCTGATGTCGGCGCGCTGCAATATGGCCTGCAGGCTGCTGTAGGCCGGCCCGTTTGCCGCGGAGCGCGGCAAATCCATACGTTGTAAGGCGCTGGTTTTGCGCTGCATTTCCCCTCCCAAACCCGCACACCTGCTGGTTGAATAAGGTGTGCTGAGGAAAAGAATACTGGCGTGCTATGGGCAGATGATTATTTATAACTATGGGTGTGATTGACCCTGTCGTTTGCTTACGTAGCGACATACGGGGTTACAACCCGAGTCCTTTGGCTACATGGGTGACGGTGGGACATCAATACAGGGTGGCGCGCTGGCGGGCAGGGCGTTCAGCGTCGTAGGCCGCACCGTCGATCTCGTTCTGGGTCACCGCCGCCAGCATCGCACCCGCACTGGGCACGGATGCCGCCAACTCAGGGTTGCGCGGCTCCCACAGCTTGGACCGCAGCAGCGCCCGCGCGCACTGGAAGTACACCGTTTGCACCTGGATCTCGATCACGCACTTGGGTGCTACGCCGCCTATGGACAGGCGTGCCAGCAGCTCGGGTGCCACGGAAATCCGGGCGCACCCATTCACCCGCAGTGTCTCGCCGGTGCCGGGTACGAAGAACAGCAACGCAACATGCGGGTCGGACAGGATGTTGCGCAGGCTGTCGATACGGTTATTGCCCCGTCGCTCGGGCAGCAAGAGTGTGTATTCGTCCAGCACCGTCACCAGCGGCACCGGGTCGCCCCGGGGTGAGGCGTCCAGCCCGTCCGGCCCGCGGGTGGCCAGCACCGCGAAGGGCGACGCCTCTATCCACTGGCGGTAGATCGGGTGCAGATAGGGCACTTCCTTGCGTATGGACACCTCAGCCTTCTCGCCGAACAGTGACTCCAGGGCTGCGAGGTCGGTGATGGTGTGCGGGGCTGGTGTGGTCATGCTGGTGTGCTGCGGATAGTGCTTGTGTATTTGGCCAAGACTGGCGTGCTTACTCTACAACCAGGCGGTAGGTTACGGCCTGGGCCATGGTGGGTAGGACGCCGCCGAAGTTGATGGTATGCGTGCCTGGTGTGAGCGGCCCCAGCGCCACGTAGTAGCCATTGCTGGCGGCGTCGGCCGGCTGGCCTTGCACCAGGCTGAAACAGCCATCGTGCGAAAGCCTGTGCGTCTGCAGCTTGTCAAAGCGCTGGCCATCTATGTCCAGCACCAGTGCTGAAGGCTTGTTGGTCAGCGCGGCGGCCCGTGCAACCAAGGAGGCGCAGGGTTCGTCACCATCTTCAGCCCGGAAAGTGACGAAGTTGATGAGCGGAAAGAACAGCACCTTGCCCGCTGGCACGTGGCAAGTACGTTCGGTGCGTGCCGTGCCATATGTACCCGCCAGAAACCATACTTTGCCCGACTGCCGGCTGGCGCACATCTGGCCGGTGCGATCTGCGACGGGGCTGCGCACCCGGTCAAACGACAGCGCCCATTGCCACCAGCGCTGCGACCATTCCAGCTGTGACGCGCCGTCAACGGCCTGGTCGGCAGGAATGAGTGGGCTGGATTGGGCGAAAGTGTTGCTAGCAAGAAGCAGGGACAATAGGAGCATGAGCGGCTTGGGCAAAGTACCTCCGTAGATGTGGCGGGGCGGCTGTGGCGATTCCACGGCCACAGCAGGTTAAACCGCGTGTGTGGGAGACCGCCGGCACTGGCTGCAACATGGCAGCAAGATCTACCTTAAATGGATGAAATTGGCGTGTGCGCTGGAAGCGCGCGGATGGCCTTGCGTGCAGTCCGCGGGCGCCGCTCTTGGCCGAACAGAATCAGCCAGAAATAACCCGAGGCGAATGCGCCTGCACAGACTTTGAACACGCTCTAAGGTTGTTCCACTTTCAGCCGTGTCGCATATTTGCTGATCAACTCCTTGGCCATGGCGTCGCCCGCGCTGCGGTCGGTGGCGGACAGCCGGGGCGCCAAGTCGGCCATGGCCTTGTTGGCGTCTTTCAGTATGTCGTCTTCGACCGGATCTGCAGCGCTGTTCCGGGCAGCGGTGGCGATCGCGCATTGGTACCAGGCATAGGCTTGGGCGGCATTGGCGGTTACACCTCTGCCAGCTTCATAGGCTTGGCCCAAGTGCAGTTGCGCCTCGGAGATGGACAGCGCTGCGCCTTTGCGCCACAGCTCCACCGCTTTGGCGGGCTGGGCTGGGCCGCCCAGACCGGCGTAGAGCAGAAACGCCAGGTTGTTCAGTGCCTCGTCTGGCCCCGCTTCCGCCAGCGACTGCTCCCACTGTTTGCGGGCCTCGGCGTAGTCCTTTGCCCGCCAGGCGGCGACGCCCAGGTTGTAGGCCGATTCATCCGCTGCTGCTACGGATGTGGCTAGCGCGACCGCCAGCAGAATGTGTGTGGCGAACTTGTTCATGCTGCCGCCCGCAATGCCTGCCCGCACGCAAATCCGCTGGCCCAGGCCCACTGGAAGTTGTAGCCACCCAGCCAGCCGGTCACGTCCATTACCTCGCCTATGAAGTACAGGCCGGGTTGCTTGGACTCCATGGTTTGCGACGACAAATCCCGCGTGTCCACGCCGCCAGCGGTGACTTCGGCCTTTTTGTAGCCTTCCGATCCGTTGGGCGTCAGCTCCCAGCGGGCCAGCTTTTCGGCCAGCTGGGCTAGTGCCTTGTCTGTGGCATCGCAGATGGGTTTTTGCCAGGCGGCGTCCTGGCCGGCCCAGGCGTCGGCCAGGCGTGAGGGGACCAGCTGGGCCAGCTCGTTGGCGATGAGTTTGCGCGACGTGGCCTTGGCGCGCAGCAGGGCGGGGGGCAGGTCTTTCTCAGGCGCCAGGTTCAGGCGGATCGGCGTACCCTCGGCCCAGTAGCTGGATATTTGCAGCACGGCTGGGCCGCTCAAGCCGCGGTGGGTGAACAGCAGGTCTTCATGGAAACTGGTTTTGGCCTTCTTCACGCCGGTTTCTATCAGCACCGGCAGCGCCAGGCCAGACAGGTGGGCGTAGGGCGCCCAGGCCTCGCTGTCGAAGGTCAGCGGCACCAGGGCCGGGCGCGGCGCGACCATGCGCAGGCCGAACTGCTGGGCGAGCCGGTAGCCAAAGTCGGTGGCGCCGATCTTGGGGATGGACAGGCCGCCGGTGGCGACCACGATTTGCGGCGTGTGTATCGTGCCTTCGCTACTATCGATTTCGTAGCTGCCTGCGCTGGTGCCATCTGCGCCAGCGGCAGAATAGCGTATGTTTTTGACGCTGCAGGGCTGCCAGCGCGTGACATTGCCGGCGGCGCATTCGGCTAGCAGCATGTTGACCAGGTCTTCGGCGGATCGGTCGCAGAACAGCTGGCCTTTGTGCTTCTCGTGGAAGGCGATGCCGTGCCGGGTCATCAGCTCGGTGAAGTCTTTCGGCGTGTAGCGGCTGAGCGCGCTGCGGCAGAAGTGCGGGTTGTCGCCGAGGAAGTTGGCGGGCGTCACATCCTTGTTGGTGAAGTTGGCGCGGCCGCCACCGGAGATGCGGATCTTCTCGGCCACCTTCTCGCTGTGGTCGATGACCAAGACCTTCAAACCGCGTTGCCCGGCCACGCCCGCACAGAACAAACCGGCCGCACCGGCGCCGATCACTACAACATCAAACTTATGCATTAAATTGGCCTCTGGCGCAGGTACTACCTGCGGTGGCAGCTATGAAATTAGGAGAACGCATTATTGCTTGGCGCCTAGCGCCTTGGCGCGGGCTGCGGTGTCGGTCAGGCTCTGCGCATCCACCGGGTTCTGCGTCGGCCAGCCCTGCAGATGGTTTTGCACGATATGGCTCAGCGCGGTGATCCAGCCGGGCTCGCTGTTCAGACAGGGGATGTAGTGGAACTCCTTGCCGCCGGCGTTCAGGAACGCGGCCTTGCCTTCCATGGCGATTTCTTCCAGCGTCTCCAGGCAGTCGCTGGTGAAGCCAGGGCAGATGACGTCCACGCGCTTCACCTTGGCTTTGGCCATGGCGATTAGGGTTGGCTCGGTATAGGGCTCCAGCCATTTGGCGCGCCCCAGGCGCGACTGGAAGGTGACTTTGTATTGCTCCTTGGTCAAACCTAGCGCGGCGGCCAGCAGGCGCGCGGTTTTGTGGCATTCGCAGTGGTAGGGGTCGCCCAGGTGCAGGGTGCGCTCTGGCACACCGTGGAAGCTCATCACCAATTGGTCCGGCTGGCCGTTGTGCTGCCAGTGGCTGCGCACGCGCTGGGCCAGGGCGGCAATGTAGCCGGGGTCGTCGTGGTAGCGGTTGATGAAGCGCAGCTCGGGGATGCTGCGGGTCTGGCGCGCCCAGTCATACACCGCGTCGAACACGCTGGCGGTGCTGGTGGCCGAATACTGCGGGTAGGCCGGCACGATCAGCACCCGGGTCACGCCCTGGGCCTTGAACTTGTCCAGCTGCTCGGCGATGGACGGGCTGCCGTAGCGCATGGCGTAGTCCACCTGAACCTGGTGGCCGCGCTCGCCCAGCCAGCCGCGCAGCATCACCGCCTGCTGCTCGGTGCCTATGCGCAGCGGCGAGCCCTGCGGCGTCCAGATGCTGGCGTACTTGGCGGCCGACTGCTTGGGGCGGGTGCGCAGGATGATGCCGTGCAGGATCACATTCCAAATGACTTTGGGAATCTCGATGACCCGGTGGTCGCTGAGAAACTGGGCCAGATAGCGGCGCACTGCCGCCGGCGTGGCGGCATCGGGCGTGCCCAGGTTGCAGTACAAGATCCCGGTGCGTGGGGCTTGGGCGTGGGCGTGTGGGGGTTCTGGCTTGAAGGGGGAGGCGAATAGCGACATCCGGGTATTCTCCCGTACCTATGTTGGACCTCTCGAAAATCAAAGCAATATCCCTGGACCTGGACGACACGCTGTGGCCTGTTTGGCCCGCCATTCACCGGGCCGAAGCCGAGCTGCTGCAGTGGCTGCGCGACCATGCGCCCGCTACCGCCCGCCGCTATGACAGCACCGAGGCGCTGCGCGCCGTGCGCGAGCAACTGGAGCGCGAGCGCCCCGACTTGCGGCACGACCTGAGCGCCATGCGCCGCGAGTCCATCCGCCAGGCGCTGCGCGCATCGGGTGACGACGGCGCTTTGGCCGAGCCGGCGTTTGAAGTATTTTTCGCCGCGCGCCAGCGGGTGGACTTGTATGAAGACGCCTTGCCGGCGCTGGAGCAACTGGCGGCGCGCTTCCCCCTGGTAGCGCTGAGCAATGGCAATGCCGATGTGCACCGCGTGGGCATTGGCGGGCATTTCTCGGCCTCGTTCAGCGCCCACCTGTTTGGCGTGGCCAAGCCGGACCCACGCATCTTCCATGCCGCCGCACAAGCCGTGGGCGTGGCGCCGCATGAGGTGCTGCACGTAGGGGACGATGCCCTGCTGGATGTCGTTGCTGCCGTAGATGCCGGCATGCAAGCCGTCTGGTTGAACCGCCACGGCCATGCCTGGGAGCACGCCACCGAGCCGCATTTGACTGTGGCGGACCTGGGCGCGCTGAGCGCGTTGTTGGCTACGAAATCACCCAGCGGTCGGTAGCTGCGCGGATGTGGCTGCGCATGGCGGCTTCGGCGGCCAGTGGGTCGCGCAGGGCCAGGCAGCGCAGTATCAGTTCGTGCTCACTGATGGCCGAACTCCAAGTGGGCTGGCCTTCCAGCCGGCTACGCATATGGGCGGCCAGGGGGCTGCGGCGTTTGTCGAACAGGCTGCCGACCAGACCGGTCAATACCGAGTTGCCGCTCATTTCTGCCAGGTAGACGTGGAAGCGGCGGTCGTGCTCCAGCGCGTCGCGCCCGTGTGAGCTTTCTGCGCGCATGGTATCAATGGTTTCTTGCAGCCTCTCCAGGCCTTCGGTGGTGACGTTGGCGCACGCCAGCACAGCGACAGCGCCTTCGACGGCGCTACGGGCCTGCATCAATTCCACCGGGCTTTCTCCCATGGCGATCAGCGGCTCCTGGCTGTGGGTCGGGCGGGTGCAGGCGTACACGCCGGAGCCCATGCGTATCTCCACGCTGCCTTCAATCTCCAGCGCAATCAGCGCTTCGCGCAGCGAGGGGCGCGACACGCCTAGCTGTTGCGCCAGGTCGCGCTCGGGTGGCAGGCGCTGGCCGGCAGGGTAATCGCCGCGCTGGATCAGGGCGCGTACCCGGTCGGCAATCTGCTGGTACAGGCGGCGGCCCTCGGGCTGCTTGTCGGCGGGCTTGGTGGTATCTGCGGTTTCAGGTGTTTGCATATTTTGGTCTTACCTGTTTGGCCTGACCAAATTGACGGGTCTAGGCTGGTTTCATGGCGTTAGTTGAGATTTTGCGGTCTATCGACTGAAATTTTGGTTAATTTTCTCAAAATTTCTAACCTAGGGTAAACGTGGTAAGGCCAATTTATGCAATATCGCAAAATCGGCCTTACCAAAACAGCGGTGCCTTGACAGGGCTTGACCGCATACCCGCTACCGGAGACAGCTGTGCACTACACCTTTGACTTCAGCCCATTGCTGGACTACTGGCCGGACTTCTTGGCCGGCGCCTGGACCACGCTGGCCTTGTCGCTGGCCGCCACGGTGTTTGGCTTTTTGCTGGGTGTGGCTTGCGCGCTGGCCAAGACGGGGCGCTCTGCGGGCTTGTCGCGTGTGGTGGGTGGCTATGTGGAGCTGATTCGCAACACGCCGCTGCTGGTACAGATCTTCATCGTGTATTTCGGCCTGTCGTCCCTGGGCCTGCATATCGCCGCCTTTACCGCCGCCACGATTGCGCTGGTGGTGAACGTGGGGGCTTACACCAGCGAGATCGTGCGCGCGGGGATCGAGTCCATCCCGCCCGGCCAGCTGGAGGCGGCCGAATGCATGGCACTGACGCGCTGGCAGACCCTGCTGCATGTGGTGCTGCCGCCGGCCATCGAGCGCGTGTACCCGGCGCTGACAGGCCAGTACGTGTTGCTGATGCTGGCCTCGTCGATCTGCTCTCAGATATCGGCCGAGGAACTGACCGCCGTGGCCAACCGTATCCAGTCTGACACCTTTCGTTCGGTGGAAACCTATCTGGTGCTGGCGGGGGCCTATCTGCTGATGTCCTTGGTCATGCGCGGCATTTTTGGCCTGCTGGCCCTGGTGGCGTTTCCCCGGCGGCGGCGCCTGGGCACGCCTTTGTAAGGAGCCGCACCATGGCATTGTTGAATCTTGCGCACCTGAAGTTCTTGCTGGATGGCGTGTGGTGGACCTTGGTGTTGTCGGTCCTCGCCTTTATGGGCGGGGGGCTGCTGGGCTTCATGGTGGCGCTGGGGCGCTTGTATGGGCCTCGGCCCATGCGCTCGGCGGTGGGGCTGTACATCAAGCTGATCCAGGGGCTGCCGCTGCTGGTGTTGTTGCCGCTGGCTTATTTCGGCCTGCCCTCGCTGGGGCTGGATGTGAAGCCGCTGACGGCGGCGGCGCTGGCCCTGTCGATTTATGTGTCGGCCTACCTGGGTGACATCTGGCGCGGTTGCATCGAGTCGGTGCCGCGCACCCAACGCGAGGCGGCGGAGTGTCTGGCCCTGCGCTGGCACCAGCAGTTGCTGCATGTGATCCTGCCGCAGGCCGTGCGCATCGCCACCCCGCCTACGGTCGGCTTCATGGTGCAGATTGTGAAGAACACCTCGCTGGCCTCTGCCATCGGCTTTGTGGAGCTGGCCCGCGCGGGCCAGGTCATCAACAACTCGACCTTCGAACCCTTTGTGATTTTTGTGGTGGTGGCGGCCCTGTACTTCGCGCTGTGCTACCCGCTGTCTGTGCTGAGCCGCCGTCTTGAGAGGAGTTTCCATGTTGCCAATCGTTGAAGTCGAGAACATCTGCAAAAGCTTTGGCGCAGTCCGTGTGCTGGACGGTGTGTCCTTCTCTGTGCAGAAGGGCGCGGTGGTGGCCATCATCGGGCGCAGTGGCTCGGGCAAGAGCACGGCGTTGCGCTGCATAGACCGGCTGGAGACGGTAGACAGTGGCCGCATCCGCGTCTGCAACCACGAGGTGTCTTCGCCCAGCCTGGACCTGCACCAGCTGCGCCGCGATGTGGGCATCGTGTTCCAGAGCTACAACCTGTTTCCGCACCTGACGGTGGAGCAGAACATCATGCTGGCCCCGCGCCTGGTGCAAAAAACCAGCCGTGCCGAGGCCCGCGAGAAAGCCCATAAGGTGCTGGCCCAGGTGGGTCTGGCGGAAAAAGCCGACAGCTACCCGTCGCAGCTCTCCGGCGGCCAGCAGCAGCGCGTGGCGATAGCCCGCTCACTGGCCATGGCGCCGCAGCTGATGCTGTTTGACGAAGTCACTTCTGCGCTGGACCCGCAGCTCACCGGCGAGGTGCTGCGCGTGATGGAAAGCCTGGCCGCTGGCGGCATGACCATGATCCTGGTGACCCATGAAATGGCGTTCGCCCGCAAGGTGGCCAACCAGGTGATCTACATGCACCAGGGCCGCGTCTGGGAGCAGGGGCCGGCCAGCATGCTGGATGCGCCGGCCACCCCCGAGCTGCAGGCCTTTGTTCGCGGCGGCTTGTGAAGCCCGCTTTTAACCCAATCACGATTCCTTCCACCGGAGACACTCCATGAAAAAGCCAACTTCCCTCATCTACAGTCTGGTCGCCGCTGCGGCTTTGCTTGCCAGCGCATCGGGCGCCGCCCATGCCGATCTGCTCAAGGACATTCGTGACGCGAAGAAGATCCGCATCGCGCTGGACACGGGCTCTCCACCTTACGGCTTTGTGAACGATGCGCTCAAGCCCGTGGGCTCGGACGTGGAGACTGCGCAGCTGCTGGCGCAGGACCTGGGGGTGGAGATGGAGATGGTGCAGACCACTAGCCCCAACCGCATTCCCTTCCTGCAGACCAGCAAGGCCGACATCGTGGTGGCCTCCTTGTCCGTCACGCCCGAGCGTGAGAAGGTGATCGATTTCTCTGTGCCCTATGCGCAAATCCAGGCCGTGGTGGCCGGCCCCAAGGCCACAGCCATCAAGGGTTTTGAGGACCTGGATGGCAAGCGCGTGGCCACCACGCGCGGCTCCAACAACGACCGCCTGGCCACCCAGGGCGCCAAGGGCGCGCAGATGGTGCGCTTCGACGACGACGCCACCTTGCTGACCGCCGCCGTCAGCGGCCAGGCCGACATCCTGGCCACCTCGCCTTCCATCATCCATTCGGTGTTGCAAAAGGCACCGCAAAAAGACCTGGTCATCAAGTTCGTGATGCAGACCGTGCCGCTGGGTATTGGTATGCGCAAGGGTGAGCCCGAGCTGAAGGCCTGGATCAACGACTGGATCACCAAGAACACGCAGAACGGCAAGCTGGGCGCCATCCAGAAGAAATACCACGGCGGCTGATACCGCACCCAACACCAGGAAGGACCACCATGTTGACTGTTATTTGCGATACCCCGGGCACCCTGCGTGCCGAGCAGCGCGAGCGCCCTGTGCGCGGCGAAGGCGAGGTGCTGGTGCGCGTGCGCCGCGTGGGTGTGTGCGGCACCGATCTGCATATCTACACCGGCAACCAGCCCTTTCTGCAGTACCCGCGCGTCATGGGCCACGAGCTGTCGGGTGAAATCGAAGAAGCCACGCCCGGCGGCCGCCTGACTGTGGGTGACGTGGTGTATGTCATGCCGTATTTGTCCTGCGGCAAATGCATTGCCTGTCGCAACGGCAAGACCAACTGCTGCGTCAACATCCAGGTGCTGGGCGTGCACCGCGACGGCGCCTTTACCGAATACCTGTCGCTGCCCGAAGCCTTTGTGCACAAGGCCAACGGCGTGACGCTGGACCAGGCGGCGATGATCGAGTTCCTGGCCATCGGCGCGCATGCCGTGCGCCGTGGCGATGTGCAGGCCGGCCAGCGCGTGCTGGTGGTCGGCGCAGGCCCCATCGGCATGGCGGCCATGGTGTTTGCGCGCATGCGCGGCGCCACCGTCACCGCCATGGATTCGCGCCAGGACCGGCTGGAGTTTTGCCAGCGTGAGTTGGGCGTGGCGGGCACAGTGGCTTTGGGGGAGGGCGACGAAGCGCAGCTCAGCGCAGCCACCCAGGGCGAGTTTTTTGACCTGGTATTTGACGCTACGGGCAATGCTAAGGCCATAGAGCGCGGCTTCCAGTTCGTCGCCCATGGCGGCAAATATGTGTTGATCTCGGTGGTGCGCGACACCATCACGTTTTCAGACCCCGAGTTCCATAAGCGCGAGACCACGTTGCTGGGCAGCCGCAACGCCACGGCGGAAGACTTTGAAATCGTCATCCAGGCCATGCGCGACGGCAAGGTGCCCACTGCGGCCCTGAACACCCACAAACTCAAGCTGGCCGATGTGCCCACCGACTTCGCCCAACTACTGGACCCGGCCCAGCGCGTGGTTAAAGCCATCGTGGAGGTCTAGGCCGTGGCGCAGCCGATTCTTCAGTTCGGTACCAGCCGGTTCCTGCAGGCCCATGTGGACCTGTTTGTGTCCGAAGCCTTGGCGGGCGAGGGCGGTGCTAGCGCCGCGCTGGGCGGCATCACCATGGTGCAGTCCACCCCCAGCCCGGCCAGCGCAGCCCGCGTTGCAGCGTTGGCGGGCGGCGCCGGCTACCCCGTGCGCCTGCGCGGCCTGGTGGCGGGCCAGCGGGTGGACCGCACCGTGCAATGCACCGCCGTGCGCGAAGCTCTGCAGGCCGACATCCACTGGCCGCAGCTGCGCAAAGCCGTGGCCCAGCAGGTGCAGGTTATCGTCTCCAACACCGCCGACCAGGGTTACCAGCTGGACGCGTCGGATAGCGCTGCACTGCTCGCACCCACGGCTGTGGCACCCAAGAGCTTTCCGGCCAAACTGCTGGTGCTGCTGCACGGCCGCTGGCAGCAGAGCCCTGCGGCACCGCTGACCCTGCTGCCTTGCGAACTGGTAGAGCGCAACGGCGACGTGTTGCGCGATGTGGTGCTGGCGCTGGCGCACAGCTGGGGCTTGCCCGCCGCATACACCGACTGGCTGCGGCAGCATTGCATATGGGCCAACTCCCTGGTGGACCGCATCGTGTCCGAAGCACTGCAACCCGCCGGTGCTGTGGCCGAACCCTACGCGCTGTGGGCTATAGAGCGCCAGTCAGGCCTGGTACTACCCTGCAGCCACCCCGATATCGTGCTGACCGACGACCTAGCCCACCATGAGCGTCTGAAACTTTTGTTGCTGAACGCCGGCCACACCTACCTGGCCGAACGCTGGATGGCACTGCAGCGCCCTGCCGAGCAAACCGTGCGCGAAGCCATGGCCGACCAAGAACAGCGCGCCGAGCTGGAAGCCCTTTGGGACGAAGAGATCGTGCCCGTTTTCACCGCACTGGGCCAAGCCGCCGACGCCGAGGCCTATCTGGTCACAGTGCGCGAGCGCTTCGAAAACCCCTTCCTGAACCACCGCATCGCCGATATTGCGCAGAACCATGCGCAGAAAAAGCAGCGGCGCTTGGGGCCGGTGCTGGCGCTGGCAAGGGAATTGGGGCTGGATGTTCCGCAAGCGCGTTTGCGGGCTGCGCTAGCGTCTCAGGGCTAATCTAGTGGTGAATTTGCTATGCAGTTTGTAGCTACTTTCGCAGATGAATCCTGCGGAAGCAGCTGATTTCGTTTCAAGTTCTGGCGGCTCTCGGTGTAGCCATGGCCTAAGCCATCGCCGTTTCAGCCTGACTTTCTTGTCGGGTAAGCGCAATATCCTGGCGCAGGTTTTCGCTCCACACATAGGTGACCTTGGGCTCTTTGGCGGATGCGCCTTCTTGCGGTTGTACGACTGTGTCGGGCGCTTTGTTCAGCTCGTCTTCGTGGATGCTCTTGCGCATAAAGAAGCCTGATTGCGGGTAGTACCCCCGGCGTAGCACATAGCCGCCACCTTCACGCCGCGAGTTGGTTTGCGTGTCGATCGCCAGGCCGACTGCGATATTGCTGTCGGTCATCACGGGATAAGGCGTGCCAAACTCGGCTTCTTTCACCAGTTTGGTTTCCTCTGGGGTCAGCGTTTCACCCTTCTTTTGTTTGTCTTGTGCCTGCTGTGTTTTCTGGGTGATGCCCATCACCTCTTTGTCGAAGCCTTTCAGGCTTTCAGGCTTTTCTTTTTGCAGCTTGTCGATCTTCTCGCGCTTGTCGTATTCGGTCACTTCACCCGCCAGGTAAAAGCCTGCGTACGAGTCGTGCACATAGTCGTCAAAAAAACGCTGCACATCGGCGGGCAAGGGCTGCGGGTTGTCAAAGAATGCCAGCGCCCATGTTTCCCACGCGTCCAGCGGCTCGCCTTCTTGAGCACGGTTGAACTGCCATTGGTTCATGCGCGCAGCATCTTTGCTTTTAAACGGAGGAATGACGCGGTCATCCTGCGGGTCGCGCGGAATGCCTTTTTTGCGCAGGCGCAGCGCCTCCAGGTCTCCCGCTAGCATGCGGTTGGCATCGCGTAAATCCTGCTGGTCCTGGGGGCTGGCCGCTTGAAAGTTGGCTGCTGCCTCCAGCGTACTTAGCCGAGACGCCTTCCAGCGGTAATACAGCTCCATATGCTTTTTGAGCAGAGAACCGCTGTTGCCTAACGCGCCGGTATAGGCCTCCCAAGCCGAGGCAAGCTGGGCATCCACTTGGAAGTCAATTTTTCTACGTTCGGCCAGCATGCTGAACGGAGTCAAGGGCACACCTGCTTTGCGGGCCGCTTTGAACATATGGACCAGTGGAATCTGCGACAGCATCGCCGCCTGGGCTCCACGCCCTTTGCCCTGGTCACCGGGACCGTAGCCGCCGCCCACGTCTGAGTGCACGCCGGGGAAGTAGTACTCCTCAATATTGCCTTGCAACTGCGTCACCGGGAAGTTCATGCGCTGCTCGTGGGCAGCAATGAAATGCATACCTGCGGATACACAGTTCGGCAGGGGTTTCAATATGCTGTTGGCCCAGGCCCAATGGCCGTCAAACATGGCACCCGGCACAGGGAGGGTTTTGGCAATCGACGCCGAGCCGCCCACCGATGCCACGGTGTCAAAAACCCCGAGAAAGGAAATGTGGGCCGGTATGCCGGCCAACTTACCACCTTCCAGCAGTTCGTCAAACGCATGGCAAAACGCCACCGCTTCTGCTGCCCCACGAGAGAAACCGAACACCGATACCGTCACTGTTGGAATGCTGGGTTTGGGACGTGCCACCAAGGCGGCTTTGAGCTTTGCAATATGCGGGGCAAACCACTTCTTGGCGGTGACGACGGTGCCCATGCTTTTTTCCGTGCTACCGGGTTCTCTGCGGCCCACTTCGTTGTCGTAGGACTTGGCGAGTTTGCCAACTTCATCGTCTTCGTATAGCTGGTCATCACCGCCATGGCTGGTGCCATATATTGCATTGAGTACCTGCAGCAAGCCCCAAATAATTCGCGGCTGACCACCTTTCGCGAAAGCTTTCCCATCCTGAGACTCAGTCGGTTCTCCTATTTCTTTGAATGGCGTACCGACTCCCTGTATGTAATAGGAAAATATGCCGCTTTTCCTTTTGTTGTCAGGATAGGCTTCAAACATCCGAGCCACATTGCTGTGGCTGCCGTCTTCCGGTTTCATCGACTTGCTCACGACGGGGCGCGGCTGCTTGGTTTTTGGATCGGGCACTCCAGTTCGCACACCATCGCGGTCACGGTACATATTGTTGTTGGTGCCATCGAAAAACAAGCCCACCTGTACGGGAATGGAACAAGGCAGATTGTCAGTATCTTTGCTGCACGCAATTGCAATTTGCGACTGTTCCTCTGCAGATGGTTTAAGGAACGTTTCTACGGGATAAGCGGCTTGGCTTGGCGTTGGATGTGTCATGCTTTGGCTCTTCTTTGCGCTGTGTTAGGGCTGTTCAGGAGGAGGGGCAATTGGGTGTTTACTGCTGTATCCCGCCGCATTTGAAACTACGACTCTTACCTCGTCATTGGGAAAGAAATGCAGATAAATGCTGCCAGGTCTGTCGTACTTCTCTATTTCAACGATTTTTTCTTTCCACACGTCGACTACACCCTTTGGCATATTCCAACGCACTAACACTTTTATGCCCGGGTGCCATGTTCTCGGAATGGAAGTGCAGCAAATGTTGGCACCTCCAGCCCCCCAAGCAGACATCCCACCGCCGCCGCCACCCGGTACCTCGTCCCCGGACAGTGAAGCCGAGTAAATGAAGTTCGACGTGTGGTTCACGATCCCTACCTGCGCGGTGGCACTATCATCCACCACCTTCTTCGTGAGCAGCCCCGAAAACACCGAGTCGCTGGCGTGCGACGGCCCGCCGCCTTGCATTTGCGCCCATGACGACATGCAGCCTTGCAAAGGCATGGTGGATGCGCAAATCAGAGCGCTCAAAGCGAGTAGTTTCTTCATAGGTTTTCTTTCTACGCGGCGCATATTCAGGGTGTCGTGTCTTGCCAGAAGTCTGGCGGCAGTGCAGCTACTTCACTTTGGTAGTCCATGCCTTGGAGGGTGTATTGCAGCAGCTTGGCCATGGCGGGGTGGTTGGCAAAATTCTCCGTCAAACACAGCGCCAGCACGCTGAAATGCTGGCGGTCTGGAGCAGCTTCTATGTGGTGCTGGCTGGCCAACGCCAAGTGTCGCGCCACACGGGCATGACACTGGGCGGGAGCGTGGGGCTGCAGCACATCGGGTTGGCTGTCATAGATGTTGGCCAATATGGCATCGGCCTCGGCACCGTCTAACAGCGCAGCAAACGCAGCATCCGTCAGCGGCAGTTTGTCAAACTCTGCAGGCTTAACGGGTGTAGCATCGCCCGTCCAGCGGGTCAGTTCGCCATTGCGCTGGGTGCTCCACCACGCAGCCAAGGGCGCCAGCAGGTGCTTGCGTTGTGGGGTTTCCAGCGCGTCCAGCAGACCAGGCAACACGCGGGCATCGGCCCAGCGCAGCGGCCACTCCAGGCTGTCGGGTGTGCGGGCTACCAAATACGGGCGCAGGTGTTGCTGTAACGCTGGGGCATCCAGTGTGCTGGCCAAAATACCCAGCATGGGCTTGCCAGCACAGGCTTCTTGTAATTTCTTCAGCCATGGCAGCTGCTCAGTTTGCGCCGCTGGCCCTGTCAGCAGATGGGGCGCCGCTGTGCCAAAGGTTTGCAATACTGTGTCGGCGTACAGAGAGAGCTTGGGTTGTCGCAGCCAGGGGCGCGAGCCTAAAAGGGCTTCGTCGAAGGCGCCATCGACCAATGCGAGCAGATGCAACGGCGTATCGGGGTGAAGCGTGTGCAGCGCGGCCAGCTCTTGGGTTATTTGTTCGGCCCAGCCATCGCGTATGGGTTCAATCGCAAAGTACATAGGTGTGTCAGGCGGCAGTAGGTGCCACAAACGGACTGCCACTGCGCAAAGCCGCCAGCATGCAGGGAATGCACACGCTTTGTGGCAGCTGCGGCAAGGGGTAACTCACATTCCCCGGCCCCTCAAACACCTTCTCAGAAGCATGCACGGTGATCTGCCCCGGCGCGGTGGTGGTGATGTTCCCGCCCT
>NZ_JBWKVR010000038.1:0-26674 GCF_059421805.1 Rhodoferax sp. GW821-FHT02C08
GAACGCCCAAGTGGCCGAAATCGGACCCTGGTAGATGCATGGGCCTATTTTGAAGAGGCTTGTTCAGCGTTGCCCTAGGCTACGTGAGCGAGGGCGAACAGCATGCGCTGAAGTCCTACTGGGAAGTGCCTGCTAACGTGGTTGAAGATCATGAGCAACTGCAGCAATGGGCCGAGCGAGCGTACTGCGCGGCAGTCAAGAGCGCAAAGCGCTGATTCACGGCAATGGCGCTCCCCGCCGATCCGCTCATGGCCTGCAGAGAGAATTGATTACCGAACTCGGGCGGTTTCCCTCGATACACTGACTCCGTTGAAACAGGTCGGCAAGCTGAGATCCGTGCACTTCCAGTTCTCGACTTGGTTGCTATGCAACCGGGCGAACCATTCACTCACGGTGCAGTTCAAGCATTAGTCACCCGGTGCTTCACAGTGCAGTAACAGGGTCGGTGTAAAAATGCTGCAATGCAAGATCGAATCCAAACCCTGGGCGAGGAGATCGCCAATAGCGTGAGCCACGGCGTGGGCCTGGTGGCTGCGCTGGTGGCTGCACCGTTTTTGATAGCTGCGGCCAGCCAGCTGTCGGCCGCCAACCTGGTGGGCGCCATCGTCTTCGCCGTCACCATGGTGCTGCTGTATGCCGCATCCACGCTGTACCACGCCCTGCCGCAGGGCCGGGCCAAGCGTGTGTTCATGAAGCTGGATCACGGCGCCATTTATCTCTTCATTGCCGGCAGCTACACGCCGTTTGCACTGGGCGCCTTGTCCGGCCCCTGGGGCTGGACGCTGTTCGGCCTGGTGTGGTCGATGGCGGTCATGGGCGTGGCGCTGAAGTCCTTCAACCGCTTGACGCACCCCTGGCTCTCCACCGGTCTGTACCTGGCCATGGGCTGGCTGGTGTTGATTGCCGCCGTGCCGCTGGTGCAAAACGTGCCCACCATGGGCATTGCGCTGCTGGTGGCCGGCGGCCTGGCCTACACCCTGGGCGTGGTGTTCTTTGCGCTGGACCACAAAGTGCGCTACGCCCACGCCGTGTGGCACGGCTTTGTGGTGGCCGGCACCGGCTTCCACTTCTTTGCGGTGCTGAACTACTCCTCATAAAAAAAGAGCTGCCTGCGCAGGTAGCACCTGCGCAGGCAGCTCTTAATTCAATAGCATCAACCATTGCGGCGGGCCGATGCCAGGCGTTTCACCACCGTGACCAACAGATCGATCTCGGCAAAGGTGTTGTAGAAGGCCAGCGACGGCCGCACCGTGGTCTCGACCCCCATGCGCCGCAGGATAGGCTGGGCGCAGTGGTGGCCGGTGCGCACGGCAATGCCCTCCTCGTTCAAGGCCTTGCCGACCTCTTCAGTGCTGTAGCCGGCCAGCGTGAAGGACATCACACTGGCTTTGTCGGCCGCGGTACCGATGAGGCGCACGCCAGAAATCGCACCCAACTGCTGCATGCCGTAGACCAACAACTCGTGTTCGTAGCGGGCGATGTTTTCAATGCCCACCTTGTTCACGTAGTCGATGGCCGCGCCCAGGCCTACCGCGTCGGCGATGTTGCCAGTGCCGGCCTCGAACTTGTTCGGGATCGGCTGGAACACGGTTTTCTCGAAGGTCACGTCGGCAATCATGTTGCCGCCGCCCTGCCAGGGCGGCATGTCTTCCAGCACTTCGCGCTTGCCCCAGACCACGCCAATGCCGGTCGGGCCGAACACCTTGTGGCCGGAGAACACGAAGAAGTCGGCGCCGATGTCCTGCACGTCGACCCGCATGTGCGAGATCGACTGCGCGCCATCGACCAGTGCCTTGGCGCCGGCGCGGTGCGCCAGTTCGACGATTTCCTTCACCGGCACCACGGTACCGAGGGCGTTCGACACCTGGGTCACGGCGACGATCTTGGTCCGGTCGTTGAGCAGCTTGCGGTACTCGTCCAGCAGCACCTGGCCTTTGTCGTCCACCGGGATCACGCGCAGCTTGGCCCCTTTGGCGGCAGCCAGCTGCTGCCAGGGCACGATGTTGGCGTGGTGTTCCAGGTTCGACACGATGATCTCGTCGCCCTCGCCCACATGCTGGCCGCCCCAGCTCTTGGCCACCAGGTTGATGGCCTCGGTGGTGCCGCGCACGAAGATCACCTCGTTCACGTCCGGCGCGTTGATGAACTTCTTCACCCGCTCCCGTGCGCCTTCGTAGGCGTCGGTGGCGCGGGCAGCCAGTTCGTGGGCGGCGCGGTGGATGTTGGAGTTCTCGTGCTCGTAGAAGTAGGCGATGCGGTCGATCACCGACTGCGGCTTGTGCGTGGTGGCGGCGTTGTCGAACCACACCAGCTGCTTGCCGTTGACCCGCTCCTGCAGGATGGGGAAGTCGCGGCGCACGGCATGCACGTCGAAGGCCGGATGGGCCGAACCGGCATACGCAGGCACGTCGTCACGACCCGCTTTGGCGGGGGTGACATAGCCATTCGGCAATGTCACCGCATCGACAAAGTAGAAGGCGGGCGTGGTCTGCGGCACCGGAGGTGTCGGCAAGGCGCGGGGCGGTGCGACATCCGTAGGTGGCGCGAACGGCAAACGGCTCAGGTCGTCCAGACTGGAGCCACCGGCCTGCGGCGCCGAGGGCGCAGGATGGCCGGCACCCGGGTTCAGGAAGTAGAACGGCGACGCGCTTTCCGGCACGCCCTGCACGGCGCCGCCGCTGCGCGGCTCGTAGGCCGGCAGCTCGCTGACCACCCGGTCCGGCAGACCGTTGCCGGCCTGTGCATGCGGTTGTAGGGCTGGAGCCCGGTTCGCCAGGCTCAGCACCGAGGTAGGCGATGCCGGGATCAGGTTGCTGCCCGGCATCTGGCCGATGGGAATCGGCGTGCCCGGTACGCTGGGGCCGAAGCCGGCCGGGCTGGCCAGCGGCGAACCCGGCGGCGCAATATTGCCCGGCGCTTGCACGCCAGGCACACTGGCCAAGGCGGGCGACTCGCCCGGCAGGGCCGAGAACAGCGCAGTCGCCATGCGGGCCAGCGTAGCCGGGTCGGGCAGGCCCGCTGGCAACGTAGGTTGGGGGACAACGGTAGTCATAGTGACAGAACCGCTTTACTTGTAGGTGTCCGGATAGTCGTGGTACTTGCCGATTTCCACGTCGTCCAGCACGGCCAGCGCATCGGTGGTCAGCACCGCCAGCGAGCAGTACAGCGAGATCAGGTACGAGGCAATCGCCTGGTCGTTGATGCCCATGAAGCGCACCGACAAGCCGGGAGCCTGTTCGCCTGGCAGGCCGGGCTGGAACAGGCCGACCACGCCCTGGCGCTTGTCGCCCACGCGCAGTAGCAAGATCTTGCTCTTGCCATCGGCCACCGGCACCTTGTTGCTAGGGATCAGCGGAATGCCGCGCCAGGTGATGAATTGCGAACCGAACAGGCTGACGGTAGGCGGCGGCGTGCCGCGGCGGGTGGCTTCGCGGCCAAAGGCGGCGATGGCCAGAGGGTGGGCCAGGAAGAAGGCTGGCTCTTTCCAGACCTTGGTCAGCAGCTCGTCCAGGTCGTCGGGCGTGGGCGCGCCGGTCAGCGGGAAGATGCGCTGCTCGTCCGTCACCTGGGCCAGCAAGCCGTAGTCGGGGTTGTTGATCAGTTCGCTTTCCTGGTTTTCCTTGATGGTCTCGATGGTCAGGCGCAGCTGCTCCTTGATCTGGTCATGCGGGCTGCTGTACAGGTCGGAGATGCGGGTGTGCACGTCGAGGATGGTGCTCACGGCATTCAGGAAGTATTCGCGCGGCTGCTCTTCGTAATCGACGAAGGTGCGGGGCAACTGATTTTCCGACTGGCGGGCGGTGCAGGTGACCTTGATGGACTCGGGGTTCTTCACCTTGTTCAGGCGGTAGATGCCGGCTTCCACCGGCGTCCACTGCAGCAGGTGCGTCAGCCAGCGCGGCGAGATGGTTTCCAGCTGGGGCGCGGTTTTGGTCGCATTGGCTAGCTGGCGCGCGGCGCTGTCGCCGAGGGTACTGAGGGTCACACTGGTGCTCATCGAGAAACTCCGTTAGAAAAAGTAAAAGGAAACAGGTAAGAAGCAACGGCCCGCAGTGTCAGATGCCCATAGACATCCATCAACATGCTATAGCCGTCAAACGCAAACCCTGCAGTGCGCGCCGCTCGGTCAGGCGATCGCAATCGGCCATCAACACGGGCAGGGAAACGCCCAGCGCACTGGCCAGTTTTTCGGTGGTGACGATGGAGGCAATCGCGCGGCCTCGCTCGATCTCACCCACATAGGATCGGTTCAGGTCCGCATGCTCTGCCAGCTGCTCCTGCGACCAGCCACGGCCCTCGCGCAACTGCCGCACGGCCAGGCCCAGGCTTTCGACGATGGCACTCATGCAGCGAACCGAGCGGCTTGGGGCACCGCACGTGGCTCCTGGCGCGAATTGGCCTGCGTTACATGGGCGCCGGGCGGTACGTCCTGCGTGACCCACACATTGCCGCCGATGGTGGCGCCCTGGCCCAGGGTTACGCGGCCGAGCACGGTGGCCCCGGCATAGATCACCACGTCGTCTTCCACGATGGGATGGCGCGGCTGGCCTTTTTCCAGGTGGCCCTGGGCATCGGTATGGAAGCGCTTGGCGCCCAGCGTGACGTTCTGGTAGAGCCGCACGCGCTCGCCTATGACGGCGGTTTCGCCAATCACCACGCCCGTGCCGTGGTCGATGAAAAAGCCGGCGCCTATGCTGGCACCGGGGTGTATGTCGATGCCCGTGGTGCTGTGTGCCAGCTCGGCCACGATGCGCGCCAGCAAAGGCAAGCCCTGGCGGTACAGCTGGTGCGCCAGACGGTGGTGCACCATGGCCAACACACCGGGGTAGCAAAGCAGCACCTCGTCCACGCTGCGGGCGGCCGGGTCACCATGGAAGGCGGCCAGCACATCGCTGTCGAGCAGTCGGCGTATCGCAGGCAAGGCCAGTGCGAACTGCTGCACCACCTGGGTCGGCTGGGTGCCTGCGGGCACGCCCTCCACCAGACGCAGCTCCAGGCGCACCTGCGTCAGCAGTGCATGCAGGGCCGCATCCAAGGTATAGCCTACGTAGAAGTCTTCGCTCTCCTGGCGCAGATCCACCGGGCCGAGGCGCATGGGAAACAGCACACCTTTGAGCGACTCCACAATACCTGCCAGCGCATCGCGCGACGGGAACTCGCGGCCACCGGGCTCGCTGGAGCGTTTTTGTGCCGCCCGCCATTCGCTGCGCACGCCATGCAGGGCCTGCACCACGCTGCTGGTATCAAACACGGGGCCAGCCATCAGTCTTGCACCCAGGGTAGTTGGTGAAAGCGCCAGCCGTCACTGCCGCCACGGTGCTGCTGCGCGTCGATCTCGCCCTCAAAACCTTCCAGCACGTTGAACACCGTCGTAAAGCCGGCCTTGGTGGCGGCTTCCGCGGCCAGGGCCGAGCGCTTGCCGCTGCGGCACAGCAGCAAAACCACGGCCTCCTTGCCGCCTGCAAGCTTGGCCTCCAGCTCGCGCACAAAACGCGGGTTGCGCGTCAGGCTGGTGCCGGTGGCCCAGGGCACGTGCACGCTACCCGGCACATGGCCCACAAACTTGCGTTCTTCGAAGGTACGCACATCTACCAGCTGCACCTGCTCAGCAGCCAGCAGCTGCCAGGCCACCTGAGGAGAAACGCCTCCGGCGTAGGGCAAGCCGGCAGCGCGCGCCAAGGCTTGCGCAGCAGCCAATTCGGGGGGGAGGCTGATCACATCAGCGGTAGCGGAAGACATAGCAACTCCTGTTCTAACAATCACCGTGCGCCTGCAAAAACCGTCTGCAGGCATCTTTGTGGAGCCACTTTATGGCGATAGCCACCAAAGGCGAACTACTAAAAAGTCAGTTCTAAACACGAAAAACATCTATAGAGCCAAAGCCAGCTCATTTCAGCGCCGAGATCTCCCGGCTCTTGATCAAGCGCGAGCGCAAGATGTTGCGGCTGATGCCCAGCAGCTTGGCGGCCTGTACCTGGTTGCGGTGGCAAAAGTCGAAGGCCGTGCGCATCACCGTGTCTTCGATCTGCTCGAACAGGTTCTCATGTGGCTCGTTGAAGAGCTGGCGTAACACTGCCTCTAGCGCCTGTTGCGGCCCTTCAGCGGCCGGCTCGGCCTCGTGGTTGCGCCGTTGCAGGCCCAGGGTGGACATTTGCAGATCGTCGGCACCCAAGACATCGTGGCGGCAGATCAGCAGGCCGTGGTGGATCACGTTTTCCAGCTCGCGGATATTGCCGGGCCAGTTGTGCTCGCGCAGCTTGCGTTCGGCGCTAGAGTCCATGCGCACGGGACCGTAGCCCAGGCGGTTGCGGTATTCCTCGATGAAGTGCCGCGCCAGCGGCAGGATGTCGCCCGGCCGCTCGCGCAAGGTCGGCAGGGCCAGCTGCACCACGTGCAGACGGTAGAACAAGTCTTCGCGGAAGTGCCCGGCGGCCACCGCATCCTGCAGGCGCACATTGGTAGCCGCCACCACCCGCACGTCTATGGGTATGCTCTTACGCGAGCCCAGGCGCACCACCTCGCGCTCCTGCAAGACACGCAGCAGCTTGACCTGGATGGACAGCGGCAGGTCGCCGATTTCATCCAGGAACAGGGTGCCGCCATTGGCCGCTTCAAACCAACCCGTCTTGGCGGTAAACGCACCTGTGAACGCGCCCTTCTCATGGCCGAACAGCTCGCTCTCCACCAGCGTTTCCGAAAACGCCCCGCAGTTGACGGCAACAAACGGGCGGCCACGCCGGCTGCTCAGGTCGTGCACATGGCGGGCGATCAACTCCTTGCCGGTGCCGGTCTCGCCGATGATGAGCACGTTCGCATCGCTGGGCGCCACCATGCGGATGCGCTCCAGCAAGGCTACCGAGAGCGGGTCTTCAAACACCTGGGCCGTGGCGCGGATGGAGGTGGTGTGCTTGCGCGGGTCGGGCAGGGTCAGCAGGCGCGGAGCATCCCAATCGGCGTCCGGCTCTTCGGTGGCAGACGCACTGTACACATGGCGGGAGTAGGAGTTCATGAGTAAAAGCTCGGCACAGGAAATTGCTGTTTGAGGGCCCATTCACCGATCTCGCGCAGCTTGTAGGCCACGGGATCGTGCAGGGTGTGGGTGCGCAGGTTGCGCCAGTGGCGGTCCAGCCGCAGGCCGCCGTGCGTAGCGCGGGCGCCGGCCACATCGAACATGCGGGTACAAATGTCCAACCCGGTATGTGTGGCAGCCACCTTGGCCGTCGCCACCGCCAGCGCCACATGGCCGCGCTCGGATGTGGTCAGCGCATCGCCGCGCTGCCAGGCTTCGTCCAGCCGGTCTGCAGCGCGGTCTGCCAGCACGCGCACGGCCTCCAAACCCACCCAGAAATCACCGTAGTGGCCCAGCACATAAGGGTCTTCGTCCACATGCGCGACCTTGGCCGCATGCCAGGGCCGCGACTCCTGCAAGGTGTAGCGGCGTGCATCGCTGAAGGCCGCCTCCGAAATACCCAGATAGACGTTCGCCAGGATGAGCTGGGACACCAGTGGGCGCAGGCAGGCAAAAGGTGTGGATAGAGGCCCGGGGTCCAACAACATCTCATGCTGCTCCACCCGCACCTTCTCGAACGTGACGCTGCCGCTGTCCGTCTGGCGCTGGCCGATGTTGTTCCAGTCTGGCGCCACCGAAATGCCGCTACGGCCGGTGGGCAAGGCCGCCACCAACAGCGCACCACTGCCCTCCTCGCGCGCCGAAGCGACCAGCATCTCGGAGTCCAGCGCACCCGAGCAAAAGCTCTTCTGCCCGGTGAACTCACGCCAGCTGCCTTGCACGCTGCTGATGGTCCGGTCGTCCAACGGGTTCAGCGCGTTGCCCCAGAACCAATGGCGACGCGCGGTCTGCTCAAACCAGGGCTGCCACTGTTGCGGCCGGGAAAACAAGCGCACGGTGGCCAGCATCAGATGGTGGAAGCCAAACACATGGGCCAGGGAACTATCGGCCTGGGCCAATTGCCGTACCGTGTCCAAGGTCTGCCGCCAGCTGGCGCCCATGCCGCCAAACTCCTGTGGAATGCTCAGTGCCAACAGGCCGCTGGCACGCAGGGCATCACGCTCGGCCTTGGGTGTTCCACCGCGTGCATCGCGCTCGGCCGCGGTTGCGGAAAAAGCCTCCACCAGGCTTTGCACGGTCTGCGGCCCAGCAGACAGATCGGGCACGCCATCCGTTTCAAAACTGTCTGGTGCCATCTGCACCGTTGAAGCAAGAGCCACGATCGGAAACCTCGGTTGCTGCGGTCAAAACAAGAAACTGCAAAGTGTCTGAACACCAGCAGCGGCAGCAACATTGCTGCTCTGCCAACATATTCTGTGGGCTGCAAGAGCTCGCGCTTGGAAGGGTTTCGCATATGCATACACGGCCTGCTTCTGAGCCAGCAAATCAGCACAGCATGACCCGCAAAAACCCAGCACAACTGGTGATGCGCTGCTGCTACAGCAGCACAAAACAAGTGAATCCAGCAAGCAGCACAGGCACTGGGCACTGGCACGCTATCTGCTGATTTGCATGATTGACGACATCCACTCCAAAGGCACAAGCATGCAGATCTTCTGGTTTCTTCCCACGCACGGTGACAGCCGCTACCTGGGCACTGCGCACGGTGCACGCACCGTCAGCCACCACTATCTGCGCCAGGTGGCGCAGGCCGCCGACGAGCTGGGTTTTGAAGGTGTCCTGATACCCACCGGCCGCTCTTGTGAAGACTCCTGGGTAGTGGCGGCATCGCTGGCGCCTTTCACCGAGCGCCTGAAATTCCTGGTGGCGATACGCCCCGGCATCATCTCGCCCACCGTGTCGGCACGCCAGGCCGCCACACTGGACCGCTTCTCCAACGGCCGCCTGCTGATCAATGTCGTTACCGGTGGTGACCCGGACGAGCAGCACGGCGACGGCAGCTTTTTGACGCATGCCGAACGCTATGAAGTAACGGACGAATTCCTGCGCATCTGGCGCGGCGTGGCGGCCGGCGAAACCGTCAACTTCAGTGGAAAGCACCTGCGTGTGGAGAACGCCAAGACCCTGTACCCGCCGGTGCAGAAGCCCTACCCGCCGCTGTGGTTCGGAGGCTCATCCGACGCGGCGATTGCCCTCGCCGGTGAACAGGTGGACGTATACCTGACCTGGGGCGAGCCCCCGGCCGACGTGGCCGACAAAATAGCCAAGGCGCGTGCCGCCGCCGCCCAGCACGGCCGTACCCTGCGCTTCGGCATACGCCTGCATGTGATCGTGCGTGAAACCAGTGAGGCCGCCTGGCGCGCGGCGGACGAACTGATATCCCACGTCACGGATGAAACCATTGCCGCAGCGCAAAAGGCCTTCGCGCGTTTCGACTCGGTGGGCCAACAGCGCATGGCTGCGCTGCACGGCGGGCGCCGCGACAAGCTTGAAGTCTCGCCGAATCTGTGGGCCGGAGTGGGCCTGGTGCGCGGCGGTGCAGGTACGGCGCTGGTGGGCAGCGCCGAAGAGGTGGCGGAGCGCATCAAGGAATACGCGGCACTGGGGATCGAGACCTTCATCTTCTCGGGCTACCCGCATCTGGAGGAGTCGTACCGCGTAGCAGAGCTGCTGTTCCCCTTGCTACCATTGGCCCACGTGCGCCCGGCCGGCACAGCCAACCTCACCGGCCCGTTTGGCGAAGTGATTGCCAACGACATCGTGCCGCCGGCATCACGCGCACCCCAGCCAGAGGAGACGACTGCATGAAGCATTTCCGGTCCGAAACAGGCAACGCGCACGCGCCCTGGCAAACCCAGGTAGAAGCCGCCACACAGGCTCTGGCCGCCACCGCCGTGGAGCGCGACCAACGCGGCGGCACCGCCAAGGTCGAACGTGACCTGCTGCGCGCCAGCGGCCTGCTGGGCCTGAGTATTCCCAACGCACTGGGTGGCCTAGGGGCCACCTGGCAAGAAACGCTGGAGGTGGTGCGCCAGTTCGCGCGTGTGGACAGCTCCGTCGCCCACCTGTTCGCCTTCCACCACCTACTGCTGGCCACCACCCAGTTATTTGGCAAACCGGCACAGTGGCAGCCCTGGGTAGAGCAGACGCTGGCACAACGCTGGTTCTGGGGCAATGCTCTGAACCCGCTGGACAAATCCACCCGCGCCGAGCCGCAAGACGGGGGCTACGTATTCCACGGGCGCAAAAGCTTTTGCTCCGGTGCCAGTGATTCGGACATGCTGTTGGCCTCGGCGCTCGACCCTGCAGGTCGCCTGTTGATAGCCGTGGTGCCCACAGGGCGCACGGGTATCACCGTGCTGAACGACTGGGACAATATGGGCCAGCGCCAGACCGACAGCGGCAGCGTAGTGTTCGACCAGGTCGAGGTGCACCAGGCCGAGCTGCTGACCGACCCCGGCCCGCTATCCACCCCCTATGCCTGTCTGCGCCCGCTGCTGGCTCAGCTGATACTGGCCCATATTTACCAGGGTCTGGGCGAAGGCGCACTGGCAGAAGCACGCCAGTTCACCCTGCAGCAGGGCCGGCCCTGGATGGCATCCAGCGCCACGTCCGCCAACCAGGACCCCTACATCCTGGCGCACTATGGCGAATTCTGGCTGGGCCTGGAAGGCGCGCGCGTGCTGCTGCAGCACGCCGCCCTGGCCTTCGACCAGGCCTGGCAGCGTGGGACGGCCCTGACCGAAAGTGATCGCGGCAGCGTCGCCATCGCGGTTGCCGCAGCCAAGGTCGCCACCACCCGCGCCAGCCTGGACGTGGTGCACAAGATGTTCGAAGTCACCGGCGCACGCGCTACCACCGCCGCCCTGCGGCTGGACCGCTACTGGCGCAATCTGCGCGTGCACACCCTGCACGACCCGGTGGACTACAAGGTGCGCGAGCTGGGCGACTGGGTACTGAACGAGCAGTTGCCCAAGCCCAGTTTTTATTCCTAAGAATGCGTCTGCCTTCTAAGCCCGCTGGGACAGCACCTTGCCCGCCCCACGGCGTGACCGAGACCACAGCTGAAGACCGACCAGCCCCCCGCTGGCCAGGCACAGCGCCACGGTGAACCAGACTGGCGGCGGTGCCAACCAGTTCACCACGGGCTCCAGTGGGTTTGCAAGACCCAGCGCACGCTCCAGAATCCAAGCTATGGCAAAGGCCGCAGCGAATCCAGCACCCACGCCAGCCACCACCGCATAGTGCTTGGTGCGACCCAGCGCCAGCAGAAGCGGCAGAGTGACGGCAATCACCAGCAGCTGCATGGATTCGATCCCCAGATTGAAACCAAGCAGGCTGAGCGCCAGCGTTGTTCCATCAAAGTCCAGACCCGACAGCATCTCCGCAAATGCCAAACCGTGTACCAAGCCAAACGCCGAGGCAACCCACACTTCCCGCCCGGCAAACACAGGCCGCCACACGTGGATGCAGGAAACAAGAATGGAGACAGCCACCAGGATCTCCACCATACGTGTCGGCGCCGCAATCCAGGCCGCGGACGCCAGCGCCAAGCTGATTGAATGGCCCAGCGTGAAGCCGCTGACGATACCCACAATGCTGCGGATACAAGCCCTGGCGCTTTTGCGCGCTCTCCACCGTCCGCCAACTGCGACCATGGGTGCACTGAACAGCAGGGCCTGCAAAAACAACAGGTGATCCGTTCCCTCGGCAATATGCGACATACCTAGCGAGAAGAGATGGCGAAAGCCTTGCCACCAGCTGCCGCTGGAGCCGTCCACCTGAATATGCGTGTTACCAAAACCTGCCGTGGAAATCAGCATGGGCTTATCGCCCAGAAGGCCGTTGCGGATGTCTCGCCGGACGTAAATCAGCGCCTCGTGCGATACGACTCGCTGCAGGATGACGGCATAGTCCAGCGCAAAGACTTCCGTCGAAGTGCCGCTGGGGGCCTGCATCCGGGCATGCACCACCAGCCAATCGTTGCTGCTCCAGTTGGCGTTGTCGGTGGTCCGGATGGCCAGGGAATCGATATGCCGCGCATACGCCCGGCCATCGCTACTGCGCAGCTGGAGTGTGTCCTGAAGATATTGCTCGATCCGGGCTCCGTACTGCGGGACTACGGTAGCAGGATGCGCAGCGAGCGGAAGTGACAGCGCCGCTCCCAGCTCGCTCAGAGGCAGTTGCAGCTCCATATCGACAACGTCTCGACCAAGGTCCAGCATCACAATGCTGGGCGGCACATCGTGCGCCCATGCCGGATGCAGCCCCCCGATCAGGCACAGCGCAAGCAAGCTCGCCGACAGCTTGCGTAGCCACGCGCCCAGCCCCCTGGGCGCAGCCATCCATGCCGGGCTGCCCATCAGTTGCTCAACTGGTTGTAGTAGTCATAGGACTTGTCACGGAACATCATGTGGTAGTGGGTCTGGCTGGAGATCACGATGCCGTTCTGCACCGCGATTTCGATCCACACGCGTGGGCCGTCGATACGCATATAGGTGCCATTCGCAGACACATCAGGACCCGAGCTGCTGAACGAACCCGACGAGTTGGCCCAGGCCACATAGGTGCTGCCGTAGCCCGCCTGGTAAGCAGACAACAGGCGGCTGGCCGTGGTGCTGTCGTAGTCGTCGGTGAACTCTTCAATGGCCGCGCTGACGTAGGCCTGCAAGCTTGACGACAGGCTGGACACCAGCACACCCCGGTTGCTGAGCGCGGCGACGGCAGTGAATTTGGTGGTGACGTTCGAGTAGCTGCCGGTATTGGCTTCCACCGGGCCGATCAGAATGTCCGAGAACGTCGATCCCGAAAGAAAGGCGCTGTTCAGCGTGGTGCTGTCCATGCCACTGAAAATGGACACCATGGCCGCAGCCTTGTTGGCCAGCACCTGGTAGGTCCCCGAGCTGTAATAGTTGTAGCTGGTGTGGCTGTTCGAAGCGAACGATGTGCGCGGCTCCACGCCGATGTGGTGGGGCGTGGGATACGAGCAGGCGCCATTGAAGTTGATGTTGAACGCCATGTGGTGCCCGCCCAGCATCAGGGTCCAGGAGCCGGTTTGCGACGGCGTTCCCACCACCGCCACGTGGTACAGATCGGCACCGTAGCCGCTGGCGTTCTTTGTGTAACCCAAATAGTCGTCTGCGGCCAGCACCCCTTGAAAGTCGGTGTATCCCGCCGTACTGAGCGCGACCGAAGCCAGTGCGTTGAATGCAGAAATCTGGCTGGAAGTGCTCAGCTGCGAAAGCGTGATGCCAGGCCGGCTAAAGCTGATGGCGCCCGGCGGCAGATTGGACCAATTGGTCTTGTAGACATTGAGCTGTGCCGTCGTATAGGACGACGCGCTATAGCTTGCCGACGCGGTAAGCGATGTTCCCAACGCCGTCTCGAAGGTGGAAATGGCGCTGAGCACGCTGTCCACGTATGTCGTATCGCAGGAGGCCGTCGTGGTGCTGGTCAGCGTCAAAGTGGCCGTACTGCTGGTCGTGCTGCCACCACTGTTCGAAACAATGACGTAGTAGCTACCAGCATCGCTGCTGCTGGCGCTGGAGATGGTGTACGTGGAGGAAGTGGCCCCGGAAATCGCACTGGAGTCCTTGTACCACTGGTAGCTCAGCGTGCCACTACCACTGGCCACCACCGAAAACGTTCCCGAGCCACCCGATGCAAGCGACAAGGAACTGGGCTGCGTGGTGATGCTGGGGGCAGACACCGCACTGGTGCTGGAAGAGCTGGAGGAATCCGAGCTCCCCCCTCCGCCGCAACCAGGCAGCGCTGCGCAGCCTAGGGATAGCAAAAGAACCAGGGCCAAGTTGGGCGTTTTTCCAAGCATCTCTTCCTCCGTTGTTTCGGCGGAATTTACAACATTAATGGGAATTTTTCCCATTAATGTTGTAAAGAAGTATGCATCACCTCCAGCAGCCCACGTGCTTATGCCGCAGCAATCTGTCTGCACCGTGCTGCAGACACAGCAGGCTCCAAGCGAAAATATTTCCTAAGCCGTTGATTCATAAGTAAAAAGCTCTTGGCATGGCAATCGCTTATATGCAATACGCAGCAATCTTTTTGCAGCTTCTACGCAGATGGCATATCAAACCAATTACCGCAAGAACACCATGGATTCCAAAGACTTCACCCCCTTCAACCGCCGCCGCTTCCTGGGCACGGCATCGGCCCTGGGCGCAGCTGGCGTGCTGGCCGCCTGCGGCAAGGACCCGGTGGCTGTAACGGCCGCGCCGGCATCGGCACCTGCCCCCGCAGCAGATGCCAAGAAGTACGCAGGTCAGTCGCTGAACCTGCTGTTCAACCAGCCCCACGCCGTGGCCGGCAAGCTGCTGGCCCAGGAGTTTGAAGCACTCACTGGTGCCAAGGTCACGGTCACGCCCGTGCCCTATGACCAGCTGCATGCCCAGGCCACGCTGGACGTGCAGTCCGGTGCCCACCAGTTCGACGTGATCGATTATTTCTACCACACGCTGGGCGCACTGGTGGCTGACAAGGTGGTGCTGGACGTGACCGACTGGATAGAGCGCGACAAAGCGCAAATCCAGCCAGCCGACTTCCTGCCCTCGCTGTACGACACCTACACCCTGCGCGATGGCCGCCGCTGGGGCCTACCGTATGACGGCGATACCCATGTACTGTTCTACAACACGGAAATCTTCGCCCGCCACAAGCTCGCCGCGCCCAAGACCTGGGAGGACTACTACCAGGCCGCCAAACTGATCACAGAAAAGGAGTCAGCCAACGGCATCTACGGCGCGGCCGTGCAAGGCTTCAAGATTCCGGTGATCGTGGGCTCGTCCTATGCCAACCGGTTGGCCGGCTTTGGCGGCAGCTTCTTCACCGCCGATGGCAAGCCCGCGCTCACCAGCCCGGAAGCGGTGGCTGCCGCCGAAGAGCTGTTGCGCATCGTGCCCTATGCCCTGCCCACCCCGGCAGAGACCGCGTTTGAACATGCCCTACCTGCCTTCCTGTCCGGCAAGGCCGCGATGATCGACTTCTGGACCGACCTGGGCGTCACCGCGCAAGACCCCAAGTCTTCGCAAATCGTGGACAAATGGTCGCTGGTGCAGCTGCCCGTGGGCGGCAAGAACACCACGCCGCGTGCCGCGCTGAACGCCGGCTTCGGCCTGGGCATCACCACCGGCACGCAGAAGACCGAGCTGGCCTGGGAGTTCATCAAATGGGCCACCAGCAAGGACATCTCGCTGCAGCAAGACGTGCTGCCCGGCAGTGGCATCGACCCCAACCGCACGTCCGTTCTGAACCACCCCGACTACATCAAGGCCGCACCGCTGCTGCAGCCCCAGCTGAAGGCCGCCATCGGCAACGCACTGGCCTGGCCGCTGCAGGCGCAAAGCCCCAAGCTGATGGACGCGCTGACCGAGCAGCTGGCGCTGATCGTGGCCGGCAAGAAGAAACCCAAGGACGCGCTCGCCGCCGCCCAGGCCAGCTGGGAACAGCTGCTGAAGGCCTGAGAACGTGTTCAAGATGGGCACCCGCCACGCCACTGCCCGCCTGCTGCGCGCCGGCCCGCTGCTGATGCTGACCCCAGCCAGCTTTGGCCTGGCGGTGGCGTGCATCGTCCCCGGGCTGTACACCTTGGCGCTGGCCTTCACGCATTCCAGCCTGGGCCAGCCGCTGGCGGCCTGGAGCGGACTGGGCAACTTCAACACCCTGTTCCAGAACCCGGAATTTTCCCAGACCCTGCTGCGCACCGTGCTCTACGCCCTGCCCGCCAGCTTCATCCAGCTCAGCCTGGGCTTGCTGATCGCCCTGCTGCTGCAGGCACTGCGCCAGGGCCAGTTCGTGCGCAGCCTAGTGCTGTTGCCATTGATGACGCCGCCGGTACTGGTAGGTGTGGCTTGGAAGCTGCTGCTGGCGCCTGCGGGCGGCCTGGTCAACGGCACGCTGCTGCGCCTGGGCTGGATCGCCGAGCCGGTATCGCTGCTGGGCTCGGACAGCTGGGCCCTGCCGGCCCTGGCGCTGGCCGACACCTGGCAGTGGCTGCCGTTCGTGGTCATCCTGTGCTTTGCCGCGCTGCAGACCCTGCCGGCCGATGTGTTTGAGGCCGCCGCACTGGACGGCGCGGGCACGCGCGGCATCTTCTTGAAAATCACTCTGCCGCTGCTGGCACCCGCGCTGCTGGGCATCTTCCTGCTGCGGGTGGTGATGTCGCTCAAGACCTTTGACCTGGTCTACATCCTCACCGCGGGCGGTCCGGGCCGTGCCACCGCCCTGGCCAGTTACGAGGTGTGGAAGACCGGGCTGCAAAACTTCGACATAGGCGCAGCCGCCGCGCAAACCCTGCTGTTCTCGTTCGCCGTGGCCGCCGTGACCTGGCCCATTCTGAAAGCCCTGCAATGGGTGGAACGCCGCACCGGCTGACACCGCACCTGGAGCCCCCATGTCCTACCTGCCCAACACGCCCACCGCCACGCTGCCACTGTGGCAGCTACTGCCCAGCCTGAAGAAGCTGCGCCTGCCCTGGCCACGCCAGCGCATCTGGCTGCGCGCCGCGCTGCTGGCGGTGCTGGCCTTCTTCATTCTGCCGCTGGCCTTCCTGGTGGCCACCTCGTTCAAGACGCGGGACGAGGTGCTGTCCGGCCAGTTCCTGCCCGTGCACCCCACGCTGGCCAACTGGCCCAAGGTGTTCGAGATCGCGCCGCTGCACTGGCACTTGTTGAACTCGCTGGCCGTAGCGGTGCTCAGCGTGCTGGTCACCCTGGCCCTGGCCGTGCCGGCGGTGTACGCGGTGGTCAAGCTGCGGCGCGGCCCGCTGCTGGCCGGTGCGCTGCTGTCCAGCTATGTGGCGCCGCCGGTGGTGGCGCTGCTGCCGCTGTTCTTTTTGCTGCGCCAACTGGGGCTGAACAACAGCATCGTCGGCCTGGGCCTGGTGGACGGGCTGATGAACGTACCGGTGGCCTTCTGGCTGCTGCGCAGCTTCTTCAAGCAGATACCACTGGCGTTGGACGAGGCTGCCTGGCTCGACGGCGTGGGCTACTGGCGCACGTTGTGGCGCATTAACCTGCCGCTGATCTGGCCCGGCCTAGTGTCCACCGGGCTGATCTGCCTGATCCTGTCGTACAACGAATTCCTGCTGGCCTCGGTGCTGAACAGCCGACCCGATATGCGCACCATCACCGTCGCCATCTCGCTGTTCCAGGGCGAGCGCATTGTCAACTTCGGCCAGATGGCCGTCGCATCCCTGGTCGGCATTGCGCCGGTCTACCTGCTAGCGCTGGCTTTCCAGAAATACCTGATCGGCGGCCTCAGCGCCGGCGCCAGCCGCTAAAAGTCCTATGGCAAACATCCACATTACCGGCCTGCACAAGGCCTATGGCGACACCGCCGTGCTGCACGACATCCAGCTGCAAATCCCCGAAGGCGAATTCGTCGTACTGGTCGGCCCTTCTGGCTGCGGCAAATCCACCCTGCTGCGCGCCATCGCCGGACTGGAGAACACCGACCGGGGCAGCATCGCCTTCAACGGCACGCCGGTAGACCACCTGCCACCACAGCAACGCCGCGTGGCCATGGTGTTCCAAAGCTATGCGCTCTACCCGCATATGACGGTACGCAACAACATGGCCTTTGGCCTGCGCGAACAGCGCGCGCCCGAGGCGCTGGTACAGGAACGCATCGCCAAAGCATCTGCCGCCCTACACCTGGACGCCTACCTGGAGCGCTACCCGCGCCAGCTCTCCGGTGGCCAACGCCAGCGCGTGGCCATGGGCCGGGCCATGGTGCGCGAGCCGGTGGCATTTCTATTCGACGAACCCCTCTCCAACCTGGACGCCCAGCTGCGCGTGCAAATGCGCGCCGAGATCCGCGCCCTGCAGCGCCAGCTGGGCACCACCACCGTCTACGTCACCCACGACCAGGAAGAAGCCATGACCATGGCCGATCGCATCGTGGTGCTGCGCGCCGGCCGCATCGAGCAGGTGGGCAGCCCGCTGGCGCTGTACGACGAGCCGGCAAATGAATTCGTGGCCCGCTTCATAGGTTCGCCGCCGATGAATATGCTGGACGCCCGCTGGTCCAGCCACTGCCTGGCCCTGGGCCGTGGCCTGCTGCTGCCCGCGCCGCCCGGCCACACCGGCCTGGAAGGCGCCGCCGTGCGCCTGGGCGTGCGGCCCGAACATCTGCTGCTGTGGACTGGCGACACCCCGCTGCCAGCCGACGCACCCCGGTTACGCCTGCGCGTGCACAGCCTGGACCACCTGGGCGCCGCCACCGAGCTATACGGCAGCGTGGTCGGCGCGGACGACCCAACGCCCTGGCTGGCCCGCTTAACCGGCCGCTACTTCGCCCAACCGGGCGACGAAGTCACCCTGACCTGGGACGTGGAACGCAGCCGCCTGTTCGACCCGCGCAGCGGCCTGCGCTGGCCCGCGCTGGATGCGCCCAGCCGCTACCGGGATACGGCGGCGTTGCAGATATCTGCATAAAAATGGCTGTAACGCAGGTCGCATCTTCGCAAACAGCTATTAAAAACATAGTAATTCGTCCTTTGAAGATGGAAAAATCGCCGCGTGTGTGAAAGCGGCGCTTGGCATATAGCCCATGTCTGCTTGCCGGGGCGGTAGTACTACGTAGGCACAAGCGATAGTATGCAATCCGCACATCTCTTACATAATTTGTACACAATCCGGCGCAAAAGTGCGTTAGGTGTAAGCAGATTGGCGGACACATGAAGCAGACCAAAAGTACCAAGTGGCGTATGGCAGCCATCATCATTGCGTGCATCGCGGCCTATGCGGCACAAGATGATGACGCCAGCATCGCCAAAGGAAACTCCCTGACTGCACAGTACACAGCGGCAAACCCGCGCTAGCAAGTGCCCGGGATGTCACGGGCTTCCGAGTCTGCCCAGGAGCGCGAATGCGCACTGATCCGCAACGCAAAGCGGCACGCACAGGTCTGATTTTTGGTTTGCGTCACCTGTCCGGCCCACGGACACGATGCTGGCCTTGCGTGTACAGCCGTGCAGCAAATAGTCACATAAGAAAAAGCCTCTAGCGCAGGCAGCATCTGCACAAGCAGCTATAGAAAATATAGTATCCCACTGATCGGCTGCGTATGCCGCGGGCTGGCAGAATCGGCACATACGAATACCGATACAAGCTGCCCACCCATGGCCCGCGAGAACTTCAACGATCTGCATGCCTTCGTACTGGTTGCGCGCGAAGGCAGCTTTACCCGGGCTGCCGCTCAGCTACGGGTGTCACAGTCGGCGCTGAGCCACACGATTCGCGGCCTCGAAACCCGGCTGGACATACGCCTGCTGACCCGCACCACGCGCAGCGTGTCGCCCACCGAAGCCGGGCAGCGCCTGCTGCACACCCTCAGCTCCCGCTTTGAAGAGATCGAGGCCGAACTGGCCGCGCTGAGCGAGCTGCGCGACAAGCCCGCCGGCACGGTGCGCATCACCGCCGCCCACCATGCAGCCCGCACCGTGCTGTGGCCCAAGCTGGCCAAGCTGCTGCCGCACTACCCGGACATCAAGGTCGAGGTCGTCACCGAATCGCGCTTCGTGGACCTCGCGGCCGAGCGTTTTGACATGGGTGTGCGCTTGGGTGACCAGGTAGAAAAAGACATGGTGGCGGTGCGCATCTCGTCCGATCTGCGCATGGCCATCGTCGCCACGCCGGCCTATTTTGCAGCGCGCAGCCTGCCACAAACGCCGCACGACCTGGCCGGGCACAACTGCATCAATCTGCGGCTGGCCACGCTGGGTGGCATCTATGCCTGGGAGTTCGAGAAAGACGGCCAACCGCTCAAAGTGCACGTAGAAGGCCAACTGGTGTTCAGCGACAGCGTGCCCATGCTGCAGGCGGCCTTGGAAGGATTCGGCGTGGCGTGTGTGCCCGAGGACATGGTCGATGCGCACATCGCCCAGGACCGCCTGGTGCGCGTGCTGGAGGAGTGGTGCCCCTACTTTCAGGGCTACCACCTGTACTTCCCCCGACGTCGCCAGTCGCTGCCGGCGCTGGCCCTGGTGGTGGACGCGCTGCGCCACCGGCCCGCAACTTAGGACCTGTTGACAGTCTAAGAAACCGCTGGTGGGTATCAGCCGCGAAAGGCCGCTTCGATCTTCGCGATGTCGATCTTTCTCATCTTCATCATCGCATCAAAAGCCCGCTTGGCCGCGGCACGGTCAGGGTGGGTGAACGCGGCAGTCAGGGCGTGTGGCGTGATCTGCCACGACAGGCCCCACTTATCCTTGCACCAGCCACAGGCGCTTTCCTGGCCTCCGTTGCCCACCACCGCATCCCACAAACGGTCGGTTTCGGCCTGGTCATCGGTAGCAACCTGGAACGAAAAGGCTTCAGACTGCTGGATCCCCGGCCCGCCGTTCAGGCCAACACATGGAATGCCGATCACGGTGAACTCGACCGTCAGCACATCACCCTGCTTACCAGCAGGATAGTCACCGGGCGCGCGATGGACGGCACCCACCGCGCTGTCCGGAAAGGTCTTGGCGTAAAACTGCGCGGCGTCCAGGGCTGTGCCGTTGTACCAGAGACAGATCGTGTTTTTAGGGACCATGCTCGCTCTCCAATCGGTTGCAGGCCTTGCATCCTATCGCGCAAGCTACGGAATACGAACCCACCGACAAGACCCTGCTCTTATCAGCAGTACCGCCCTGAAACAACCGTAACAGCGATAGCCGTCATAGGGTCCGGCAAGCCACCGACCCGCGGCGCCGCTGCGGCAGCACGATCAGCCAGAGCACTGCAGCCAAGGCCAGCACCAGCATCACCGAGCCCGCAGCAAACGCTGCAGCAATCCGGTGGGCCTGCAGCGCCCGCGCATCCAGCGTGCCCTGGTCCACCGCCGCAAACACCACCACCAGAATCGCCAACCCCAGCGAACCGCCCAACTGGTGGGCCGCATTCACCAGGCCGGACGCGGCACCCGCATCCTCCCGGCGCACACCGGCGATGCCCGCTACCGTCAGCGGGCTCAGCGTGCAGCCCTGGCCCAGGCCCAGCAGCACCATGGGCAAGGCGATACCGGTCAGGTATAGCGAATTCACCGACACCCAGCTGAGCCAGACCATGCCCAGCACGGTGGTAGCCAGGCCCGCTGCCAGCACACGGCCATTGCCAAAGCGCTGGGTCAGCCGGGGCACGGCCATGGCCGCGGCGAAGTTAGGAATGGTGGTGGGCAAGTACGCCAGGCCCGCCTCGAACGGGCTGAAGCCCAGCACACCCTGCAGAAACTGCGTGGTGAAAAACCAGAAGCCCACCATCGCCCCCAGGAACAGCACCCGCGCCACATACGCCCCGGCCCGCTCGCGGTGGGCAAACAGGCGTAGCGGCATGATGGGCTGCTGCACCCGCGACTCATGCCACACCAGCAGGGCCAATAGCAGCAGGCCCGCAGCCAGCGACGCCACGGTCAGCCCATCGCCCCAGCCGGTACTGGCCGAGCGCACCAGGCCGTAGACCAGCGCGCCCATGCCCAGCGTGGAGGCCACGGCACCCAGCACATCAAACTGGCCCGATGTATGGCGCTCGGTTTCCTGGATGTAGCGCCGCGCGCCCCAGACCACGGCCAGGCCTATGGGCAGGTTGATGAAGAAGCCCACACGCCAGGACAGCCAGTCGGCAATCACGCCGCCCAGCACCAGGCCTATGCTGGCACCCACACCGGCGGTGGCGCCGTACATGCTCAGGGCCCGGGTGCGTTCCGGCCCTTCGGCAAAGTTGGTGGACAGCAAGGCCAATGTCGAAGGCGCCAAGATCGCCGAGCCTATGCCCTGCACCGCGCGGGCGCCCAGCAGCCATTCGGGAGACTGCGCCAGGCCTATCGCCAGCGAGGCAAAAGTAAACAGCGACATACCCCACAGAAACATGCGGCGCCGGCCCAGGATGTCGCCGGCCCGCGCGCCCAGCAGCAGCAGGCCGCCAAAGGCCAGGGTGTAGGCGTTCTGCACCCAGCTGAGCTCGGTGGCGCTGAACTGCAGGCTTTGCTGGATCTTGGGCAGCGCGGTGATGACGATGGACACGTCCAGCAAGGTCATCAAATAGCTGACCAGCACAATCGCCATCACCGCCGTGCGGTGTGTGGCGGTGCCCGACGTACTTGCGTGGTTCATAGGCTGTCCAGCCTGTATTGCGCATCGCTGACCTGCTCCAGCCAGGCGGCCGTGCTGCCGTCCAGCTCTTCCTGGATGGCGGTGTGCGTCATGGCCACATGGGCCTGGGCGCCGTGCCAGTGCTCTTCACCGGCGGCAATCCACACCACGTCGCCGGGGTGGATCTCTTCGCGCGGGCCGCCACGGCGTTGCACCCAGCCGGCGCCTGAAGTGACGATCAGCGTCTGGCCCAGTGGATGCTGGTGCCAGGCGGTGCGGGCACCGGGCTCGAAGGTGACGCTGGCGCCCAGCGCACGTGCCGGCGGGTGGGCGGGAAACAGATAGTCCACCTGCACCGTGCCGGTGAAATAGTCGGTGGGGCCTTTGGCGGAAGCTTGTGCGCCGCTGCGTTGGATGTCCATGGTGAGGTTCCTAAGTTTCGTGGGTGCAGTGGGGTGCACTGCGACGAAAAGAACTTTATCCACGGAGGCCGCCCTTGATAAGACGGTTAAATTGGCATGAACCTATGAGACTGGTTCACTAATCCATCACTGCTAAAAATTCAGCAAAAAACAGGCTCTAGCGCAGAATATACCTGCACAAGCAGCTATGAAAAGTATAGTAGACCGGTGCAGTGGGCCTATACCGGGTTCCAGTCCAGCCACTGCAGCAGCGCCTGACACACGGCATCGGCCTGCTCCATGGTGCTCATATGGCCGGACTGCTCGACCACACGCAACTGCACCGGCGCCGCCCGCAGCAGCGCCTGCATCTGCGCGTGCCGGGCCACGGGGCTCCAGGTATCTTCGCGGCCGCACAGCAGCAGCGTGGGGCAGCGGATCCGGCCCAGCAGCGCGGTGGCGTCCGGGCGGTGCAGCAGTGCCTGGATTTGCGCGGCAAACACCTCGGGCGTGCTGCGTTCAATCATGTCCAGAATCTGCTCAAACAGCGGGCTGTCCAGCCGCGACGGGTGCACCATGCCGCGCGCCCAGTCGCGGCCCATGGCACGCATGCCGTCCTGGCGCGCGGTCTGCAGCAGCGCCATGCGGCCGGCGCGCTCCTTGTCGCCAGCCGCGCCGGCTGCCAGGGCTTCAAAACCTGTATCCAGCAAAGCCAAGCGCTCAATGCGATCCGACTGCTGGCGCAGCACCTCCAAGGCCACGCGCCCGCCCATGGAATGGCCGGCCAGCGCCAGCGGCCCCGGGGGCGCGGTCTGCAGCACATGCTGGGCCATGGATTCGATGCTGTCCAACATGCCGTAGCTGGCCACCATGCAGGGACTGCGCTGTTGCAGCGCGGGCAACATGTCTTGCCAAACGCTGGCATCGCACAACAGGCCGGGAAACAGAACGAGTGTCATGCGCAGATAGTAGCCTGACTACACTGCGGAGCATGCCTCTCCCCCCAAAGCACAGCGCGCAAAATCATCTGACCAGCTACTACTGGAGCGGCGACGCCCTGCGCAGCCGCAGCGTGGGTGCGCATGTGCTGGCCGGCACGGTGGACCTGCCGGTGCTGCCCCTAAGGCTACTGGCGGACTGCGAGCGGGAAATCCTGCACCAGGGCCTGGAGGCTGGCGACGTGGAGCCCCTGCCCTGGGCGCGTGCACGGGCGCGCTGGCCGGGCTACCCGGCCTGGGTGCAAGCCATGTCCGATTGGCTCCGCAGCTTTGGGCTGCACAACGCACTGGCCGGTAGCGACGTCGCCCTCATGGCCTGCCTGGGCGCTCGCTACCACCATGATGCAGCCCATTACGGCAGCGCCGCTTTCTGCAACCTGTTTCTGAGCGAAGACAAAGGGCTGGACGTGCACTTTCCGCACACCGGCCAACGCATCCCGCTGCGCCGGGGCACGGCCTTGGTGTTCGACACCGGCCAGCCGCATGCCGTGATTCCACGACACCGCAATGCCTTCCAGGCGGCCGACTTTGGACCTGGGCAGGACTGCAGCCAGCTGTTCCTGACCTGGGAACTCCCCATCGAAGATGCGCATGTCGCGCAGGCACTGCAATTGAACTTTGACGTAGACACCACTAGCGCCCAAAGACTGGATGCCGAGCAAATCTGGTGGCGAGGCGCACCGGCCCAGGTTTGCCCAGACACCGGCCAGTGGCGCGCGGCCAGCCCCGATGGCTCGCCGACAATCGCCCCTCCACACAGCACTCAGCGCCCCCAGCTTCCATGACGAACCTTCCCACTCAAACCCCGCGCCGAGTCGACGTGGTGGTCTACGCCGGCTTCAAGGCGATAGAGGCAATTGGTGCCATGAGCGTATTCGAATACGCCAACCTGCATCTGCTGCAAGAAGGCCGGCCAGCGGGCTATGCACTGAACATCGTGTCCGTCGCCGCCGGCCCAGTGGCCTCGGACACCCATATGCTGCTGCAGGCCGCCAGCGCGGTAGACGCCAACGACCTGCCACACACCGCCATCATCGTGGGCGCACGGCAGATTGAAAAAGCAATGGCGGCGCACAGCAGCATCGTGGACTGGGCGGCGGCGGTAGCGCCGCGCATCGAGCGCCTGGTGGCCCTGTGCTCGGGCTGCTTCTTCCTGGCGGCAGCCGGTGTGCTGGACGGCCTGCCCGCCACCACGCACTGGAGCGTGGCGACACTGCTGCAAGAAAAGTTTCCGGCGGTGCAGGTACAGGCCGACGCAATCTACCTGCGCTCGGGCCGCTTGTGGACATCGGCTGGGGTCACCGCCGGCATCGACCTGGCCCTGGCCCTGGTGGAAGAAGACTACGGCCGCAGCCTGGCGCTGCAAGTGGCACGCGACCTGGTGGTGTACCTGAAGCGGCCCGGTGGGCAGTCGCAGTTCAGCGTGCACCTGAACAGCCAAAGCACCAGCCACCCCGGCATCCGCGAGGTGCAGGACTGGGTACTGTCAAATCTGTCGCTACCACTGGACGTGGCCATGCTGGCCGACCGCGCCGCGATGAGCGAGCGCAACTTCCGCCGCGTATTTGCCAAAGAGGTGGGCAGCAGCCCGCTGCAGTTCATCGAGTCGGCCCGGCTGGAAGCTGGCCGCCGCCTGCTGGAAGAAGGCGAGCTGCCCCTGAAGTCCATTGCCGGGCGCATAGGTTTTGCGTCCGAGCAGTCGCTGCGCAAGCTGTTCATCAAGCGCCTCGGCGTGGGGCCGCAGGCATACCGCGAACGCTTTGGCGGGGCGCGGCCTTAAAACCCGTTGCGGCTATGAACCAATCCATCCCACCCAACGAAGTCCACTTACTAGAAGAGATGAAACGTGCGTTGGCCGAACAACTCCGCTTCTTTTCAAACCCTGCCAAACCGGAACGGGAGCGCTGGATCGTCAATGAATTTCTGGTTCAGCTTGGCATCTCCTTCTTGGAAACGGATCTCAAGTCTCCCCCTCAATCAAGCAAGGTTGACGTTGAGTTCCATGATGCTTTATTTCAAATAAAGGAGATCAGTGATCCGAACGTAAAACGAGGCCAAGAGATTAAAACCGCCTACAAAAAGGTAAGTGCCGCAATGACCTTGCAAGACACAGTGGGCCCGGGCTTTGTTTACGATGTCCCCGCGCCAGCAAGTGGCTACGAATTGATCAAAGCGGAGGCAAGCAACTTGGCAGAAAAAGCGATCTATCGAAATCACAAGTCGAACCTGGATCTGCTCTTCTACGTCACTCGAACTCGAACTTCGCTCATCTCGATCGAACAACAACGCCTTCAGGAGTTAGCCACTGTCGGTTGGCGCTCAATCTCATGTTTGATGGGAACGCAGGCAACCGTCATTTATGCAGCTGCCACTGCCCCGGCCTTCTTACGCGCAGCGGTGCAATGACAGATAACCCGTTACACCTTACTTGCGCAGTTTCGCCACCTGCGTAGCCAGCACGTCCATCAGCGTGGGCGACAGGCAGTCGTAGGTCTCCAGCCCGGCGCCGCGCAGCTCTTTGCGGATGCCGGCCATCTGCTCGGGCGGTGTGCCGGTTTCGATGATGGACGAGACAAAAGCCGCGAACTCCGGCCCGGCCCAACCGGCATCTTTCGACAGCTCGGTGTGGATGAAGGCCAGTCCATAGAACGCATGGTCCTTGTTCTCGACGGGGCCAAACATGTGCACGCCACAGGCCTTGCAGGCATGGCGCTGGATGGTGGCGCTGGGGTCGACGATGTGCAGCTTTTCAGGGTGTGCGGTGACATGCACCTTGTCGCGCGACACCACGCCGACGATGGAGAACAGCGCGTTGGCCGGCTTCCAGCATTTGCTGCAGCCGCAAGCATGGTTGTGCGCCACCTGCGCATCGACCTTCACCACCACAGGATCGCTGCTGCAGTGGCAGGTCAACGTGCCGCCGCTGAAACCCGGTGCGCCCGGTTTCTTGCTTTGGCCCAAAGCGGGATGCAATACGGATGTGCTCATGTTTGTCTCCTCAAAGTCCACGCGGAACGGCCGCGCACCGAAAACAACACGTTTGCAGGTAATCAGTCCGTGCCTACAACCGTTCGGGCTGGGCTTGTCGAAGCCTCTATCCGCACCAGGCACTTCGACAGGCTCAGTGCGAACGGGGTGGAGCGTGTATAGGCCCCATGCGCACCGGCTGGAAACGTCAGTACAGCACCACGCCACGAATGGATTCGCCGCGCTTCATCAAATCAAAGCCCTTGTTGATGTCCTCCAGCGGCATGGTGTGGGTGATCAGCGGGTCGATGCT
>NZ_JBWKVR010000039.1:0-22370 GCF_059421805.1 Rhodoferax sp. GW821-FHT02C08
ATCCCTACCTCCTCAAGAATGAGGAACGCAAACATGCAAATCACGCGCCAGCTCGGGACTTATTCAGCGTTGCCCTAGGGCATGGGAACCCGCAGCCTCGTAGTTCTTGCGCGAATCGTCATCAACCTTGAAGTAGAGGCCTCCATGCCAAGCCATGGCAAAGACATGATCTTGTCGATAGAGTGCAACGGCACCGAAAAGAGGCCGTGTCGTAATCTTTGCCCAGGACGAGAGCTGATCTACGTAATGGTCTGCAAGTGCTTGGGTTTTCTGGGATTGCTGGCTCTTGCTCACACACTGTCCTTCTTTGGCCTATTACGTACCGGCAGCGTTTGGACCACCAACTGGTAGGAAGTCTTGACTAGTTCCGTAATAAACCGCGGGGTGATACCCCGGCCTGCGCCTATGGAGATCCAGTGCCCCTTGTCCAGGTAGCGTCCAAAAGTCACCGTTTGGAAGTGATCGCGCAGCGCACTCGCATGGTCTGGATCGGCTTTTAGTGTGATGATCCTCTCGTCGGGATCATCGGTGACGATCATGAAAAGTTTGCCGCCGACCTTGTACACGTCCAGCTTTTCCACGAATGGGCGGCCGTTGCTCACACCGGGCAGTGATGCCGCTACTTCTTTAGCCAGCGGCTGAAGTTGGCGCTTCGAAAGGCTTCTTGTGCCTGACCTCTGGTCGCCGGAATCGCCCACGTTCATACGAACACCTTTCTCTATGAGCCTGTAGGACTAGCGTGTTTTCGTCAGAGGAGCACCTTTACGATTATCCATGCCGCTTCGGTCTACAACAGCTTTTCGAAGTCCGATGCAAACAAGTGCGTCGCCCCTCTATGCTGCCGCCAAAAGTGCGTCTTTTTCCTGCAAATGCCTGCGGAACCGGGTGGCATAGTCTTCCGCCACGGCCGCCTCAACGCTTGGGCGCCGAGCCAAAGCACAACGCCAATTTGCTACCCGGTTCAACCCATCAAACACAGGGTGGGTGGACTCGAAGTCAAGAATGTCGAAGTAGCGAAAGACCGGGGCAATTGCAGCATCGACCATGCTGAAGCCTTCTCCAGCGAAATAAGGACCGTCCGACATATCGACCTCAAACCGCTCCAGCTTCTGCCTGAAAGCGGCAGCTTTGGCACCGGCTGTCTCGGTGTCGGAGGCGTTCAGAAATCCCCATGCATCGGTCAAGGTGGCAGAAGCGAATTCAATCCACGCACGATGTTGTGCACGCAGTAGCGCATCCGCAGGGTGCAATGCTGGCGCGGGTTGCACATCTTCCACATATTCGCAGATTGCCACGCTCTCGAAGAGAACGGACTCGCGCTCGTCTGTGTGTAGAACTTTGAGCAATGGAACCTTGCCCGTTGGCGATATGGCAAGAAACCAGTCTGGTTTGGCGTGAAGGTCAACATTCACCCGATCGAAGGCGATCCTCTTTTCGTGCAACACGATGGCGACCCGCTGAACGAAGGGGCATAGGGGATGGCTGATAAGTGTCAGCTGTATTTGTGACATTGGAAGATGCCCTAAAAAATAAAGCCAGCTCCACGGAGATGGAGCAGGCGTCTCGCACAGATCTTAATTTTGAGACTTCAAGAGGTCCCCCGCGTTGTCGATCTGCTTGCGATCTTGGAATAGAGGATGGATGCTGCTGCGAGTGCCCATCCAGTTAGCCGTTGAGCGTGCGACCACCGTCAACGATGATTTCGGAGCCGACCGTCCATCGGGACTCGTCGGAAGCCAGGTACAGCACCGCCTTGGCTACTTCCTCAGGCGTGCCGAAGCGACCAAACGGAATGCTTGCGGCAATGTCCTTGTTGAGCTGATCGCGATAGGTCTCAGGAATGCCCATCTTGTCGTACAGCGGCGTTTCAACCGGGCCAGGACTGACGGCGTTGACGCGAATGCCACGCGCAAGCAATTCACCCGAAAGCGTCTTCGACATGTTCAGAAATGCAGCCTTGGTCGCGGCATAGACCGATGAATGCGCCGCGCCGACGTGCGCGCTGACCGACGTATTGAGCACCACCGATGCGGGGTTCGCGAAAACAGGCAACAGAGCTTGGATCAGGAAGTAAGGCCCCTTGACGTTGATGTCGAACGAGCGATCAAACATTTCTTCCGTCCACGCTTCGATCGGCAACCAGACGGAGACGCCGGCGTTGAGAAAGGCGATGTCGAGCTGGCCATAGTGCGCCTGGACGGCTTGCGCCAACGTCTTCTGCGCGGCCACACTGGCTGAGTCAGCGCGCAGTACCAGGACCTCGCTACCCAGCTCCGCCTGGGCCTTTGCGATGGAGTCCGGGTTGACACCGGTGACGATGACGCGGGCGCCTTCGGCGAGGAACTGCTTGGCCGTTTCCAGGCCAATGCCGCTGGTGCCGCCGGTGATGAGAGTACGTTTGCCTTGCAAGCGGGACATGAAAGTTCTCCTGTAGATGATTCGGGGTCAACCAACCTTGGCTAACCTGCCGTGGGGAGAACTATGCACTCATGCCTAAAATTTAATAAGATCGTATATTTGAATATATTTCATGCTTCAGTTGCATGAATAAAGGATTTCACGTGGACCGCTTTTTGTTGATGACATGCTTCGCTCGTGCCGTTGAGACGGGCAGCTTCTCCGCTGCGGGCCGCGACTTGGGCTTGGGACAGCCGAACGTCAGCCGCTATGTGGCGGCACTGGAAGACCATTTGCAAACGCGACTGCTGCACCGGTCGACGCGCAAGCTTGCCCTCACACCAGAGGGGGAACGCTACTACGCGGAAGCCCGGCGAATTCTTGACGCCGTGGACGAATCAGAGTCGTCGTTCAGGGAGAACGTCAACCCCTCCGGATTGCTGCGTGTTGCCTGTCCGACCGCGCTGAGCTATGCATTTGTGCTGCCGCATGTGCCCGCCTTCCTGGAGCGCTATCCAGGATTGACGCTGGACCTCCAGACCAATGACCGCTACGTGAATCTGGTCGATGAGGGGGCTGAACTTGCGATTCGGATCGGGCACTTGGAAGACAGCGCACTGCGCGCGCGCCGCATAGGTTTGTTCAAACGCGTGTGCGTTGCCAGCAAAGGATATCTCGCCAAACGCGGAGTCCCCGCTGCTCCCGACGATCTACGCTGGCACGATTGCGTGGTCTACACCCTGCTGTCGTCTGGTGCCACCTGGCGTTTCAGGGATATCGAAGTTCCGGTCACAGGCAGGCTTCGGGTCAGCTCACCCGAGGCCGCACGCGAATCTGTCAACGCGGGGCTAGGGGTCGGCCTTGGCCCGGAATGGTTGTTCGAAGACGGGCTGAAGAACGGGAATTTGCAATTGCTGCTGACAGAATATGACGCCCCGCCTGTGCCGATACAAATCATTTATGTGGCGAACAGACTTCTTCCGAAGCGGGCCATCGTCTTCATGGATTTCATCGCCGAAGCATTTTCGAGGGTTCCGGCACTCAACGTTCGCGAGTAAGCTCAATTGCAAAGAGATCGTGAACACGTTCTAAGAGCGGCTAACCAATACCCTATTGGCACTGACTCTGTAGCTGTTATCCATCGTGACCGCCTGCTTAAGGTCGTCATTGTGCTCACGGTGTAGTGCCCGCTATGCGGTAGCTCTGAACAGGTTCTACATGTTTTTATTGCGGAACAGGCCCAGCACAGCTGCCGCAGCCCAGGCCATCAGCCCGCCCAGCACCATGGCACTGGGCACGCCAAAACCATCCACCATTAGCCCACCCAGCAGCGCGCCGCTGGCCAGGGCGATCTGGAACACGCTGACTAACACCGCCTGGCCGGCTTCGGGCGCGTCGGGCACGGCCTGGATCATCCAGGCGGTCAGCGCCACCGGCAGCGCGCCAAAAGCCAGGCCCCAGGCGGCTACCACCATGTCGGCGCTGACGGCGCCGGGGCTACTCACTGCCGCGGCCAGCAATGCCATTCCCAGCAGGGCCGCTGGCGCGATCAAGGCCAGGCGCAGGTTCCACGCCACCAGCTTGCTGCCGATGAAGTTGCCGGCAATGCCCACCACGCCGTAGACCAGCAGCAAGACGACCACCACGGCGGGTTCCAGCCCGAAGACCTTCTCCAGCAGCGGCTTGAGGTAGGTGTAGGCAGCAAAGTGCCCCACGATCAGGAACGCTATGGCCACCAGGCCGACCTGCGCCATGCGTAGCCGCAGGGGCTTGAGCAGGTCTGCCGCACGCAGTGCACGCGCGGCGGGCAGGGCCGGCAGCAGCCACCACTGGGCCAACGTCACCAGCGCGGCTAGCACTGCCGTCGTGGCAAAGGCGCTGCGCCAACCGGCCAGGCTGCCCAGCAGTGCACCGGTGGGCACGCCTGCCACCGTGCCCACCGAAATACCCGCCAGGATGATGGCCATGGCGCGCGCTTGCGAGGCGGCCGGTACCAGCTGCCTGCCTATGCCCGGCGCAAAGGTCCAGAAGCCGCCCACGCAGATGCCCAGCAGCACCCGTGCGGCCAGCATCACGCCAAAGCTGGGTGCCAGTGCCCCGACCAGGTTGACCAAGGTCAGCAGCACGGTCAGGGCGATCATCACCAGGCGCCGGTCCAGCCGGCCCGAGGCCACGATCAGCGCGGGGCCGGCCACGGCAGCGACCAGGCCCGGCACGGTGACCATCAGGCCAGCATGGCCTACCGACACCTGCAGGTCTGCCGCGATATCGGTCAGCAGGCCTACGGGCAGGAACTCGGTGGTCACCATCGCGAAAGTGCCCACGGCGATGGAGCCTACGGCCAACCAGTTACGGGCCAGGCTGGGCGGGTTCCCGCCGGCCAGGCCGCGCGGGGCGGCAGGAGATGTGGATGGATGCATATTGCTATTTATTTAATAGCTGCTAGCGCAGGTATTGATTGCGCTGCAGCCATTTTCTGTTTGAATGCTGGGGACTTAAAGCGTTTTCGCCAGCACCGGTGGCACCACTTCCACGGCGGATTTGTTGGCTGCATCCCAGCCGCCGCCGAGTGCACGCACCAGCCCTACCGTGGCCTGGTACTGGGCAGAGCGCACACCCAAGGCCTGGCGGCGGTTGAGCAGCTCGCTGCGGCGTGCCTCCAGCAGGTCCAGCTGGCTGACCAGACCATTGCGGTAACGCGAATCCGACAGCACCGTGGCCCGGCTGGCCGAGGCCACTGCGCGGTCCTGCGCCTGGGCTTGCTGGTCCAGCAGGCGCAGGGCGGACAGCTGGTCTTCTACCTCCTGGAACGCTGTCAGCACCTGGCCACGGTACTGGGCGGTGGCACCGTCCAGCTGGGCGTTGGCGGCCTGCACGCCGGCTTCGCGCCGGCCACCGTCCAGCAGCGGTACTGACAGCAAAGCCCCTATGCCCCAGGCACGGGCCGACCACTTGAATACGTCGCCGAGCTCGGGCGATGCATAGCCGCCGGCGGCGGTCAGCGACACGCTGGGGAACCAGGCCGTCTGTGCCACGCCCACGCGGGCTTGGGCGGCAAGCAGATTGCTCTGTGCGGCGGCTACGTCGGGGCGGCGCGCCAGTACCGTGCCGGGTACGCCAGCGGGTATCACGGGCAGGGCGGTGCGCCAGTCGGACGTATCCAGGTGGAAGCTAGACGCCGCGTCGCCCACCAGCACGGCCAGTGCATGTTCCAGCGTGGCGCGCTGGCGGTCCAGTGCCAGGGCATCGGACTCGGTGGCGGCTACCTCGGTCTGCACGCGCACCACTTCCAGCTCGGCTACGTCACCGGCGCGGAAGCGGCTTTGCGTCAGCTGCAGCGTGTCCTGGTAGGCATCCACCGTGGCGCGCACCAGGGCACGCTCGGTGTCCAGCGCCCGCAGCGACAAATAGGTTTGTGCCACATTGGCCTGCACCAGCAGACGCGTGCTCTGCAGCAGCGCGGCGCGGGCCTGGGCGTCCAGACTGGCGGCGTCGGTGGCGCGCGCCAGCTTGCCGAACAGGTCCACCTCATAGGACAGCTGCGCGTTGGCGCTGATCAGCGTGCTGGGTACGCTGCCATTGGTGGTATTGGCGCCGGCCTGGCGGGTGGCGCCCGCGCCCAGGCCTAGCTGTACCGATTTGTCGGCCTGGCTGCTTTGCAGCAGTGCCTGGGCTTGGGCGAGGCGGGCGGCGGCTTCGGCAATGCCGGTGTTGTGCAGGCTGGCTCGCTCTACCAGCGTGTCCAGCGTGGGGTCGGCAAAGGCCTTCCACCAGGTGCCGCGGTCGCGGGCTTCGGCCGGGCTCAGGGCCGTCCACTGCGCGCCTTCTTTGAAGGCCGCGGGTGCGGCGGCGATGGCAACCGGGTCCACTGCGGGGACGCTGGCGCAACCGGCCAGCACCAGGGCGGCTAGCAGCGGTGCCAATGCATGGTTAAAGAATGTCATGGTGTTTCTCCGTTCTTACAGGGGCGCGGCAGGCAGTGGGCGGGCCGAGCCACCACCGCCATGGGGCAGCGTGGGCAGGGACGCAGCTGTTTCGATGTGGCCGACTTCGCCGTGGTGTTTCAGGGCGCGGTTGCCGGCCAGGCGGCGCATCAGTACGTAGAACACCGGCGTCAGGAACAGGCCAAAGGCCGTCACGCCAATCATTCCAGCGAACACCGCCACACCCATGGCCGAGCGCATTTCGGCACCCGCACCTGTGGACAACACCAGGGGCAGCACGCCCATGATGAAGGCCAGCGAGGTCATCAGAATGGGGCGCAAGCGCAGGCGGCTGGCTTCGATGGCGGCCTGTACCGGCGTGCGGCCTTCAAACTCCAGCTCGCGGGCGAATTCGACGATCAGGATGGCGTTCTTGGCGCTTAAGCCCACCAGCACGATCAGCCCGATCTGGGTGAACACATTGTTGTCCCCACCGTGTATCCACACGCCGGTCATTGCGGCCAGAATGCCCATGGGCACGATCAGGATGATGGCCAGCGGCAGCGTCAGGCTTTCATACTGCGCGGCCAGCACCAGGAACACCAGCAGGATGGCCAGCGGGAACACCAGCAGGGCGGAATTGCCGGCCAGGATTTCCTGGTAGGTCAGCTCGGTCCACTCGTAGCTCACGCCCTTGGGCAGGGTTTCGGCGGCGATGCGGTTGATGGCATCCTGCGCCTGGCCGGATGAAAAGCCGGGGGCCGGGCCACCGTTGATGTCAGCGGCCAGGTAGCCGTTGTAGCGCATGGCGCGTTCCGGGCCGAAGCTGGAGTTCACCTTCATCAGTGCCGAGAGAGGCACCATTTCACCGGTATTGGAGCGCACCTTTAGCAGGCCCACATCTTCAGCCCGTGCGCGGTAGGGCGCATCGGCCTGCACCCGCACGGTGTAGGTGCGGCCAAATTTGTTGAAGTCGTTGGCGTACAGGCTACCCAGGTAGATCTGCATGGTGTCGAAGATGTCAGTCACCGGCACACCCAGCTGGCGCGCCTTGGTGCGGTCGATGTCGGCATACAGCTGCGGCACGTTGACCTGCCAGCTGGTGAACATGCCGGCCAGCTCGGGCGTCTGGTAGGCCTTGGCCATGAAGGCTTTCACGGCCTTGTCCATCTCGTCATAGCCCAGCGAGCCACGGTCTTCCAGTTGCAGCTTGAAGCCACCGGTGGTGCCCAGGCCGGCCACGGGGGGTGGCGGGAACATCACGATGAAGGCGTCCTGGATGCTGCCGAAAGCCTGGTTCAGCTGGCCGGCCACGGCGCCGCCACTCTGGTCGGCGCGCTTGCGTTCTGCGAAGGGCTTGAGCGTGGCGAACACGATGCCTGAGTTCGAGCTGTTGGTGAAGCCGTTGATCGACAGGCCGGGGAAGGCGATGGCGTCTTCCACGCTCGGGTTCTTCTTGACGATCTCGCCCATGCGTTTGATCACGTCTTCGGTGCGGTCCAGCGTGGCGCCGTCGGGCAGCTGGGCGAATCCGATCAGGTATTGCTTGTCCTGCGCCGGCACAAAGCCGCTGGGCACGGCCTTGAACAGGCCGAAGGTGACGGCGATCAGCACCAGGTACATCACCATCATCAACGCCTTGCGGCCGATGACGCGCTTCACGCCGCCGCTATAGGCTTCCGAGCCACGGTGGAAGAAGCGGTTGAAGCCGCGGAACAACCAGCCCAGCGCCTTGTCCATGCCGCGCGTCAACGCGTCTTTGGGCGCGTCGTGGCCGCGTAGCAGCAGGGCGGCGAGTGCTGGCGACAGGGTCAGCGAGTTGATGGCCGAGATCACCGTGGAGATGGCAATCGTCACCGCGAACTGCTTGTAGAACTGGCCCGTCAAGCCGCTGATGAAGGCCAGCGGCACGAACACCGCCACCAGCACCAAGGCGATGGCGATGATGGGGCCGGACACTTCCCGCATGGCCTTATAGGTGGCGTTGCGCGGGCTCAGGCCGGCCTCGATATTGCGCTCCACGTTCTCCACCACCACGATGGCGTCGTCCACCACGATGCCGATGGCCAGCACCAAGCCGAACAGGCTCAGGGCGTTGATCGAGAAGCCCAGGATGTGCAGCACGGCAAACGTGCCCACCACCGACACCGGTACGGCCAGCAGCGGGATGATGGACGCGCGCCAGGTCTGCAGGAACAGAATCACCACCAGCACCACCAGAAACACGGCCTCCAGCAGGGTGTGCACCACCGATTCAATGGAGGCCCGCACGAACTGCGTGGGGTCGTAGGCGATGCGGAACTCCACGCCCTCTGGCATGTTTTTCTGCAGCTCGTCCATGGTCTTGCGCACATTGGTCGAGATGTCCAGTGCGTTTGAGCCTGGTGCCTGGAACACGCCCATGCCCACGGCCGGGTCGTTGTTCAGCAGCGAGCGCAACGAGTAGTCGGCCGCACCCATTTCCAGCCGGCCAATGTCGCGCAGGCGGGTGACGGCGCCATCGGCACCGGTCTTGACGATGATGTCGCCAAATTCTTCTTCACTCTGCAAGCGCCCTTGGGCGTTGATTGACAGCTGCATGTCCACACCCGCCAGGCCGGGCGATGCACCCACCACACCGGCGGCGGCTTGCACGTTCTGGCCACGGATGGCGGCCACCACGTCACTGGCCGACAGGCCGCGCTGCGCGACCTTTTGCGGGTCCAGCCAGACGCGCATGGAATAGTCGCCGCCGCCAAATATCTGCACCTGACCCACACCCTGGATGCGCGCCAAGCGGTCTTTCACATTCAGTACCGCGTAGTTGCGCAGGTAGTTCATGTCGTAGCGCTTGTTGGGCGAAGCCAGATGCACCACCATGGTCAGGTCCGGTGCGCTCTTGACCGTGGTGACGCCCAGGCGGCGCACTTCTTCGGGCAGGCGCGGCTCGGCTTGGGAGACACGGTTTTGTACCAGCTGTTGGGCCTTGTCGGGGTCGGTGCCTAGTTTGAAGGTGACGGTCAAGGTCATTACGCCGTCGGTCGTGGCCTGGCTGCCCATGTAGAGCATGCCTTCCACGCCGTTGATGCTTTCTTCCAGCGGCGTGGCCACAGTTTCGGCGATCACCTTGGGGTTGGCGCCCGGGTACTGGGCGCGCACCACCACGGAAGGTGGTGCGACCTCGGGGTATTCCGAAATCGGCAGGCTGCGCAACGCGATCAGGCCGGCGATCAGCATCAAGAGCGACAGCACGCCCGCGAAGATCGGTCGGTCGATGAAAAATTTAGACAAATTCATGGGGTTGTTCTCTGAAGATTCCGATCAGGACTGGGTTGCCGCCCCAGCTTTTGCTTGGGCTTCGGGCTTTCCATCCATGGGTACCAGTTGGGGCGCAATCAGCGCGCCGGGTCGCACCCGTTGCAGGCCGTTGACGACCAGCTTTTCACCGGCGACCAGCCCCTTGCTGACGACGCGCAGGCCGTTGACCGATGCGCCCAGCGTTACCTCGCGGTAGGCCACGGTGTTGTCGGCGCCAACCACCATCACAAATTTCTTGTCCTGGTCGGTGCCTACGGCGCGCTCGTTCACCAGCAGCGCGGTTTCGGCCTGGGTCTGGCCCATGCGGACGCGGGCGAACTGGCCGGGCATCAGGCTACCGTCCTTGTTGTCGAACACGGCGCGGGTGCGCACCGTGCCGCTCTTGGCGTCCACCTGGTTGTCTACCAGCTGCAGCTTGCCGGTGAAGGGCGTGTCGCTGGTGGCGGCGGTGCCCATTTGCACGGGAATGCTCTCAATGCCGCGCGTGCCGTCTGGCCCGTGCAGGTCTTTCAGCGCACGGGCAATCACGCGTTCGTCGGCGTCAAAGCTGGCGTAGATGGGGCTGATGGAGACCAGCGTGGTCAGCACCTGTGCGCCGGGGCCGGCGGCCACCAGGTTACCCACGGTCACTTCCAGCTTGCCGACGCGGCCCGACACCGGCGCGCGCACCTGGGTGTAGTCCAGGTTCAGGCGGGTGGTTTGCAGGCCGGCCTGGGCGGCGCGCAGATTGGCCTGGGCTTCACGCAGGCTGTTGCCGCGCTCGTCCAGCTCGCGCTGGGCGATTGCGTGCTCGTCCCATAGGCGCTTGGAGCGTTCGAATTCGCTGTTGGCCTGCGACACGCGGGCCTGGGCGGCGGCCAGCTGGGCGTCGCTGCGGTCTACCTCGGCGGCATACGGGGCGGGGTCGATGGTGAACAGCAGATCGCCCTGTTTCACCAGCGCGCCTTCGCGGAAATGCACGGACTGCACAGCGCCAGCCACACGGGAGCGGATGTCTACCCGCTGCACGGCTTCCAACCGGCCTGAGAACTCGCTCCAGGCGTTGACCTGGCTCTCGGTCACGGTAGCGACCGAGACCGGAATGGCCTGTGGCGCTGCCGGTGACAGGCCGGCTTCGGCCGGGGTGCTTTGCAGGCCGAAGACGATGGCGGCGGCCGCTGCCACAGCGGTCAGGGAGACGGCGGCAGTCCACAGTGTGCTGCGCAGGGGGAAGGCGGTTTTGGAGCTCATAGCAGTCTTTCAGAGAGGATGGAAAAAACGGTGGACCATGCGGCGGCCCGCCCGGACCCACAGGGCCGGGAAAAACGGGTTACAGAGGAGGGCGGTTCAGCGCGCTAGCGTCAACAGCTTCCGGGCTTGTCGGGGCTGGCCTGCTGGGACGGCAGCGTGGCTTCGAAGAAGGCGCGGAACTGTTGCTGCAGGTCCGCCGCACAAGGGCATTCGGCGATCAGCGGGGTGTACAAGGCATCGGGCCAGCCCTTGGCATTCGTCACCAGATTGAAGCTGGCTGCGATGCCGGCACTGCGCAGCCGCTCGGCATAGGCCCGAGCTTCGTCGCGCATGGGGTCGTCTGCACCGCTGAGCACCAGGGTGGGCGGCAGGTCGGCCAGACGGCGGGCTACGCCGGGTACGGCATAGGGGTGCTCGGCGTCCATCGGGCAGCGCAGGTACTGCTGCCAGCCATCGGCCCATTTACAGCCGGTAGCAGCACCGGTGCTGGCCCGCAGCGACGCCGTGCCTACGCAGGGGTCGAGCATGGGCGACAGCAGAATCTGCCCGGCCAGCGGCGGGTGGCCACGGTCGCGTGCCATCATGGCCACGGCGGCGGCCAGGTTGCCACCGGCTTCTTCGCCGGCCAGGAAAAGGCGGGCGCCCTGGCCGGCCAGTTTCACGCGGTGTTTGTAAACCCATTCCAGCGTGTCGTAGCCCACTTCTACGCCCTGTGGAAACGGGCTCGCTGGCGCCAGCGGGTAGGCCAGCGAGACCACTACCGCCCCGGCGCTGGCCAATAGCCGTGCCACCGTGGCGCCGTTGTCCAGGCCGCCCGCCACAAAGGCGCCGCCATGGAAGTGCAGCACCAGCGGCGCGGCACCGCCGGGTACGCGCTTGCCGTACATGCGCACATCCACCGCGGGCCGCTGCGGCAGCGCGATGCAGGCGTCGCTTTCGGTGGGCTGTGTGGGCCGGGTGGTTGTGGGGCGAGAGACCATGGTGGTGTTTTCAGTAAATCGCAGGTGGTGCGGGAATGTGAAGTAATGTAGTGCGCATGGTTTATTGGATAAAGATGGAGTTTTGCGAGTTCTCTGTTTCTAATCCAGCAACAATAGGCCATCTTTACCGTGCGAAGATGCGATCCGCTCTGGCACGAGGTCTGGGCAAGGAAGGACTATGGACCAGATACTGACCATGCGTGTCTTTGCCCGGGTGGTGGAGGCAGGCACTTTTACCAAGGCCGCCGACTCGCTGGCGCTGCCCAAGGCCACGGTCACCAAACAGATCCAGCACCTGGAGTCGCGCCTGCGCGTCAAGCTGCTGCACCGCACCACGCGCCGCGTGTCGGTCACGCCCGACGGCGCCGCCTACTACGAGCGTGCGTCCCGGCTGCTGGCCGACCTGGACGAGCTGGAAGCCAGCATGGGCAATGCCCAGACCACGCCGCAAGGGCGCTTGCGGGTGGATGTAGGCTCGTCTGTGGCGCAACTGCTGGTGATACCGGCACTGCACACTTTTTATGCGCGTTACCCCGACATCCAGCTGGACCTGGGGGTCAGCGACCGCCCGGTGGACCTGATCGGCGACAACGTGGACTGCGTGATACGCGGCGGTGAGCTGCTGGACCAGTCGCTGGTGGCGCGGCGCATTGGCAACCTGCCGTTCATGTCCGTGGCTTCACCCGAATACCTGCGCCGCCATGGCGTACCCTTGCACCCGCTGGATCTGGAGAAGGGGCACTACATGGTGAACTTCTTTTCGCCCCGCACCGGGCGTTTGATGCCGCATGACTTTGAGAAAGACGGCGAGACTATTGAGCTGGCCAGCCCGCACCGTATTTCCGTCAACGAAAGCAATGCCTATATGGCGGCTGTGCTGGCCGGCCTGGGCGTGGCGCAGTTGGTGAGCTTCATGGCCGCGCCACATCTGGCCAGCGGTGCACTGGTGCAGGTGCTGCCCGAGTGGTCGATCCGAACCGTGCCGGTCTACGTGGTGTACCCGCCGAACCGCCACCTGAGCGCCAAGGTGCGCTCATTTGTGGACTGGGCGGCTGAGCTGTTCAGCCAGAACCCGCTGTTGCGCTAGTTTAAATTTACAAGGTTTTTAGGCCGCTGGCGCAGCTTCTATCTGCGCGAGTAGCTATGAAATATATAGCGCTTGTGGGCAATCCACTTTACCCCTTGGTTGAACGTTTACCCGGCTGCAGCAACTCGCGCATGGCCTGCAGCGGCAGTTCGCGGCTGCGGCCCCGGCGGAACACCAGCGAAAACTGCGACTGGTAGCCGAACTCGGCCGGTAACAGTACCTTCAGCCGCCCCTGCTCCACCCAGGACTGGGCGTAGTGTTCGGGCAGGTAGCCTATGTAGCCGCCCGAAAGGATCAGAATCAGCTGCGCCTCCATGCTCTCTACCGTGGCCACGCTGCGCTTGAAGCCATGGCGGCCCAGCTCGGTCTGGCTCCAGTAGCTGCGGCTGACTACGTTCAGCTCCGACACAAAGGCCGGCTGCACCGCCCGCTGGTGGAAGCAGGGGTGGCGGTCGCTGCAGTACAGCCACTGCTGCTCCCGGTACAGCGGGTGGTAGATCAGGCCATTCGCCTTGGCGGGGAAGAAGCCCACGGCAATGTCCAGCTCGTTGTCCAGCAGGCCCTTCTGCAGCTCATAGGGGCTGCGTATCAGCAGGCTCAGGTGCATGCCGGGGAATTTGCTGGAAAACACGCCAATCGCCTGGGCCAGCGGCAGCGAGACGTCGGTCACCGTGGTGTCGAGCACGCCCATCTTCAGGGTGCCGCCCAGCTCGCCCTTGAGCGACTGGGTATACAGATCAAAGCTGTCCAGCTCGCCCAGCACGCGCAGGGTTTCGGACAACAGCAGCTCACCCTTGGGCGTTAGCGCAAAGCCACCGCGCCCGCGCCGGCACAGGCTGAAGCCGACCTGGGCCTCCAGCTGGGTCATATAGGTGCTGATGGCCGAGGTGGTCAGGTTCAGCTCCTGCTGTGCGCGGGCAAAGCCTTGGTTGCGCGCCACGCTGGCAAAGATGCGCAGCAGCTTGAAGTCGGTGCCAGGGGGAGTAGCCATGCTGTTTAGTTGTGAAAAGTCGAAACTGATTATTTGTTTTCTACTATTTTTTCATAACCAGGGCTGGCTAAAGTTCAACCCAGTTTCTGGCTTCCAGTTCCAAAGGTCCCCGCGAGATGTCCAAAGTTCTTCACCAACCCCAGGGCGGCAACGAGATGCCGCGCTTTGCCGGTCGCTCCACCATGATGCGCCTGCCCGCCATGGACAGCGCAGCCGGCCTGGACGTTGCCTTCATCGGCGTGCCACTGGACATCGGCACCTCGCTGCGCGCTGGCACCCGCTTCGGGCCGCGCCAGATCCGCGCCGAGTCGGTGATGATCCGGCCCTACAACATGGCGACAGGGGCGGCGCCGTTCGACTCGTTGTCGGTCGCCGACATTGGCGACGTGGCCATCAACACCTACAACCTGCTGGAGTCGGTGCGCATCATTGAGGAAAGCTACGACAGCGTTTTGCAGCACCCGGTGATCCCGCTGACGCTGGGGGGCGACCACACCATCACATTGCCCATCCTGCGGGCCATTGTGCGCAAGCACGGCCCGGTAGGCCTGGTGCATGTGGACGCGCACACCGATACCAATGACGACATGTTTGGCGAGAAGATTGCCCACGGCACCACCTTCCGCCGTGCGGTGGAAGAGGGCCTGCTGGATTGCAAGCGCGTGGTGCAGATCGGCCAGCGTGCCCAGGGCTATTCCAGCGGCGACTTCCAATGGGGTGTGGACCAGGGCTTTCGCCTGGTGCAGGCCGAGCAGTGCTGGTACCAGTCGCTGGCGCCGCTGATGGCCGAGGTGCGCACCCAGTTGGGCAGTGGCCCGGTGTATCTCAGCTTTGACATTGACGGCATCGACCCCGCCTGGGCCCCCGGCACCGGTACTCCCGAAGTGGGCGGCCTGACCGCCATCCAGGCGCTGGAAATCGTGCGCGGCTGCAAAGGACTGAACCTGGTCGGCGGAGACCTGGTGGAGGTGTCGCCACCCTATGACCTCAGCGGCAATACCTCGCAACTGGCAGCGAACTTGCTTTACGAAATGCTGTGCGTGCTGCCCGGCGTGGCGTACCGCTGAGATAAGACCATGGAACTTAAGATTTTTCGCTCTACCTGGGGCGCAACCACGGACATGGCGGCCTGTGTGGAGCAGTTGCGCGAAGCCGGCTGCACGGGCCTGGAAGCCCGCCTGCCCCTGGATGCGGTGGCTCGGCGTGTGCTGCGCGATACCCTTCGTGCCGAGGCGCTGGACTACATTGCCACCGTGTTCACCGGCGCCGATGTAATCCCGCGCCAGCAGGACGGCCCCGAGGTGCATCTGCAGCACCTGGCCCGCGCCTTCGATGCAGCGGCAGACATAGCACCCCGTTTCGTGAATCTGCTGGCCGGCAACGACCGCTGGCCCCTGACTGCGCAGGTGGACTTTCTGGGCCGGGCCCAAGCCCTGGCAGATGCGGCGGGCATTGCCTGCACCTTCGAGACGCACCGTGCCAGCTCGCTGTACAGCCCCTGGGTCACACTGGACATAGCTCGCCAGTTGCCCCAGCTGCGCTACACCGCCGACATCAGCCATTGGGTGGTGGTGTGCGAGCGTTTGCTGGACGACCCGCTGGACGACTTCCAGCCATTCATCGACCGCGTGCACCATATCCAGGCCCGTGTGGCCTATGCCCAGGGCCCGCAGGTGCCCGACCCGGCCGCGCCTGAGTACGCGCCCGAGCTGGCGTTCCATCAGCGCTTCTGGGAATCCATCTGGGCTGTGCAGCGTGCCCAGGGCTACACCACGGCCACGCTGACCCCCGAGTTCGGCCCGGACGGCTATATGCATCTGCTGCCGTACACGTGCAGCCCGGTGGTCGACCTGTGGTCGGTCAACCGCTGGATGGCGCTGGAGGAGCGGCGCCATTTTGAACGCTGGTTGCAACACAACCTCTCTCAAACCCACACCGCGGCAGGACTCTGAGCATGCAACCCGGACAACGTAATTTCACGGCCTTGCCCGTGATCAATATCAGTGGCCTCTACAGCGATAGCCTGGCCCAGCGCCAGACAGTGGCCGATGCCCTGGGCCAGGCGGCACGTGACGTCGGCTTTTTCTACATCGTTGGCCACGGCATTGATTCCCAGCTGATCGCCGGCCTACGCGAGGCCAGCCGCACTCTCTTCGCCCAGCAGATGGAATGGAAGATGCGTTACTACATCGGCGAATCCTGGGGCCACAAAGGCTATGTGCCCGAAGGCGAAGAGGTGTATTCCAAAGGCCGGCCCGACCACAAGGAAGCCTTCGACATCGGCTTTGAAGCACCGAACGACCACCCGCTGGTGCTGGCCGGCACGCCGCTGATCGGCAACAACAAATGGCCGGATCTGCCCGGCTTCAAGGCCGCAGTGGCCAGCTATTACGCGGCGGTGTTCGCCCTCGGTCGCCAGCTGTTCCGTGGCTTTGCCTTGTCGCTGGGCCAGCCGGAAGATTTTTTTGAGGCCATGGTGACCTGCCCGCCGTCCAAGCTGCGCTTGATCCATTACCCCGTGGACACCGAGGCGGTGGATGCGCCCGGCATAGGCGCGCACACCGATTACGAGTGCTTCACGCTGCTGCTGGCCGACCAGCCCGGCCTGGAAGTGATGAATGACCAGGGTGTCTGGGTTGACGCTCCGCCGTATTCCGAGGCTGGTGAAGAGGCTTTTGTGATCAACATCGGTGACATGCTGGAGGTGATGACCGCCGGCGCTTTCCCCGCCACCTCGCACCGCGTGCGCAAGGTGCAGCACGAGCGCTATTCCTTCCCGCTGTTTTTTGCCTGCGATTACCACACGCGCATCCGCCCGCTGCCGCAGTTTGCCCGTGTATCTGCGAGCACCAGCTACAGCGAGCTGTCGATCGGCGACCACATGTATTCGCAGGCCCAGCAGACCTACACCTACCTCAAACGCAAGGTAGAGGCCGGTGAAATCGCCCTGCCCGAAGGTGCGCTGAAGCCCAATAGTTTCGGCCACCTGAAGTCCCAGGCCATTGCCTGAACCCCGTTTCGCTTCCGTTATTTGTCCACCCACCCCAGGAGTTAACCACCATGATGAAAACCATCCGTACCGCGTCCCTGCACAGCAGCCTGTTGGCTCTGGCATTGGCAGCCTTGCTGCCGGCCGCTGCATTTGCCCAAACCCTGACCCCCGGCCAGATCAAGGTCGGCATGGAAATCACTTACCCACCGTTTGAATCCTGGCAGGGCGACAAGGTCGTGGGCTTTGACCCCGATGTGGCTGAGATGCTGAGCAAGGACATGAAGACCAAGCCGGCTTTCGTGGACACCAAGTTCCCCAGCCTGATCCTGGGCCTGGGCAGCGGCCAGTTTGATACCGTAATCTCCGGCATGTACATCACCCCCGAGCGCACAGCCCAGGCCGATGCGATTGCCTATGCCCGCACCGGCGCTTCCATCATGGTGGCCAAGGATGGTGGCGTAACGCCGAAGACCGAGCAGGAGCTGTGCGGTATGAAGGTAGGCTTGCAAGCCGGCACCAGCTGGGTTAAGGCCCTGGCCAAGCTGTCCACTGAGTACTGCGTGCCGAACGGCAAGCCCGCCGTGGCCGTGAGCGAGTTCCCCACCGCGCCTGAGGCGTCGCAAGCGCTGCTGTCGAAGAACATCCAGGCCCAATTGGAAATTGCCGGTGCCGCCAAGATGCTGGCAGAACGCAGCAAGGGCCGCATCACCATCAGCTCGCCCGCGCTGGTCTATCCACAAACCCTGGGTATTTACGTGAAGAAGGGCAACACCGCGCTGTACCAGTCGCTGGAGAAAGCCTTGGCTGCCGCCCAGGCCAGCGGCGAATACGCAGCGCTGATCAAGAAGTACGACCTCGAGCCAGTAGCCTCGAAATAGGACTCACCCCCAGGCTGCAGCGCTGCGCGTCTTTCGCCAACCCCCCTCCCATCAGTTTGTAAAACTGATGGGACACGCAGGGGGCAACACCAGCAGCCTGGCAAAGCCAGTTCTGCGGTGTTTCTGGCGGAAGTGCGTTCTGTGAGCAGCGTGGAGGAGTAATTAATTTAAACCGAGTGGCACGGCGTTGATGCGCCTGCTGGAGCCTGCATATGGAATTGGATTGGCCGTATTTCTTCTCTCTGTTTTCCATGGGGGTGTTCTGGCGGGCCTGCGTAACGGTCGTCGAGCTGGGCTCGCTGTCCTGGGGGCTGGGCCTGGTGCTGGGCTTTTTGGTGGCCTGCGCGCGCATTGCCGAGTCGCGCTGGATCAGCGCGGCGGCCGCATTTTATGTGTGGCTGTTTCGCAGCGTGCCGCTGCTGGTGCTGGTGGTGTTTGTGTTCAATCTGCCGCAGATATTCCCGGCCAGCCGCAGCATCATTGGTGAACCCTTCTTTGCCGGCCTGCTCGCCATGGTGCTGACCGAGGCCGCCTATATGGCCGAGATCCATCGTGGCGGCCTGCTGTCGGTGGCCAAGGGCCAGCGCGAGGCGGGCAAGGCGCTGGCGATTGGCCGCTTTGGCGCCATGCGCCTGATCGTGATTCCGCAGGCTTTTCGTATCGCCCTGCCCACGCTGATCAACGAATACGTCACCATCATCAAGCTGACCTCGCTGGTGTCGGTGATCTCGCTGCCCGAACTGTTGATGACCGGCCTGCGCCTGTATTCGCAGAACTTTCTGGTGATGGAAACCCTGCTGGCCGTGGCCGTGTACTACGTGTTTCTGGTCACTATCTTCAGCACCCTGTTCAGCTGGCTGGAGAAGCGGCTGGACCTGCACACGCGCCAGCCCGTGACACTGGACGCCGCTGCGTGTACCGCGCTGCGCGGTGAGCTGGGTGGTCCGGTAGCCTTGCAGCCGGTGGTGGCCGCAGCCGGTACGCCTGCCGCCCTGGAGCTGCGCAATATCCATAAGGCCTACGGGCCGCACCAGGTGCTCAAGGGCATAGCGCTGCAGGTGGCAGCGGGCGAGGTGATTTCCATCATCGGGCCGTCTGGCTCGGGCAAGACCTCGCTGATCCGCACCATCAACGGCCTGGAGAAAATCGACCAGGGCGAGATCATTCTGTTTGGCGAAAACTATATCCACGCCAACGAGCCTTTGGACAGCAGCCGCGTGCGCAAAGGCATTGGCCGTATCGGCATGGCCTTCCAGAATTTCAATTTGTTCCCGCACCTCACCGTGCTGGACAACGTCTGCCTGGCGCCGCGCTACCACCAGCAGCCCGCAGATGCGCTTTTGCGCCGCACCCGCGCGCTGCAGCTGCTGGACAAAGTGGGCCTGCTGGCGCACCACCAGAAGTACCCCCACCAGCTCTCCGGCGGCCAGCAGCAGCGCGTGGCGATTGCACGTGCCCTGGCCATGGAGCCCGACGTGATGCTGTTCGACGAGCCCACGTCCGCACTCGACCCCGAGCTGGTGGGCGAGGTGCTGAAGGTGATCCAGGACTTGGCGCAAGAGGGCATGACCATGGTGATCGTGACCCACGAGATGGATTTCGCCCTGGCCATCTCCGACCGCGTGCTGTTCATGGAGAACGGCCTGGTCCAGCTCGACGCCACCCCGCAGCAGATTCAACAACCCGACGCGCCTAGCGCCACGACAGAGCGTGTGCGCAAATTCATGGGACTGGACGCTTGATATGACCGTAACGACTGACGAAGCCACCCTGCGCCGCGACCTGGCCGCCGCCTACCGCCTGGCCGCCCTGTTTGGCTGGGACGACACGCTCTACACCCACTTCTCTGCGCGCCTGCCGTCCATTGGTGGAGAGGATGACGGGGAAGAGCGCTTTCTGATCAACCCCTTTGGCAAGATGTTTGACGAGGTCTGCGCCAGCGACCTGCTGGTGGTGGACATGCAGGGCCGCGTGGTGTCTGGCGGCGCCGACTACAACGTGGCCGGCTTCACCGTGCACAGTGCTGTGCACATGGACGGCCAGAACGCACATTGCGTGATCCATACCCACACCCTGGCTGGCATGGCAGTAGCGGCCTGCGACGGTGGGTTGCTGCAGTTGAACCAGATCAGCGCCGAGTTTTATGGCCGGGTCGGCGTGCATGCCTACGAAGGCGTGGCCTTCGACCTGGGCGAGCGCTCCCGCATCCAGCAGGCGCTGGGCAATAACATCGCGCTGATCCTGCGCCACCACGGCCTGTTGTCCGTGGGTGCCACGGTGGCCGATGCGTTTTGCATCATGTACTACCTGAACCGCGCGTGTGAAATCCAGATGGCGGCCAGCCAGATGGCCGCTACCGCCGGCCCGGTCAGCGCCATGCCCACCCACCTGAGCCAGCATGCCTGCGAACAGCTGCAAAGCGTGGAGCATGAGCGCCAGATACTCTGGCAGGCCTGGCTGCGCAAGTTGGACCGCATCGACCCTTCTTACCGCAACTGACAAACTGAACCGACTATGCCGACTCTGCTGGTGTGCAGCGATACCGATGATTTGGGCGGGCTGCATGCCGCCTTCCGTGCAGAGGCCGAGCGCCACTGGCCCGATGTGCAGGTACGCCTGTGGCCCGATGTACCCGACCCGGCTGACGTGGTGGCCCTGGCCGCCTGGTTCCCGCCGCGGGGCTTGGTGGAAAGCCTGCCGAATCTGCGCCTGGTGTGCTCGATTGCGGCGGGCGTGGAACACATACTGCAGCGCCTGCCGGGCGTGCAGCTGCCCGTCACCCGCATGGTGGACCCCGGCCTGGCCGTGGGCATGGCCGAGTACGTGCTGTGGTCCGTGCTGTACTACCACCGCGCGCTGGACCAAGCGCTGCAGCAGCAAGTGCAGCGCGTGTGGCAGATGCCGGTGCAGAAGACGCCCGCCCAGACCCATGTGGGCGTGATGGGCCTGGGCGTGCTGGGCGGCCATATCGTGCAGGTGCTACGTGCCCAGGGTTTTGAAGTCAGCGGCTGGTCGCGTTCCGACCATGCCGTCGATGGCGTCGCCACCTATGCCGGGCCTGCAGGGCTGGACGCATTCCTGCGTCAGCCCGACATCCTGATCTGCCTGCTGCCGTTGACGCCCGAGACCCGCCACCTGCTGGGCCGCGAGCTGTTCAGCCGGCTCAAGCCCGGCGCGGCCCTGGTGCATGCCGGGCGTGGCGAGCATCTGGTGGTGGACGATTTGCTGCAGGCGCTGGACCAGGGCACGCTGCGCGGCGCCGTAGTCGATGTGTTTGCGCAGGAGCCGCTGCCGGCATCCAGCCCGCTGTGGGCGCACCCGCGCGTGGTGGTGACGCCGCATATGGCCTCGGGTGCGCAGGCCAGCGTGATCGTGGCGCAGATTTTTGACAATCTGCAGCGCATACGCAGCGGCCAGCCGCTACTGAATCCGGTGGATATGGCCGCAGGCTACTGATACCACCAGCCCACGAAGGCCATCACCGCACTGACCGTCACCAGGCCCAACACGGTGGACACGGCCACGCTGGCGGTGATCATTTCTTCCTTGGTGCGGTAGCGTTGCGCGAACAGGAATACGTTCGCGCCCATGGGCATGGCGCCCGCCACCACCATCACCATCAGCGACAAACCATGCAGGCCCAGCAGCCAGCCAAACAGCACCACCAGCGCCGGATGTAGCAGGTTTTTCGCCAGCGCCAGTCCCAGCGCAGGGCGCAGCTGTGGCCCAACCCGGTTCTGCGCCAGGGTGATGCCCACCATCACCAGGGCCACCGGGCTGAAGGCCTGGCCCAGCAGCATCAAAGGCGTGTCTATCACTGCTGGGATGGTCCAGCCAGTCTGGGCAAACAGCAGGCCGGCCATGATGGGAATGGGCACAGGGTGCAGCACCGCATTGCGCACCGCCTGCCAGACCAGCACCGCCACATGGTGCTGGGGGCCGCCGTTGCGGGCGTTTTCGCGGGCTACGGCCAACTCCACCGCCACAGTGGCCAGGGTCAGCAGCACCAGGGCGTGCAGGGAGATCAGGGTCAGCAGCGTCACCATGCCCGGCGGCCCGTAGGCTAGGCCGATCAGGGGGATGCCGATCATGGACGTGTTGCTATAGGTGCTGGCCATGCCCAGCACGGCGGCCGTGCGGTTAAAGCCATAGACCAGTAGCGTGCCCGCAAAGATGACCCCCGCGCCCAGGAAGTAAGCCGCTACCGGCTTCAGACTCAGGTCCTGCACATGCACCACGCTCATGGAGCGGAACAGCAGGGCCGGCGACAGCAGCAGAAACACCAGGTTGGACAGGTCTTTCACCGAGCCTGGGCCTATCCACTGGCGGCGGCCGGCGATCCAGCCCAAGGCGATCAACAGGACCACGGGGAGCAGGGAGGAGACGATGGGGTTGTTCACGGGCGCGGGCGACAGAGTGCAAAAGCAGAGGCCCACAGTGTAAACAACGCCCTTTTTTAGCTTTTTATGCTATTGAATATGTAGCTGGTTGCGCAGTAGGTATAAGCGTCGCACGGATTTTTTCCTGATTAGCTACCTGCCTCAGACAGACTTGAATTTTGGTTCAGATGCGCCATACTGGTGTTTCATCCAGTT
>NZ_JBWKVR010000040.1:0-21221 GCF_059421805.1 Rhodoferax sp. GW821-FHT02C08
GGGCCGGATCAAATGTCTCGGTTCCATTCCAAACTGCAAACGCTACGCGCAACAATTTGCGCCCCAAAATGAGAAATACTTCTGTGCTGGCAAAGCCCTTGGCCCGTATCAACAGGTACAGCGGCTTGAGCGCTTTACTGTGGCTGGCAGCGAAGCCCGCCAGGTACATCTGCTGGCGCAGCAATGGCGGCCCTTTCTTGCTCAGTCGACGCCGCCCGCGCTTGGTACCCGAGTCATTGGGCCGCGGGTCTAGCCCACAGTACGCGACTAACGCATCGGCATTGGCAAAGTCAAATCGCCCGCTAGCGCAGGAATTACCTGCGCTAGCAGCTATGACTTCGATAGCGCCTACTCAGATATACGCGTTCAGCAGGTTTTCGATGTACTCCTGGCGGCCAGATACCGGGCGTGGGTCGGCGCCGCTGGCCAGGACCTGGTCGGCCAGGGCGTCCAGGCTGACCTTGCCGGCCAGGATGTTCTGTGCCTCGGGGCCTTGCCAGCCGGCGTAACGGGCGGCGATGTGCTTTTCCAGGCGGCCGTCGTTGATCATCTTTTCGGCGATCAGCAAGGAGCGTGCGCTGACATCCATGGCGCCTACGTGGCCGTAGAACATGTCTTCGGGGTCAATGGACTGGCGGCGGACCTTGCTGTCGAAGTTGACGCCGCCAGTGGTGAAACCGCCGCCCTTCAAGATCAAATACATGGCCAGCGCGGTGTCGGGGATGCTGTTGGGGAACTGGTCGGTATCCCACTGGCACTGCATGTCGCCGCGGTTCATGTCGATGGAGCCGAAGATGCCCAGGTCGATGGCGGTGGCGATTTCATGCTCGAAGCTGTGGCCGGCCAGGGTGGCGTGGTTGGCTTCGATGTTGACCTTGATTTCCTTTTCCAGGCCGTAGCGGCACAGGAAGCCGTAGACGGTGGCGACGTCGTAGTCGTACTGGTGCTTGGTGGGTTCGCGGGGCTTGGGTTCGATGAGGATGGTGCCCTTGAAGCCGATCTTGTGCTTGTACTCAACCACCATGTTCATGAAGCGGCCCATCTGGTCCAGCTCCTGGCCCATGCGGGTGTTGAGCAGGGTCTCGTAGCCTTCACGGCCGCCCCACAGCACATAGTTTTCGCCGCCGAGTTTCAAGGTTGCGTCCATGGCGGCGCGCACCTGCAGGGCGGCCATGCCGAAGATGGCCGGGTCGGGGTTGGTGGAGGCGCCAGCCATGAAGCGGCGGTGGCTGAACATGTTGGCCGTGCCCCATAGCAGCTTCATGCCGGTGTCTTGCTGCTTGGTGCCCAGCACGTCGATCATGGCGTGCAGGTTGTTCAGGCTCTCGCGCGGGGTAGCGCCTTCGGGGGCCACGTCGCGGTCATGGAAGCAGTAGTAAGGGGCGCCGAGCCGGGCGAAGAATTCGAAGGCTGCGTCGGCCTTGGCGCGGGCGGCTTCCATGGGGTCGGCCATGCGCATCCAGGGGCGCTCGAAGGTGCCGTCGTGGCTGAACGGGTCAAAGCCATTCCAGCAGAAGCTGTGCCAGTAGCAGGCGGCGAACCGCAGGTGGTCTTCCATGCGCTTTCCCAACACCAGCCTGTCGCGGTCGTACCACTTGAAGGCCAGCGGGTTCGAGGAGGCCGGGCCTTCGAACGCGATGGGGGCAATGTCTGAGAAATAAGAGGCCATGGAAGTCCTTTAAAAAGTTAGGGGGGTGAAAGAGCCTGCCCGGCACGCGCGCGCCGGGCTTCGGAATTGGGGTGCATGGGCCGCAGGTATTCGTGCAGCGTCAGCGCGGCTGCGCCCACGGCCGCGGCCAGTGGGCCATAGCGGGCCACGCGGATGCTGGGGGGTGGCATGCCAGCGCTTTCGGCATAGGCGGCCACGGTTTTTTGCGCGGCCTGCAGGAATTCAGGGTGGCGATCACACGACTTGCCGCCCACCACAATGGCGCGCGGGTTGAAGGTGGTCCACAGGTTTTGCAGCAGCACGCCCAGGTAGTGGCCGGAGCGGCTCAGGTCCATGGGGTGGTTGCGCAGCGCGCGCAGGCCGATGAAGGCCTCGGCGCAGCCCTTTCGGCCACAGGAACACAGCGGGCCGTCGATCTGCATGATGGTGTGGCCGATTTCGCCGGCCATACCCTGTGCGCCGGTGAACAAGCGGTCGTTGGACACGATGCCCGCGCCCACGCCCACGTCGCAGCTGACGAAGATCAGCGGGTCTTCGCCTTCGCCCTGGGCAAATTCGTACTCGCCCAAGGCGCCAGCGTCCGCGTCGTTCTGCAGTTGCACGGGCACGGGCGGCAGGCCGGCCTTGGCCATGGCGCGGGTCAGCAGGTCCAGCAGATCCAGCTGGCGCCAGCCCAGGTTGGGGGCGAACAGCACCAGGCCGGTGTCGTGGTCGATGGCACCCGGCGTGCACACGCCCACACCCACCAGTTGCAGGTCCAACGCCCGCAGGCCTTCATAGGCGGTGGCCACCATGCGCGCGGTTTGCTGCGCGGCCTGGGCCGGGATGTTGCTGGTCAGCGGCTGCTGGGCCGAGTGCAGCACCTCGCCCTGCAGCGTCACGCAGGCCACGCGCACCACCTCGACCGCGATCTCCACGCCGATCAGCGCACGCACACCCTCGTGGATGCGTAGCGGGGTGGACGGACGGCCTATGCCGTCGTTCACCGGCGTGGCGGCCTCGGTCAGCCAGCCGTCGTCCAGCAGCTCGCGCACCAGCAGGCTGACCGTGGATTTGGTCAGGCCGCTCTCGGCCGCCAGGCGGGCACGCGACAGGCCGGGCTGGGCACGCAGCAGGCGCAGCAGCACACTGCGGTTGATGCGCTTGACGAGTTGTTGGTCGCCGGTGGTTTTCATAAGGGTTGCCGTGTGAACAAAAGAAGACCTGAGTCTAGTTCTGCGCACGCTCCGCCTGCGCCTTACCCTCGGGCCGTTTGCCGGTAATGATCATGCCCAGCACCTCGTCTTCCGTGACATCGGCGGTGTTGTAGGTGCCAACCAGCTTGCCGTTCTTCATCACCGCGAGGCGGTCGCTGAGGCCGAACACGTCCGGCATGTCGTGGGTGATCAGGAAGATACCCACACCTTCGCTTTTGAGCTGCTGCACCAGGCGGCCGACCATGGCGGTTTCCTCCGGACCCAGGGCGGCGCAGGGCTCGTCCATGATGAGGATGCGGGCGTTGAAGTACAGCGCCCGCGAGATCGCCACCACCTGGCGCTGGCCGCCCGACAGGCGGCGCACGGGTACGCGGATGTTGGTGAAGTTCTTGTTCAGCCGGGCAAACACCTTGCGGGCGTTGACCTCCATGAAGTGGTCGTCCAGCGTGTTCCAGGCGGTCATTTTCTCGCGGCCGAGGAACAGGTTGGCGACGGAGTCCAAATTGTCGGCCAGAGCCAGGGTCTGGTAGATGGTTTCAATGCCCTGGGCCTGGGCCTCGGCAGGGGTGCGGATGTGCACCTTGTGGCCGGCAATCACGGTGTCGCCGCTGTCGATGGGGTAGGCGCCGGCCAGCATCTTCATCAGCGTGGACTTGCCCGCGCCGTTGTGGCCCAGCAGGGCGACGACCTCGCCGGGATAGAGGTTGACGCTGACACCGTCCACCGCCACCACGCCGCCAAAGGCTTTGCGGATGTCGCGCAGTTCGACTAAAGGTTGGGAGTGGTCGGTCATTTATCGATCTCCCGTGAACTTGCGATAGAGAACATCGAACACCACGGCGATGATCAGCACCTGGCCGATGATGACCATGCGCTTGCCGATAGACACATCCAGCAGCAGCATGCCGCTGTCCAGCGACTGCATGATCAGCGCGCCCAGCACCGAGCCGAAGATGGAGCCGCTGCCGCCGGCCAGCGCGGTGCCGCCGATGACGGCCGCGGCAATCACATACAACTCCATGCCAGTGCCCAGCGAGTTGGTGCCGGCGTTCAGGCGCGCTATGGAAACAATAGCTGCTATCGTAATCAGCACGGCCAGCAGCGCGAATAATTGCAAGGTGACGCGCTTCACCGGAATGCCCACCAGCGCGGCTGCGTCGGGGTTGCCACCCATGGCGTAAACATAGCGGCCAAAGCGGGTGCGGTGCACGATAAAGGACAACGCGCCGGCCACCACGGCCCAGATCAGCACCGGTATGGGTATGCCCTGCGGCTCGGTCTTGGATGAAATGAGGTAGTGGTTCATGGTGTCGGCAAAGGCCAGCAGCAGCAGGATGGGCACGCCGGTCAGCAGGGCCTCCATCCACAGCGGGTCGTTGGCCACGCCGTGGCGCTGGCGCGAGCGGCGCTTTTGCACGGCGCGCAGCAGCAGCGCCAGGCAGACCAGGCCGGTCACCCACCAGGTGGCCGTGGTGCCTATGCCACCGTCGTAGCCGCCGCCCAGGCGCAGAAAGAAGTCGTCCGTCACCGGCTGGGTCTTGCCGTCGGCCACCAAAAATGCCGCGCCACGAAACGACATCAGGCCGCCCAGCGTGACCACGAACGAGGGCACGCCCAGCACCGCCGTCAGCCAGCCCTGGTAAATGGATGCGGCCAGCGCCACGGCCAGCCCGGCCAGGCAGGCCGTGGGCCAGGACCAGTTGGCGCTGTACTGCAGATAGGCGATGAGTACGCCCACAAAACCCATCACCGAGCCCACCGACAGGTCGATATGCCGGGCCACGATGACCAGCACCATGACAGTGGAAACGATACCCACCACCGCCGTCTGCTGGGCGATGTTGTAGAGGTTCTCGGGCGAGAAGAAGATGCCTTCGGTCAACAGGCCAAACACCATGGCCAGCACGGCCAGCACCAGGCTCATCAGCACGAGGCGCCAATCGATGTTGGCCTGGCGCCAGGCATTGGGGGAATCGCTCATATCAGGGTTCCGGAAGAAGAATGGACTCCAGGCTAGCGCCCGCCCTGGCCTGCAGGGCGGAGCGCTTCAGCACCGGGGAGTTACTTGCAGGCGGCCGGGGCGCTGGCTGCGGCCACGCCCTTGCACAGCTCATCCTTCTTGATCCAGCCCGCCTTGACCACCACGTCCAGGTTGTCGCGGGTAACGGCTACGGGTTTCAGGAAGTGAGAGTCCAGGGCGATCTTCTTTTCGCCGCCGTTCCAGCTCACCGTACCGTCCACTTTCTTGCCATTACCCAGTGCCACAGCGGCGCTGGCGGCTTCGCGACCCAGGTCACGTGCGTCCTTCCAGACAGAGACGGTTTGCGAGCCCAGGGCCACGCGGTTCAGCGCGGCAAAGTCGCCATCCTGGCCGGAGACCGGAATGCCCTTGATGCCCTTGCTGGTCAGCGCTGCGACCACGCCACCGGCGGTGCCGTCATTCGAGGCGACCACGGCATCGACCTTGCCGCCGTTTTTGGTGAGGATTTGCTCCATGTTCTTTTGCGCGACTTCGGGCTTCCAACCGTCGGTGTATTCCTCGCCGACGATCTTGATGGCGCCGGACTTGACGGCGGCGTCGATCACCTCTTGTTGGCCTTCGCGCAGGAAGTTGGCGTTCGGGTCGGTGGGCGAGCCCTTGATCATCACGTAGTTGCCCTTGGGCTGGGCCTTGAACACGGCGGCGGCCTGCAGGCGGCCGACTTCCTTGTTGTCGAAGGTGATGTAGTACACGCCGGGCGCTTCGATCAGGCGGTCATAGGCGACGACTGGCACCTTTTGCTTGGTGGCCTTGTTGACGGCGGGCAGGATGGCGTCCTTGTCCATGGCCAGCACGATCAGCACTTTCGCGCCCTTGCTCATCAGGCTGTCGATGTCGCCCAGCTGCTTTTCGGGGGAGCCACCGGCATCCGCGCTGATGTACTTGGCGCCGAGCTTTTCCAGCTGGGTCTTGATGGCGGCCTCGTCGGTTTTCCAGCGTTCCTCCTGGAAGTTGGACCAGCTGACGCCCACGGTCATTTGCGCCAAGGCGGCGCTGCTGGCCAAGCCCAACGCCAGGATGGACAGGGTCTGTTTGAAAGCGATCTTCATGTTTTGTCTCCGTTTTTGTGGAACAACGAGGCGGCTGCAGGCGGACGGCCCAGCGCACCTTGGCAGCGGCGGGAATTCCGCAAAACCACTTAGTTCGACTGCCGCACGAACTATCTTTCATTTCCAGAAAAGATGGACTAGGACTTGCCCTAATACGGGATTGCACGGAGTTGGTCGCCTGGGCTCTGATGCCAAAAGTCCTTCCAGCGCATATTCCATGTGCGCTAGCAGCTATTAAAAATAGAGCGCTCGGGGTTGCGGCTACGATGGCGCTTTCAGCCCCTCCCACTCGAAAGACCCCATGGCCGCTTACCAACTTTATTGTTTCGCCCAATCCGGCAATGCCTACAAGGTGGCGCTGGCACTGCAGCTGTGCGGTGCCGAATGGACGCCACGCTTTGTCGACTTCTTCAACGGCGAAACCCGCACCCCGGCCTACCGCGAGATCAATGTGATGGGCGAGGTGCCGGTACTGGAGCACAACGGCCTGCGCCTGAGCCAGTCGGGGGTGATCCTGGATTACCTGGCCGGGCAATTCCCCCAGCTGGCGCCGGCCAACGAGGACGAGCGCCGCGAAATACTGCGCTGGACCCTGTTCGACAACCACAAACTGACCAGCAACATCGCCACGCTACGCTTTCAGCTGCAGTTTGCCAAGACGGGTGAAACGCCGGTCACGGCCTTTTTGCGCGGCCGCATGGTGTCAGCGCTGAAGGTGCTGAACCAGCACCTGGACGGCAAGCAATACGTAGTGGGCGAGCGGCTGACCACGGCCGACCTGTCACTGTGCGGTTACCTGTTCTGGCCAGACGAGTTCGGCGTGGACTGGGCCGACTACCCGGCTATCGCCGCCTGGCTGCAGCGCATCCAAGGTCAGCCCGGCTGGGTCGCGCCCTATGCGCTGATGCCCGGCCACCCCCGGCCGCAGGACGTGGCTTAACGAACCTGGCGCGGGCGTACCAGATCCGCCACCAGCGGTGGCAGCGACAAGGCCAGCAGCAGCAGCGCCAGCGGCACCACCCAAATGAAACCCACGTACTTGAAGCCGGTGGCGCCCGCCAGCCCGCCGGTCACAAAAGCACCCAGCAAGGTGCCGTACAGACGCAGCTTGACGTGGTTGGCCCGCACGCGGGATTCGAGCGGGCTGCCCTGCCGGTTCATGTAGAGCATCTTGCCCAGCTCGATGCCCAGGTCGGTTACCACGCCGGTCATGTGGGTGGTGCGGATCTGTGACAAGGAGATCTTGCTGATCAGCGCGTTCTGCAGGCCCATGGTGTAGGCCAGGACCAGCACGGTCAGCGGGACGGCAAACGGGGTCTGGCGGTTCAGCGTGGCGCCAATCAGGCCAAACACCAGCATCAGGAGTGCCTCGCACAGCAGGGGCAAGGCGTAGGCGCTGCGCAAATGGTGCTGGCGTGCCCAGTTGACCAGCACCGCGGTAGTGGCAGCGCCGCAGGTGAAAGCCAGCACCGTACCCAAGGCCCCCAGCACCAGGGTCAAATTGCCCAGCACCAGGTTGTCGGCCACCATGGACGCAAAACCGCTCATGTGCGAGGTGTACATGCCCACCACCAGAAAGCCCCCGGCGTTGATGGCCCCCGCGTTGAACGCCAGCAGGCCACCCAACAGCCGGTTGGTGGCCGGGGTGCGGTGGTGGCTGGATAGATGGCGTAAGCGACGCATAGGGATTTATAAGAAATACTGCTCCAGCGCAGATACTAGCTGCACCAGCAGCTATTTAAAAAATAGCAAGCCTAGTCTTTGAAGAAATTCACAGACAGGCCCGGCACATCCACGCGCATGGACAGCACATGGCCGGATGCGGGCAGCTCTGCCAGCTCGGCGTCCGAACGGCCATGGCGTCCACTGGTCAGGTACAGGGTTTGCAGGTCGTCGCCGCCAAAGCAGGGCATGGTGGGGCAGCGCACGGGCAGCGGGTAGGCGGTCAGCAGCTCGCCGTCTGGTGAAAACTTGCACAGGCGCTGGCCTTCGAACTGGGCCGAGTAATAGTTGCCCTGCACGTCCACCGCCGCACCGTCAGGGCGGCCTCCGTAGCCGGGCATGCCGGCTTGCCAGCCCGCGGGCTTGGGCGCCATCTGCAGGAACTCGCGGTAGTTCGACAGCACATTCGAGGCCGCGTCCCAGTCCCAGGCGTGGACGATGTGGTGCGGCGTGTCCGACCAGTACAGGGTCTTGGCGTCGGGCGACCAGGCCAGGCCGTTGCCGGTGATGGCGTTGCCCGCCTTGCTGCTCAGCCGGCCGGCCTCCAGGCAGTACAGCTCGGCCTTGCGCGCGTCGCGTGGCTCGTAGATGGTGCTGGCCCAGAAGCGGCCCAGCGGGTCGCACTTGCCGTCGTTGAAGCGGGTGGTGGCCGGGTCGTACGGTGCCGCAGCCAATAGCTGCAGATCACCACCCCAGATGGGCGCGCGGTAAATACCCTCGCGCAGCGCCACCACCAGACCACCGCTGGCCGCCGGGGCAATACAGCCAGGCTCGGAGGGCATGGCCCAGCGCTCAACCACGCCGCTGACCACGTCCAGGCGCTGCAGCAGCTTGCCGGGCACATCGACCCAGTACAGGCGTTTTTCCTGCGGATGCCAGAAGGGAGACTCACCCAGGAGGTTGGGTTCGGTGGTGACGGTGTGCCAGGTCATGGTGGGATGTAAAAGTTTGCAGTGCCCGTATTGTGAACGGGCAAAAAAATAGCCCGCCGGCATTGCTGCGGGCGGGCTGGTTCACCGATACAGGCGCTACCTCTCTTTGCCAGGGATACCGTGGAACCGGCTTTGCCGGGCCACTGGTATCGCCCCCTGCAAGGGGGTTGGCGAAGACACGAAGTGCGTAGCCTGGGGGTGTGTCAATTTCAGCGGTGGTAAGCCGTTTCGCCGTGGGAGCTGATGTCCAGACCTTCGCGCTCTTCTTCTTCGGAGACGCGCAGGCCAATGGTCAGATCCACAATCTTGTAGGCAACCAAAGACACCACACCGGACCAGACGATGGTCAGCATCACGGCCTTGGCCTGGATCCACACTTGGGCAGCCACAGAGTAGGCATCAGCAGGCGTCATGCCAGCGGAAACCCAGTCAGCCACGGTGGACGGGCCACCCAGGCTGGGGCTGTTGAACACGCCGGTCAGCAGCGCACCCAGGATACCGCCCACGCCGTGCACACCGAACACGTCCAACGAGTCGTCAGCGCCCAGAATCTTCTTCAGGCCGGTCACACCCCACAGGCAAGCGAAGCCTGCCACGAAGCCGATGACCAAGCCGCCGCCGATACCGACGTTGCCGCAAGCAGGCGTGATTGCCACCAGACCCGCCACGGCGCCAGATGCAGCACCCAGCATGGAAGCCTTGCCCTTCATCAGCGATTCGCCGACGCACCATGCCAGCACAGCAGCAGCGGTAGCACCCAGGGTGTTGATGAATGCCAGAGCAGCGAAGCCGTTAGCTTCCAGAGCGGAGCCGGCGTTGAAACCGAACCAGCCCACCCACAGCAGCGAGGCACCAACCATGGTCAGCGTCAGGCTGTGAGGTGCCATGGATTCCTTACCGTAGCCAATGCGCTTGCCAATCATGTAGGCACCGACCAGGCCGGCCACAGCGGCGTTGATGTGCACCACGGTGCCGCCGGCGAAGTCCAGCGCGCCCCATTGCCAGATCAAACCGGCCTTGGCGTTCATCGCGTCAACAACTTCCTTGGAAGCGTAGGCGTCAGGACCCATCCAGAACCACACCATGTGGGCGATAGGCGCATAGCTGAAGGTGAACCAGATCGCCGTGAACAGCAGCACAGCCGAGAACTTGATACGTTCTGCGAAAGCACCCACGATCAGGCAGCAGGTGATACCGGCGAAGGTGGCCTGGAAGACGGCAAACACGATTTCGTACATGGGCACACCCTTGCTGAAGGTGCCGCCAGTGGCAAACGTGCCCGCAACGTTATCCCAGATGCCCTTCATGAACAGGCGGTCGAAGCCACCGACATAGGCATTACCTTCGGTGAACGCCAGGCTGTAGCCGTAGATGAACCACAGCACCAGGATCAGCGAGAAGGTGACCATGACCTGCATCAGCACGGACAGCATGTTCTTGCTGCGCACCAGGCCGCCGTAGAACAGGGCCAGGCCGGGCACAGTCATCATGATGACCAGCAACGTGGAAACCATCATCCAGGCGGTGTCACCCTTGTTGGGAACCGGAGCGGGTGCAGCAGAAGCAGCGTCAGCCGGTGCCGAGGCAGCAGGCGCTGCGGCGGCCGCAGCAGCCGGTGCAGGGGCTGCTGCATCGGCTGGCTTGGCCTCTTCCGATGCGGCAGGAGCCGCCGCGCTGGCTGCCGGCTCGGCAGCCGGAGCCTGGGCTTGGGCGAAAGATGCGCCCCATAGCAGCCCCATACCCAGGGCAAAAGATGCGAGAAGTTTTTTCATGGTTGTTTGGCTTTCGTTAATGACGCACGCCGCGCTTACAGCGCTTCTTTGCCGGTCTCGCCGGTACGGATACGAACAACCTGCTCCAGGTTGTAGACAAAAATCTTGCCGTCGCCGATCTTGCCGGTGCGGGCTGCGCCCTCTACGGCTTCGATCACGCGGTCCACCAAGTCGTCGGAGATGGCGGCCTCAATCTTGACCTTGGGCAAGAAATCAACAACGTACTCAGCGCCACGGTACAGCTCGGTATGGCCCTTCTGGCGACCAAAGCCCTTGACTTCCGTCACGGTGATACCCTGCACACCAATGCCGGACAAGGCTTCACGCACCTCGTCGAGCTTGAACGGTTTGATAATGGCAGTGACAAGTTTCATGGCTGGTCCTTCGATGGGCTGTAGAGAGGGTGGGCGTCAAGGCGGGCAGCCTCGGGCGCTGGCAGTTTCATTGTCTTCTCCAAAATAATGAGGGGAATCGGGAAGCTCTAAGCATGTAGCGTGCCAAATTGGTGTCAATTTGTTAACCTACCCCTTATCCATGCGTGGCGATGCACAGCTTTGGATTGGTATTTATCGCACATAAATGGTGCATTGCAAAGAAACGTGTACTTCGGACGTCGTTTCTGCACCGATACAGGGAGTAAAACGACGATGAGCTTGTGTTTGGTGCAGAGTCGTGCCTTACTGGGCCTGGAAGCCCCCGCCGTCACCGTTGAGGTGCATCTAACCAACGGCCTGCCCAGCTTTACCTTGGTCGGGCTGGCCGACGTGGAGGTCAAGGAGGCGCGCGAACGCGTGCGTTCGGCCATCCAGAACTCCGGACTGGAATTTCCTCATAACAAACGCATCACAGTGAACCTGGCGCCGGCCGACCTGCCCAAGGACTCCGGCCGCTTCGATTTACCGATTGCGTTGGGCATCCTGGCCGCCAGCGGCCAGATCGCGGCAGAACGCCTGGCCGGTCACGAATTTGCCGGAGAGCTGTCGCTGTCTGGTGCATTGCGCCCGGTGCGCGGTGCGCTGGCTACCAGCCTGGCGCTGCACGCACAAGAAGTGCACACCCGGCTGGTATTGCCGCCGGGCAGCGCCGAAGAGGCCGCCCTGGTGCCCGGCGCGCAGGTGTACTGCGCCCAGCACCTATTGGATGTGGTGCAGCAGTTTTTACCGCAAGGCGAAGGCGACGCCCCGGCCGAAGGCTGGCGCCACCTGGAGCTGACCGCCCGCCCCACCACGGCCGGCTATGCTGACCTGGCCGATGTCAAAGGCCAGGCCGGGGCCAAACGCGCCTTGGAGATTGCTGCTGCTGGCGGCCACAGTCTGCTGCTGATCGGACCGCCCGGCTCTGGCAAATCCATGCTGGCACAACGCTTTGCCGGATTGCTGCCACCCATGACGGTGGAAGAAGCGCTGCAAAGTGCTGCCGTGGCCAGCCTGGGCGGACGCTTCTCCCTAGAGCGCTGGGCTACCCGCCCCACTTGCAGCCCCCACCATACCGCCAGTGCCGTGGCCCTCGTGGGCGGCGTGGTAAAACTTTCGCTAAATGAGAAAGTTTTTGCTATTTGAGAAAGTAGGTCGCTATTTGAGAATGTATGAGACACCTAACGCTAGCTTGACCACGATGGTTTCTTGCGATTGCTTTGGCTTTAGCCATATCCGAGTCGGGCGGCCATTCGTTCTCATCTTTGCCGTTTTCTAGAGCACGTTGAACCAGGGGCCCTGGATGTGCCGAACTAGTGTCGAGTTAAAGATATATGGCCTTGTGTTCGAGGTAGACAGAGAGAGCCTCGGCTCCGCTCAGAGCTTCAAACAGCCTATGTAAACAGGAGTGCCATTTGCGAATGAGGAAAAATAGCTGCGAACGAGGTTAGTTATTTGCGAATAAACTCACTTTTGGCTGAATAGCAGCCATATTGTGAGCAAGGGAAATTAATGGCCTGGCTACCCCGCCCAATAGAGCAGCTCCGGTGGGATAGCTCTTTCATCTGGGTTCTAGACTGGTTTGGCGGCGTTCTCGACAACCCAAGAGACTTCTACAACCCGAGCATCGAATGTGTGCTCACGCCGTGCGTTCGGACTGAAGAACGTGCCAACGGACTACTAAGACGTGTTGGAAGTCAGGTCTGCGCGACCGTCGGCATAAAAGCGATTGGCACACTAGGATTGGGCCGGCAGTACATCGACGGGAACTTCATTCCTTTCTCAGCCGGATTTACCGAAGAGACCATCTCGTTCCGCTTCAACCCGCAAATAACGGGATCAATCCAAGAGAATTTACTTGATCAGCTTGGGCTGAGTCCAAGCTCCGCACTGATCAATCAGCCATTAGATCGCGCCGGTATAAAGAGCCCGGTAAAGCTGGTAAGCGGCCAGTTGCTCAAAACGAACCATCCCTGGTCACCAGATCGGAATGCCACACCCCGCAATCCAGAGCCAATCCAGGTAATGTTCCACGAGCTGGAAATCATTCGGTTCTACTACACCAATTCGGTCAAATTGGTCGGTGCCGTGTTCAACGGACACTTTGCAGATGACAAACTGGGTTGCGACGTTCTGAATATGAACCATCAAGGACCCCACTACGATTTTGAACGAAAACATCATCGCTTCGAGTACCGTTTAGGCTTTGCACATGACGACGCCTGCTTGATTGCACGCGTCGTGTTTGATCCAACACAAACTGCGATGTGCGGCGTTCGCAAAGTCAGCCAAAGCCTGCTCACGTCCAAGCTCAATGAATCTAACCCCCGCAAAACCGGCTATCCGCGAACGCTGTTTCCGTATTTGGAGGAGGCAGAGCTAACGCTCACAGGACGCCGCCTCAAGCTTGAGAATGGCAGATTCATCTTCGCCGTCCACCGCATAGAAAGCTGCAGCGCTCGCTTTCCGTTTGAAGACTTGAGCTTTCAGTGCGAGATTGAACCGGGTGGGCCTGAGGCCCCGGAAGGTTCGGCGGAGGCTTTTGCTGGACAGCCCTTTCAGACGGGTCCAGGCAAAAACACAGGCGTTCTGGACAGCGAAGGCCGACCGGCCAAGGATAGCGACGTCGTTGAGTCTTTACCCGACATTCGGCGATTCACGTCGCTCGATCTGAGCCGATGCAAGGTGGAGAAGTACCGCCCGAACACCCATAAATCATCGCAGAATCGCTGGACCAAAAACAATCTCAAGCTGGATAAAAGCAGCCCTGGCACACCGACCCATGGCGATTCCGATTCGGTACGTCAAAGTATTGTGGATGTGCTGGAAGGCGGTGAGGTGCCAGTCGATCTAAACATTTTTGTCAAAATTATCGAAGGGCTCCGAGTCAGACATTCAAATTGGAGCATCCAGACTGTGCCCGCAGGGCCGGCAACCTGGCGTGACCCGGCAACCAACATCGTTTACAACGGTTTTCCCACGGTCCCCTGCCCGGAACTGATCTCTATGTGGCGGCAATTCTCCTTTCTGGACAAGGAAAAGACCAAGCGAAGGCGTCTGATCTGCGCACAAGTTCAGCGGCATGGACGCTCGGTCTACTTACTCGAAGCGGAACGCCGGCTCAACGAGCAAGGAGAATACATGGAAGAGCTCCCAATTTTGATGGTGTGGAGGAATGACCGTGATGCGGTTTCACGCGGAACGCTCGAAGCACTGCTCACCATGACCGTGAAGAATCCAAGCAAGACTTGGCCAAAAGATGTTTCATCACTTGCCCTTGAGCGCAAAAAGATCGAGCACGGCAAAGCCCGAAATGTGAGTGACCTGGTAGAGCGGATCAGTCGCAGCCTCCAGGAAGTGGTCGCGTAACCCACAATCCTGTTGCAGCCATATTGCACCGCGCTCGAACAATGGGTGCGTACCTTTATCGTGCGATGAACTCAGGAAGTGGGAGCGCCCCCTGCTCCGGATAGCCTTCTGAATTCGTGGGCAATCGTTGCGTCTGAAACGCCGTGAACATTGCCATGAATTTGCCAGCACGTTCGACGATCACGGCGCCGTCCTGAAACGCCCCATTTTCTTTCGCATGAGGTCCAGGCGGATTGCCCTGATTCATATGCGTTTCATGCAGTCCATCCTCAGCCGGCTGAAACAAAAAACCAAATCCGTAAACTATCACCTTATCCTCTTTCGGAGGATAAAAATTACGGTCCTGAGGAGCTCCTTTTCCGCTGTCATAGGGAATGGCTAGTGGAGGTTGCGTTGTATCGATCGTTAGGATGTCGTTGATGATGTCGTTCACATCGGCGCGCTCGCCGTCATCGCCTCTATACGGCACAGATCTCAGTCTGTGAAGATCCAATAGACTCGTGTCCTGGAAATAGTCCAACCTGGGGAAATCGCTGGTGTGTAGCCCCAGGGCCAAGCCAGATAGCTTTTGTGTCACAGGGTCGACAAAGTTCAGATCTGCCAGGAAGTACACATTGTTATTGCCATCTTCGCCAACCTCGGTCGAGGCGGAGTTCACGACAATCTTGAACACATTACCACCATCCGCCGTGACGTTTATGACGTAGTGCGGACTGCCCTTGTAAGTGGGCTCAAACGGCGCGGCCAATTCCAGCTGGCCCTTGAATAAACAATAGGTGTTCAAAATGAAGCCTCCTGGATTTAGTCGACTTAACCATGACTGTTGACGAACCGCTAAATCAATTTAACCCGAAACAGGTGACATTTGCAAAACAACACCCAATAATCTTGGCAAGTGAGGTAACTCGCCACGAAGCTACCGAACTTTGAAACGCTCCGAAGTCTTTGCGAACGTATCGTGTAAATCGAAAATCCAAACTCAGGAGGTAGCGTCATGGCCACCGCTTCGTATCAGTCCGTCGGCACCAATGCCCAGGCGGCTTTCACACTCAAACTGCACCGCGGCGAAGGCATGGTACTCCTGGGCATGAATTGGAAGTCCGGCAAACCACCCAACAACTTTGTGGGCTTCGGTATCGAATACCAGACGCCCTCAGCGACATCATTCAGGCCCATCAACAACCGGCTTTCATTCCCCAAGCCTGACGGTACGGGCGATCCGCAATCACAGTCCAGCCTCGTCGCTCCCATCCAGAAGTTTCGCTGGGTGCATTTTCCGCCACAAGCGCAGGCCAGCGGAGCGTTCAAGTACCGCGTCACGCCCCTCTTTATGGATGCAGCGGGCAATCTCAGTCAGGGAGAGAATCAGCAAGCAAGCATTGAGCTCGGCAAGGACACCTATCCCGGCGAACTCAAGGTTACCTTCACACGCGGCTTCGTTTCGTCCCAGGCCTTCGTTGATCGGTATCAACAGGACGGGCACACTATCGGTGAAATACTCCCTACCAACCCCGACGACGGGTTGAATTTCACACCGACTCACCCCGATGCCACTGAAGCACTAGCCTGGTTGGGATTTGAGGCCCGCCAGGCCATTCTCGACGTACTCGACACGGCATTGGCAACGCCCACAGCCACCGTCAAGGCCATCGCCTACGACCTGAACGAGCCCGAAGTGGTCGACCGGTTTGAGCGACTCGGCGATCGTCTGACCATCATCATCGATGACTCTAGCACCCATGGGCCCACCACATCTTGTGAGAGTCAGGCCGCTGCTCGCCTGGTGACTTCGGCGGGTCCTGACCACGTGAAGCGTCAGCACATGTCCGGGCTGCAGCACAACAAGGTACTGATTGTCGAAAGCAACGCCTACAACGCGGTGGTTTGCGGAAGTACCAACTTCAGTTGGCGTGGCCTGTACGTCCAGGCCAACAACGCACTGGTGATCTTGCACCCGCCCGCCGTGGCGGTGTTTTCTGCAGCCTTCGATTTTTACTGGAATGCAGTTTCTGGCGCCGCCTTCAAGAAGGGGCCCGCCACCGTCTGGACGGACCTTAAATTGCCAAGTGTGAATGCCAAGGTGACGTTTTCACCCCACTCGGTTGCCACTGCGGTACTCCAATCGGTGGCTGATGATGTCGATACCGCAACGTCTTCCGTTTTGTTTGCACTGGCGTTCTTATATCAAACAGCCGGACCGCTTTCTGACTCTATTCAGACTCTCGAAAGAGAACAAGACATATTTGTCTATGGGATGTCTGACCGGAACGATACAAAGATTGACCTGGCAAATGCAGACGGGCACTTTGTACTTACCGAACCAGAGTTTTTGGGCGCCAACGTGCCAGCGCCTTTTCGTCCTGAACCGGAAGGCGGGAGTGGGGTTAGGCTGCACAATAAGTTTGTGATCGTTGATTTCGACAAGCCGGAGTTAGCACGCGTCTATACAGGATCGTTCAACTTCTCCAAACCAGCAGACACGTCAAACGGAGAGAATCTCCTAGTCATCCGTGACCCGCGCGTGGCCACCGCCTACATGGTTGAAGCTGTAAGCCTGTTTGATCACTACGAATTCAGAAAGGCATCAAAGAAAGCCAGCGGCCACGCGAAGCCTCTTCAACTTCAGAAGCCACCCGCCGATGTCGCGACAAAACCCTGGTGGGACCGCTATTGGTCCGAAACCCTGCGCCAAAGAGACCGAGAATTGTTCGCATAGCGTGCAGTATTCCGTCCAGCTGTTGGCACAAATTTCAAATTGGCCCACAGGATGCGGGATGAGAGCTTTGAGGTTCCGGACTTCGACCCTAGGTTTGTGATTGAGGTGCCGCAGCGCGCCCAAGAGAAATGAAAGGCCCGGTCCGGGCGCTTGATGTTGATTTCTACCCAGAAGTGCTCCCGTCGGTACGCGGTCCTCAGCATAGACAGGGCTGTACCGGAACTGCTGTGCCGAGGCATATTCCGTCTCGCCGATGTAGGGCGCACCCTACGTGAAAAGCTGAGGCCACCCAGCCTGGCGAATCAACTCTTCACATCCTGACCCAGTTTATGCCCCCGTCCTTGCGTAGATAGCCGTCGTCACCAAGAGTGTGCCAACCACTGGGGCTCCCCCACACGCCGCACAGCCGCAGAAAACCTGCGACGTTGCGCACGAAACGGCTCATAGCCATGCGGGGCTCGGCGGACCGCTGCATGAGCGGACTCTGGCTTGATGCCCCAAGCGTCTGTTGTGACGCGAAGCACTTGCTGGGCTTGTTGAGAGGGAGAATTTTGCTTGGTGAGTTTCATCTACGCTCGCATGTTTTAGGCACGGAATTGACCAATTCGACTGTCGATGTCGTCGTTCTCTCACGAGCGCCCCAGAGTCCGGGGTGGTCTTCGGTCACGTTCTTTTGCTTGGTGCTAACAAAGCTCCAGATTTCATCGACCTGCACCAGCTTGTAAGGAAGGTTGTTCATTACACGGTCTTGGTACAGGGCGCAGGCTTCGCCCACATCGGCCAGCAGCTTCAGGATGGTGTTCTTGCTCTTGCCAGCCATCCGAGACGCTGCATTGATGCCGACGCCTTCGGAGAGGGCATTCAGGATGGCTGCGCGGTCTTGGATGGAGAGCTTGTTCATGACTGGCTTTCGTATAGATCAGTTTGAATTCCATCTTGTAACAGATAAAAAGCAAGCATTACTTTAAATTCATGCTTACAATATTAGCAAGCATGTAAATCAGATGCAAGCATGCGATTTGTTAGGAGAATTCCATGAGCGATGAACCGAAAGAGTTGAAAGGCCGCGCCAAAGGCGGGGCAAAGACGGCGGAGATCATGACGCCAGAGCAAAAAGCGGAGCGTGCCAAGAAGGGAGCTTTGGCTCGCTGGGGGGCAAAGCCCCCAACGGCTACTCATAAGGGCAACTTTGATGTGCACTTTGGCATTGACGCTGAATGCTACGTGCTGGGCGATGTGGCTAAGACGGCTGTTATGACTCAGCGCGGCATTGCTGCGGCGCTTGGGTTGTCTAAGCCGGGCGGTAAAGATTTTGAACGCTTGGTGGAGCGCCCAGCAATCGCCAAACACCTAGGTGGTGAAGCACTGGCAAAAGTGCACCAACCCATTGATTTTAAATGGATTTACCCTGGTGCTAAACAGAAGGCCATAACCATCAAAGGCTACGATGCGGACCTGCTAATTGATGTCTGCAATGCGATTCTTTCTGCAAATGCTGCCGGTGATCTTCGTGCGAATCAGGCAAATCTTGCTAAGCAAGCAGCCATCATTGTGGGGGCATCTGCTAAGGCCGGAATTCAAGGATTGGTATATGCCTTGGCAGGCTACGACCGGACTAAAGAAGAGGTCATTGCAGCCTACAAAATGTACGTTGCAGCCGAGGCCCGGGAGTATGAGCGTGAATTCTCGCCAGAGTTGTATGAGCAATGGTATCGACTTTATGGCTTAGTCAAACCAGAGCGCGGTCGTCCATGGGAATTCCGATATTTAACAATTGACCACATCTACAAGCCATTGGCAAAGAGCAACGGAAAGGTTTTTTCATTGGCAAAAACCTCCAAGCAAGAAAACGGCGAAAAGGGAGACAAGATTCACCAATTTCTAACGGAAATTGGTGTTAAAGCCCTCCGCACTCAGGTCGGCAAGATACTTGGTATTGCCACCGTCTCAGACAGCCGAGAAGAATACGAAAAATACATTGCTGAGAAAATCCATGGGCAGAAAAGTCTGCCATTTGACGCAGCTTAGCCCGTCTTCTTTGTAGTCTTCTTGGCCGCGACCTTCTTAACCGGAGTCGCGGCCTTTTTCGTGGGCGCTGGCTTCGGTTTAGGCGCTTCGCCCGTGGCCTGTTGGACCACGGCGAACGCTATCTGTGAAAAGTCTTTCTTAGGAATACCGCTACGATAGCAGACGGTTCAAGTTGGTTCTAGGGCTTTGTAACTTTGTCAGTTTCAATGTGAACCACTACCCAGCCACCAGGGAGACGAAACTGCATCGCTTGTGGAGTATTTTGACGCAGGTGGATGCATGGAGAGATACCAGAAATTACATTAAAAGGAGCAGCCCACACGGGATTGTTAACTGCATTCTGGAGATACGGCCAGATAGAGTGAACGACTTAAATCGCGCTTGGTTATGACCAGAATGCTTAGCAGCGCTCAGCCAAAAAGCAAAAAACCTGCAAGAGTGAATTTTTTCGAGAGGGCTCGCACTGGACATCGAACTGGCGCAACAGAACCGAAGATGCAATGTACGGCAGCATTCGCTTGCTGACATACGTTTTAGTTAGCGTGAGATCGCACGAGTGGCTTTTTAGAATCGAAATTACTGGTAAGACCGACGCCAGAATCAGTGGTTTCTTTGGATCGGATTGACTGGCTTTGTTAGTTGGAATATGCGCTCAAGCGTCACATTTGGGATGTCGGCCTGATCTCCACGAGCGAGATCTGGCCCTTGAAAATACCGGGTTCAGGCTGTCGCAGCATGTACGAAAGCTTGTTCGCTCAAAGCGGTCTCTGCGGCGCGGACGACATCGGCCGTCCGCCCCAGGGTGATGGCATCAGCGATGCTCCTGCCACCAAGCAGGCCTTGCTTTCGTTCCCAAAAGATGAATTTGGCTGTGGGTTCGAGACCTTTCAGCAACAGGCACACTTCGCCGACATCCTCGGCCGACAGGCCGAGAAACGAATAGGGGTAGTAACGACGGTTACCGATTTTCAAGTTAAAAAGCTCACCACGCTCGCAGGCTTGGTCTAGCGCCTGTCGCGAGCAGCCCCAAGTCTCGGCCAGGATAGTGCTACCGACAAGCAGCCCATCCTCAATCCACCCAGCCTTGACGGTTTCCGAGATCTTCTCCTGGGTCGCCGCCATGGCCGCGCCGGCCAAATCCGGATTGATGTCCAGGCGCGCCCTCATGCTCGAAAGGGCTTCAGAAGCCCGATTTGGTGCTTCCGAGGACATCTCCAGGACAATCATGGCGCTCCCGCGCATCGACGCGGAGAGCATGCGGCCTTGTTGCGCAAGTCGCAGGTTATTCTGGCTGAGCTGACTGCGAAGGTTCTTGGCCTCGCCCAGAAGTGCGTGCTAGCCGTGACTGGCTCGACCACGAAAGGGGCACGCGTGCTACCTGTTCCCCTATGCAGGACAGGGACCGGATCAGCTCGCGGCACATGCTTTGCAGCGGCCGCAACGCGAGTGCTGAAGGCCCCAGAACACCACGCATCCGTCCCCGCCGCCGGCGTGAGCACAGACTTTCCAGATACTTTTTTGGTGTGCTTGACCATGACGTTATGGTAGCTCGCTTTAGCCCATGCGCAAGCCAAATCGCATCTAGCGCAAGCAAATGAAGGAGCCGCTTGTCGAACCCATCCTCTGATCCGGCTCGCGTACCTTGGCAATGCCTTGGACGTGGTGGACAGCAATTGGATACGTTCTCGCCAGAGGTGCATGGCGGTAAATTTCCACCGTAGCCAGGCCTAGTTGCCCCCAAATGGCATCGACCGCAATAGTCGGGCGAACTTCGCCCGGAAATAAGGTGAGGTCTGCCTGGGTGGCGGCGTAATCTGCGCGGAAAAATAAATGAGCCTCTTTGAATGAGTAGCTCACATACAGCATTTCGTGAAATAAATCACGACAGAAGCAACCCCATGGCAGACCAACATCCCCAGATTTGAGGATGTTTCCACGGGTAAACCCGTAAAGGATCAGACACACTATTCACCAACAGGACAAAATACGTAACATTTAAGAAACATTGTTACGTTTTGAAACCTGCTACCTCTTCTTTTGCATGGCTCTTGGCCCCTGCGGCACGCCGTTTCTTGCTGTGCACCGCCATGGTCTGCGGCGCGCAGCAAGCCTGGGCGCAAACCGCCCCCGGTGCCCTGTCCAATTCCAGCCCCGACCCCACCCTGGAACTGCAGCGCCAGCAAGAACGCGAGCGGCTGGAGCGCGAACGCCTGCAGCCCAGCCCGGACGTGCGGCTACCCAGCCCCGTAGCCGCGCCGACGCAAAGCCTGCCGCGCAACGAAGCCCCTTGTTTTGCATTGCACAACGTCGCTCT
>NZ_JBWKVR010000041.1:0-19693 GCF_059421805.1 Rhodoferax sp. GW821-FHT02C08
GTTTTCTTTAGTGTTTACGCAATAAGCACTAAAGAAAACGGAAACGTTTTGCGGGCATGCTCTAAAAAGCATGCTAGGCTTGATTAAATTCGCAGTCACGCAAGCATTGCTGCTATTGGAACGGAAGAGCAACAGGAGAGTAATTTACTACTCCAAGTCAAGGCGAGTATTTGTGCTGTAGTGTATACAGCTCAAGTGGTCTTAAAAATCGAAATACTCCTCGTACGCGTGCACGTTTCGTGTTGCTGGCGGTGTAGCCGTTTGGTGAGGCCACCTTGATTTGATTGCCGATTGCTGCTCGAAAGCATTGGGCGGAAAATTGCTCAGTTTGGAGTGCAGCCGCACGCTGTTGTAGAAGCCCACGATGTAGTCAGCGATGTCCGTCATGGCCTCGGCGTGGTTGGCGTAGTCGCGCTGCCAGACCCGCTCCGTCTTGAGGCTTAGGAAGAAGCGCTCCATCACCGCGTTGTCCCAGCAGTTGCCTTTGCGGCTCATGCTGCCGACTAGAGCGTAGCGCGCCAGCAGCGCCTGGTGCAGCGCGCTGGCGTACTGGCTGCCCCGGTCAGAATGAACAATCAGCCCAGGTGCTGGTTGGCGCTGCGCGATGGCCAACTGCAGCGCCGCACACACCAACTCGGCATGCATGGTCGGTGCCATCGCCCAGGCCACGACTTTGCGCGTGTACAGATCCAGCACCACCGCCAGGTACAGCCAGCCGCTGCGCGTGCGGATGTAGGTGATGTCACTCACCCAGGCCTGGTTGGGGTTTGGGGCCGCTCGGGTTGAAGCGACGCGCCAGCACGTTGCCTGAGACCGGCAGCGCATGACCGCTGTCTGTCGGTAGTGTGGATGAACTTGCGCCGCCACAGGATCCGCAACCTGTTCTCGCGCATCAAACGCCGTACGCGATAACGCCCAATGTGCAGCCCTTGAGCACGCAGCACCGCGCCCAGGCGACGGCTGCCATAGACCTTGCCGCTGGCGGCAAACTCGGCCTTCAATTGCGTGCTGACCAAGCAGGCCTTGGGCGCGAGCTTGTCTTCAGTGTTGAGCGCCACGTGCGTGGCAAATGGGCGTGTAGCCAGTGTGAGACTCTGGTGCAGGCGCCCGTGGCGGCACACGTCATCGACAAAGGCATCCCGACCACTGGATTGTTGGCTCAGGTGCTGGTGGCCAAGTTCGCCGACCACTTGCCGCTGTACCGCCAGGAGGTCACCCGACAGGAACGGCCTTCTTGTGCAACTGCTTGACGAGCTGGTAGCTCATCGAAGCTCGCGGGCAAAGAAGGCCGATGCTTTTTTTAGGATAAACGCTTCTTCTCAATGTGGAAGACAGCGGTGTGTGCTTGCGCGGTCTACTGAATGAAGGAGTGGGCCGGAGCCAATGTATTTGCCTATCTCAAATGGGGCTCTACAACTTGTTCAGAAAATACTCAAAATTGGACGGTCTCAGCCTACTTCAATTCGAAGAGCGACTGTGCATAAAGAGCCAGAAAAACCTTTCGGGTTCAGCTAATTAACGAGTGCAGTAACGCCTGCATATTATAAAAAGTAGGGAATAAAAATAAGAAAATCTGCATAAAACTAAAGTTTTATGCAGATTTCAATTTGGTGGCCTGGGACGGAATCGAACCGCCGACACAAGGATTTTCAATCCTCTGCTCTACCGACTGAGCTACCGGGCCAAGTCCACTATTATATACCAAGTTTAATTGCGTTTTCCACGACTGAGGTCTATTCCTAGTTGTTTTAGTTTTCGATATAGATGTGTGCGCTCTAAGCCGGTTTGTTCGGCTACGCGTGTCATGGAACCACCTTCTTGGGCAAGGTGGAATTCGAAGTAGGCCTTTTCGAAACCATCTCGTGCTTCGCGCAATGGCTTGTCCAGGTTGAACGTCTGCTGCGCATGCGGGCTTCCATCTGCGTTATGTTGCGCTTGTAGGCCGATGCCACCGGCATCATTGGTTAATTCAGAGGCTACAACTTTGAGTTCAACTGGATGGGGTAGCGTTGCGGCGGCTGTGGGCTTGCGTGTGGCGTTGCGGGTCAGGCCGAGTTCGACGGCTTTCAATAATTTCTGCAGCGTGATGGGCTTTTCTAGGAACGAGTAGGCCCCTATGCGGGTTGCTTCTACGGCTGTGTCGATGGTGGCGTGCCCACTCATCATGATCACAGGCATGGTCAGTGTGCCGGTGGCGGCCCATTCCTTCAGCAGAGAGACGCCGTCCGTATCGGGCATCCAGATGTCCAGCAAGACCAAATCATGGCGCGTGCGCAGGTGTGCCGCGCGGGCCTCTGCCGCATTCTCTGCAAGTTCGACGTTGTGGCCTTCATCGTTGAGGATTTCGAAGAGGAGATCGCGTATGCCGAGTTCATCGTCGACGACCAAAATGTTTGCCATGGTTGAGAGCGAGTTCCCGAATGAAAATAAAGCGTTGCAGTGCTTGCTAGGCAGCTGCTTTGTTGTGTATGGAGAATGATAACGATACTTGCGCCCCAACAACCATACCATCTGCGATACGGTTGGAGAGGTCTATGCGGGCACCGTGTTCATCTGCGATTTTCTTGACGACAGCCAGTCCCAGTCCGGTGCCACGGCTCTTGGTGGTGACGTAGGGCTCAAAGGCGCGCTTCAAGATATTTTCTGGAAAACCAGAGCCTTGGTCGTTCACCGTGAGGCGAACGCGTTGTGCGCTGGGAATCCATTGTGTACGCCAAAGTACCTGCTGGGCCTGACCGGATGCGGCCTTGGCTTCGGATGCGTCCTGCGCGTTCTGCAGCAGGTTATGGATGACCTGGCGCAGCTGTTCTGCGTCGCCCAGAATCGGCGGGCATAGATCGTCGAGTTCGGCGGAGATTTGCACGGCCGATGCATCGTACAACTGCAGCACATCCTGTACGAGGTGGTTCAGGTCCAGTGGCTTCAGATCTGCGGTAGGTAGCCGTGCATAGTCGCGGAATTCATTGACCAGGCGTTTCATGGCTTCGACCTGGTCCACAATGGTTTTGACGGATTTGGTAAGCAAGGCTTGTTCCGGCTCGGCCACTTTGCCTGTGAGCTTCATCTCCAGTCGTTCTGCAGACAGCTGAATGGGCGTAAGCGGGTTTTTGATTTCGTGGGCTAGTCGGCGCGCGACTTCGCCCCAGGCCTGGGCGCGTTGGGCCGATACCATTTCGGAGACATCGTCAAATACCAGCAGCCGGTTGCTACCAGGTAGCTCGGCACCTCGTGCTATTAAAACTATAGCATCCTGCGCAAACGGTGATTGCGTGCCGTTCAGTTCAAACGATTGTTGCCAATGGTCCAGCCCATGGTGTGTTTGCTCGCTGGCGAAGGCCGAAAACTGCTCTTGTACGCGTTCTGCGAAATGCTCCAGACCCGTCACCTCGGCGAGCGGCTTGCCTTCGTAGGCGGCCAGCGGCACGCGCAGGATGCGAGTGGCACCGGGGTTGCTGGATTCGATGACATTCTGGCTGCTCAGCACAATTACACCGGCCGTCAGGTTGTCCAGAATGGTTTGCAGATTAGCCCGCGCGGCGCTGACCTGGGCCATGCTGTGGTCTACCGCCGAGCGTGCGTCCGCAAGCTGCTGTGTCATGTCGGCGAACGAGCGTGTCAATCCACCCAGCTCGTCCTTTCCCTGCAGTACCGACTTGGGCGTCAAATCCCCAGCAGCCACTTGGCGCACACCTTCTGCAAGCAGCAGCAGTGGACGGGCGAGCTGGTTGCCCAGCACCACGGCCAGCAGCACTGCGCCGAACACGGCCAGAAATAGGCTGAGTGTCAGTGTGCCGATATACATGCGTTTAAGACCGTTGCGGGCCAGGGCGCGCTCCTGGTACTCGCGGTTGGCGGCTTGCACCGCCAGGGCGTTATCTACCAGTTGCTGGGGCAGGGTTTGGGTGAGCTGAAGATAACGTGGCTCTGCCAGCAACCCCACGCCCGGACTTGCCACGACCGCCAATGCCTTGATTTGTGCTGGCGTGCCCGGCGTCAGTCCGGTTTCGTCCAGGCCCTCGATAGATGCAACAGCCTTCTGGCTGCGCACGTTGCGCAGTTGCTGGCTGCTGGGGTGCTCCGGATTCAGCAGAAAACGGGATTGGCCGGCGCTTGCAATCGGCTGCCCACTGGCATTCCACAGCACCACGTCATTCACGCTGAGCTGATCGCGCATGCGTTCCAGTGCCAGGCCGGCGGCGGCATCGGGGGTATCAGAGAGTTGCCGGCTGGCGCTTCGGGCCTTGTCGGCCAGGTCATTGGCCAATACGTCCAAGGTGGTTCTGCCCAGGTTCACGCCGGCATCTAGCGCACCCTCTACCTTGACGTCAAACCAGCTTTCGATGGAGCGGGACACGAACTGGTAGGACACCACGTAGATCAGCAGCCCGGGCATCAGACCTACCAGCGCAAAAATGGTGGCCAGCTTGACCAGCAAGCGGCTGCCGAACTTGCCTTTGCGTAGCCGGGTCAGCAGGCGCACAGCCATCCACACAATGACCGAAAGCAAGGTGGCGGCCACCACCACGTTGACAGCAAACAGGCGGGTGTAATTACGCTCAAACAAGGCCCGGTTGCTGGTGGACTGGGTCAGCAGCAGCAGCAGGATCAACCCTACTGCCATGGCCACTACGACGCCAACCACCACAGCCCAGCGCAGCGCGCGGGTGCTGCTTTGCGCACTGCGCGCCGATGGCTGTTTCATTTGCCGCCTTCTTGTCCTAGGCGGATATTGCGGCTACCGGAGAGGCTCCAGTCGGCCTGGCCCAAGGTGCTGATCTGGAACGGCCGGGGGAGCTGAGACACATCCAGTCGGAAGCTGAAGTCCAGGTGGGTCTTACCGTCGAACTCGACATCCGCCGCGTCGGCAATTTTCCAGTGGGAAAAACGCTGTATGTAGGTGAGCGCATCCGACAGGGAGTCGAAGTTCTGGCTCAGCGTTACACCCAGCCCGCTGTTGCCTATGGGAGTGGGAGATACGTTCAGACGCCAGCGCCGTGTCAGCGGCAGATAGGCCAAGCGCATATGGCGGGCCTCTGAGGCCTGTTTGCGGTCGTACCAATACCAGCGGTCACGCAGAACCTCCACTTCCGCCACAAAGAACATGGGAATGCCTTTGTTCAAGGCATCTTCTACCAGGCTGGGTAGCTCGAACTTCAGATTGGCGGAGAAAAATACACCGCCGTCTTCGCGTTCCACCTGCATCTGGCTGATTTCCACTACGGTGTTTTCGGCCCAGGCAAGAGGCTGCAGGCACAGCAAAACGCAGGCGCAAAAGCGTAGCAAAGCTTGGCTAAGCCGCACGCTTTTCCAGTAATGCGTAAAAGAATCCATCGTTATCACACAGAACATTGTCAGCTAGGGTATCCGCCGAAGTCGCCGTGTGGGGGATTAAATGCCCGGGTGACGGTTGTAAAAGTGCGTCTGTGTGGCGCGCAAGGAACGTTTCGACCTGGTCGCGTCCTTCTGCATGGAACAGCGAGCAGGTGCAGTACAGCAGACGTCCGCCGGCGCGTACCAAGGGCCAAAGCTGTTGCAGCAGGCTGGCCTGGATCGCGGCTAACTGGGCAATATCGCTCTCGCGGCGCAGCCAGCGCACATCCGGGTGGCGCCGCACGATGCCGGATGCGGTGCAGGGCGCATCCAGCAAGATGGCATCGAATAACTGGCCGTCCCACCAGGTTGCGGGTTGGTTGGCATCGGCCGCCCGCACCGTGGCGTGCAGGCCCTGGCGCTGCAGATTCTGACCAATGCGTTCGCAGCGCAGCGGGTCAATGTCCAGGGCGGTGACGTCCGCATTGGCCAACTCCAGCAGGTGGGCAGTCTTGCCCCCTGGTGCTGCACAGGCGTCCAGAACGCGCAGCGGCTGGCTCAGGTCCCAACCCTGCAGCAGCAGGGGGGCGGCTAATTGTGCGGCGGCATCTTGTACCGAGACAGCCCCTTCGGCAAAGCCCGGGATTTGCTGTACCGGCATGGGGTTTGCCAGGAGCACACCAGAAGTCCCCATTAGGGTTGCTTCAATATTCATAGCTGCCAGCGCAGATATTACCTGCGCTGGAGTCGATTTTTTTGCATTAACCCGCAGGCTCATGGGCGCATGCGTATTGTTGGCTTGCAGGATGTTTTGCCACTGCTGTGGCTGCTCTTGCTTGAGCCGCTGAATCCACCAGCGAGGGTGGTTCCACACGGCCACCGGGTCGCGCTCGGTGGCGGTCACCAGGGCTTCGCGCTCGCGTAGAAAGCGGCGCAGGCAGGCGTTGATGAAGCTGGCCTGTGCCTTGGCCTTGCCGCGCTGGGCCGCTTCTACGGTTTGGTCCACCAGGGTAAAGATTTCATAGGGCGCCTCGGCGTCCAGCCAGACCAGGGCCAATGCTGTACACAGCAGAGCGTCGGCCGGTGCAGGTGGAGCACGGCGCGCCAGCTGCAAACGCAGGGCTTCTGCCCGACCCAGGTTGCGCAGGGTATGGAATACGATGGCCTGCACCCCGGGGCGCAGGGGGCCATTGACGGCCGCCAAAGAGGGCGTGGCCGAAGTGCCGCCACGGATGGCTTGCAACACGTCGGCTGCAGCCTGCAGCTGGCGCCATAAAGGAATCGGCGCTGCAGTGTGCGGCGCCATTTTGTGACCCTGCGCGGGGGATGCGGTCATAGGTGAAAGTATCTCGGGTGGCAGAGTTTCAAAATGCTTGGGCCATACGGAAACCAAACAGCCAGGCCAACAGCCGGGCGGGAAATTGCGCAATGGCGGCGTTGTAACTATGCACGGCCTGGCCGAAAGCAATGCGCGCGTGCTGTACCTGTAGGCCCGCATCTTGCCATTGCAAGAGCAGGCTCGGGGGAAGGGGGGCGCCGTCCTGGCCATGCCCGTCTGTGCAGACGCGTAGCCAGGCGGTTTGCAGCACTTCATCGGCCGCAGCCAGGGCCCGGATGGCAGCCGCCTTCAAGGGGCGATCGCGCGCCACCGCCAGGGATGCAGTGAGTTGCTGGAGCGCACCGAGTAGTCCCGCCCACGATTGGTTGGATGCCCCCTCGGCTATGGTCATATCTACAGAGGCATATGCAGTTTGCGCGGCTGCGATGATCTCCGCATAGCGCTGCAACTGCAGTGCCACGGGTGCAAAGGCGCGGGACGCCTGCGAGCGCAGCCGGACCAGCCGGTTGTAGGCGCCTACAGACCAAAACAGCAAGGTGGCACACAGGCACCACCAGACGATGCTTGAAGAAATCAACGGCAGAGCTTCCAATGCAAAGCGAGGCGGGGCGGTCACGCAAGCCAGGCCCCATAAAAAAACACCCCAAGCCCCGGTGAGGGCTTGAGGTGCTTGGCTTAGGGCCGTCGGCTTTTGTTACTCTCCGACGTGGCCTTCGCTGACTTCCGCGCTGGCGGTTTCGTCTTGCGTTCCTGCAAGCTCAGCCGCTTCGGCTTCGGCGATGGCGCGGCGCTCGGCGTCGTCCATCAAGTCCTTGGCGACACGGGCCTGGTGGTAGGCCATGCCGGTACCAGCGGGTATCAGGCGGCCGACGATCACGTTTTCCTTCAGACCACGCAGCTCGTCGCGTTTGCCCATGATGGCCGCCTCGGTCAGCACGCGCGTGGTTTCCTGGAAGGACGCGGCGCTGATGAAGCTGTCGGTGGACAGCGATGCCTTGGTAATACCCAGCAACAGGTTGGTAAACGTTGCAGGGGTCTTGCCTTCAGCACGCAGGGCGTCATTGGTGTCCAGCATTTCGCTGCGTTCCACTTGTTCGCCGTTGATGTAGCCGGAGTCACCTGCGTTCTCTACCACCACGCGGCGCAGCATCTGGCGCACGATCACTTCAATGTGCTTGTCATTGATCTTCACGCCTTGCAAGCGGTACACGTCCTGCACTTCGTCCACGATGTAGCGAGCCAGTTCTTCCATGCCCAGCAAGCGCAAAATGTCTTGTGGGTCGGCTGGGCCGTCCACAATGTTTTCGCCCTTGTTGACCACTTGGCCTTCGTGCACCAGGATGCTCTTTTCCTTGGGGATCAGTTCGTCCCAGACCTTGCCTTCTGGATCGGTGATTTGCAGGCGAACCTTGCCCTTGGTTTCCTTGCCGAACGACACGGTACCGGTCATTTCGGCCAGCATGCCCTTGTCCTTCGGCGTACGGGCTTCGAACAACTCGGCCACACGTGGCAAACCGCCGGTAATGTCGCGGGTCTTCTGGCCTTCGATCGGGATACGGGCCAGCACTTCGCCGCGGCCGACTTCCTGGCCGTCGCGCACCTGGATCAGTGCACCAACAGGGAAGCCGATGGTCACGGAGTGGTCGGTACCGGTGATCTTCACTTCGTTACCCGACGCGTCGATCAGCTTGACCTGGGGACGCACGACCTTGGCTGCACCGCGGCGCTTCGGATCGATAACCACCAGGGTTGCCAGACCGGTCACTTCGTCCACCTGGCGGGCTACGGTCAGACCTTCTTCCACATTCTCAAACTTGCTGGTACCAGCGAACTCGGTAATGATGGGGCGGGTCAACGGATCCCAGTTGGCCAGAATGGTGCCGGCCTTGACAGCCTGGTCCACCTTGATCGACAGAATGGCACCGTAAGGCACTTTGTGTCGTTCGCGTTCACGGCCATGCTCGGTGATGATGATTTCACCGGAGCGGGCAATCACGACCAACTCGTTCTTGCTGTTGGTCACGTAGCGCATCGTGGCGTTGAAGCCGATCGTGCCGTTGGACTTGGCTTCCACGCTGGAGGCGATGGCCGCACGGGATGCGGCACCACCGATGTGGAAGGTACGCATGGTCAGCTGGGTACCAGGTTCGCCGATGGATTGCGCTGCAATCACACCCACGGCCTCGCCACCGTTGATCAGACCACCGCGACCCAGATCGCGGCCATAGCACTTGGCGCAGATGCCAAAGCGGGTGGCGCAGGTCAGTGCGGTACGCACTTTGACTTCGTCCACACCAGCGGTTTCCAAGATGTCGAGCATGTCTTCGTCCATCATGGCACCGGCGCTAGCCAGAACCGAGCGGTCTTCGGGGTGCAGCACATCTTCTGCGGCGGTACGACCCAGAATGCGGTCGCGCAGCGATTCGATGACTTCACCGCCTTCGACGATAGCGCGCATCAGGTAGCCGTTGGCCGTGCCGCAGTCGTTTTCGGTCACGACCAAGTCCTGCGTTACATCCACCAGACGACGGGTTAGGTAACCCGAGTTGGCGGTCTTCAAAGCCGTATCCGCGAGACCCTTACGGGCGCCGTGGGTGGAAATGAAGTACTCCAACACGTTCAAACCTTCGCGGAAGTTCGCGGTAATCGGCGTTTCAATGATGGAACCGTCCGGCTTGGCCATCAGACCCCGCATACCGGCCACCTGGCGAATCTGGGCTGCAGAACCACGGGCGCCAGAGTCGGCCATCATGTAGATGGAGTTGAAAGACTCTTGCTCGACTTCCTTGCCGTCACGGTCGATGGTCTTCTCTTTGGAGAGCTGGGACATCATGACCTTGGAGACTTCGTCACCGGCCTTGCCCCAAATGTCCACCACCTTGTTGTAGCGTTCGCCAGCCGTCACCAGACCAGAAACGTACTGGTTGGCGATCTCTTTGACTTCCTTCTCGGCGCGGGCAATGATGCCGTGCTTTTCTTGCGGCACCAGCATGTCGTCGATGCAGATCGAAATACCGGCCTTGGTTGCCAGACGGAAACCGTTTTGCAACAGCTTGTCGGCAAACACCACGGTCTCTTTCAATCCGCACTTGCGGAACGACACGTTGATCAGCTTGGAGATTTCCTTCTTCTTCAACGCCTTGTTGATGTTGGAGAAAGGCAGGCCCTTGGGCAGGATTTCGGACAGCAGCGCACGGCCCGCGGTGGTTTCCCACAGCTTGGTCGATGGCACGAACTCGCCGGTGGCCTTGTCCTTGGTGTACTCGGTCAGCCGGACGTTGATGCGGGCCGTCAGTTCAACTTGGCCGGCGTCAAATGCGCGCTGCACTTCACCGGTATCGGAGAAGATCAGACCTTCGCCCTTGCCATTCACGCGGTCACGGGTCGTGTAGTACAGACCCAGCACCACGTCCTGGCTTGGCACGATCGATGGTTCACCGTTGGCAGGGAACAGAATGTTGTTCGAGGCCAGCATCAGCGTGCGGGCTTCCATCTGCGCTTCTACCGACAAGGGTACGTGAACAGCCATCTGGTCACCGTCAAAGTCGGCGTTGAATGCCGAGCAGACGAGTGGGTGCAGCTGGATGGCCTTGCCTTCGATCAGGATGGGCTCAAAAGCCTGGATGCCCAAGCGGTGCAGCGTAGGCGCACGGTTCAGCATGATGGGGTGCTCTTTGATCACCTCTTCCAGGATGTCCCATACCACTGGCGTGCCGGATTCCACTTCCTTCTTGGCCGCCTTGATGGTGGTCGCAATGCCCATGGCTTCCAGGCGAGAGAAGATGAAAGGCTTGAACAGTTCCAGAGCCATCAGCTTGGGCAGGCCGCACTGGTGCAGCTTGAGGGTCGGGCCCACCACAATGACCGAACGGCCAGAGTAGTCGACGCGCTTGCCCAGCAAGTTCTGGCGGAAACGACCGCTCTTGCCTTTGATCATGTCGGCCAGGGACTTCAGTGCACGCTTGTTGGCTCCGGTCATGGCCTTGCCGCGGCGACCGTTGTCCAACAACGAATCGACAGCTTCTTGCAGCATGCGCTTTTCGTTGCGGGCAATGATTTCCGGAGCCTTCAGTTCCAGTAGACGGCGCAGGCGGCTGTTGCGGTTGATGACGCGACGGTACAAGTCGTTCAGGTCGGAGGTCGCGAAGCGGCCGCCGTCCAGCGGCACCAGCGGACGCAGGTCCGGTGGCAGCACGGGCAGCACATTGAGCACCATCCATTCAGGCTTGATGCCTGACTTCTTGAATGCTTCCAGCAGCTTGAGACGCTTGGCGTTCTTCTTGATCTTGACTTCGGAACCGGTCAGATCGTTGCGCAGGCGCTCGATGGAAGAATCGATTTCGATGGCTTCCAGCAAGTCTTTGATGCCTTCCGCACCCATCTTGGCCACGAACTCGTCGCCGTATTCCTTGGTCTTCGCATCGAAGTCGTCTTCCGACATGATCGCGAATTTCTTCAGCGGGGTCATGCCAGGGTCGGTGACCACATATGCTTCAAAGTAGAGCACGCGTTCAATGTCGCGTAGTGTCATGTCGAGCACCAGGCCCAGACGCGATGGCAACGACTTCAGGAACCAGATGTGGGCGCAAGGCGCGGCCAGATCGATGTGGCCCATGCGCTCGCGGCGCACCTTGGTCTGCGTGACTTCAACGCCGCACTTTTCGCAGATGACACCGCGGTGCTTGAGGCGCTTGTACTTGCCGCACAGGCATTCGTAGTCCTTGATAGGGCCAAAAATCTTGGCGCAGAACAAACCATCACGCTCTGGCTTGAAGGTGCGGTAGTTGATGGTTTCAGGCTTTTTGACCTCACCGAAAGACCACGAGCGGATCTTTTCGGGCGAAGCCATACCGATCCGAATGGCATCGAAATGCGAGTCGGGGGTGAACTGCTTGAACAGGTCGAGTAATGATTTCATGTGTTAAATCCTTTTCTTGTCCGCAATTAGCTACGCTCGAGTTCGATGTCCAGGCCCAAGGAACGGATTTCCTTGACCAGCACGTTGAACGATTCCGGCATGCCTGCTTCAATAGCGTGTTCGCCCTTGACGATGCTTTCGTACACCTTGGTACGGCCCACCACATCGTCGGACTTCACGGTTAGCATTTCCTGCAGTGTGTAGGAGGCGCCGTACGCTTCCAGTGCCCACACTTCCATTTCCCCGAAACGCTGTCCACCGAACTGGGCTTTACCGCCCAGTGGTTGTTGTGTAACCAAGCTGTAGGGGCCGGTAGAACGTGCGTGCATCTTGTCGTCAACCAAATGGTGCAGCTTCAAGAAGTGCATATAGCCCACGGTGGTAGGACGCTCAAAAGGCTCACCCGAGCGGCCGTCAAACAGATTTGCCTGGGTGCGCGTAGCGGTCAGACCTTTGTGCTTGGCAATGTCGTCCGGATAGGCCAGTTGCAGCATGCCACGGATGTCTTCTTCAGACGCGCCATCGAACACGGGCGTTGCGAAGGTGGCACCGTTAGACATATTCGCCGCCATGTTCAGAACCTCTTGGTCGCTGAGTTGGCTCAGGTCTTCCTTGCGGCCAGAACCGTTGTACAGCTTGTCCATGAAGCTACGGACTTCTGCCACCTTGGCTTCGGCTTGCAGCATGTCGCCGATGCGTTGGCCAATACCCTTTGCGGCCCAACCCAAATGCACTTCCAGAACCTGACCGACGTTCATCCGCGATGGCACGCCCAGTGGGTTCAAGCAGATGTCGCAAGGTGTGCCATCGGCCATGTAAGGCATGTCTTCGACTGGAACGATCTTGGATACCACGCCCTTGTTACCGTGGCGGCCGGCCATCTTGTCGCCGGGTTGCAGGCGGCGCTTGACAGCCAGGTAAACCTTGACCATCTTCAGCACGCCCGCTGGCAATTCGTCGCCTTGCGTCAGCTTCTTGCGCTTTTCTTCGTAGGCCAGGTCGAAGCTGTGACGGGTTTGCTCCAGAGAGTTCTTGATGGACTCCAGCTGGCTTGCCACTTCTTCGTCTGCGGGGCGGATATCGAACCAATGGAACTTCTCCACCGAAGACAGGTATGCCTTGTCGAGTTTGGTGCCTTTGGCCAGCTTTTGCGGGCCGCCATTGGCAACCTTACCAATCAACAGCTTCTCGATACGGTCGAACGCGTCGGCTTCCACGATGCGCAATTGGTCGTTCAGGTCCAGGCGGAAGCGCTTCAGTTCATCGTCGATGATCTGTTGGGCGCGTTTGTCACGCACGATACCTTCACGGGTGAACACTTGCACGTCGATCACGGTGCCTTGTGAACCCTGGTCCACGCGCAAGGATGTGTCTTTCACGTCGCTGGCTTTTTCACCGAAGATGGCGCGCAGCAATTTTTCCTCTGGCGTCAGCGTGGTTTCGCCCTTAGGGGTGACCTTGCCGACCAACGTGTCGCCGGGCTGCACTTCTGCACCCACGTAGATGATGCCGGATTCGTCCAGGCGGTTCAGCTGCTGTTCGCTCAGATTTGGAATGTCGCGGGTGATTTCTTCCGCGCCCAGCTTGGTGTCACGGGCCATCACCACCAGTTCCTCGATGTGGATCGAGGTGTAGCGGTCGTCCGCAACCACGCGTTCGGAGATCAAGATCGAATCTTCGAAGTTGTAGCCGTTCCAGGGCATGAAGGCGATCAGCATGTTCTGACCAATGGCGATTTCACCGAAGTCGGTGGATGCACCGTCGGCAATCACGTCGCCCTTGACCAGTTTGTCGCCCTTCTTGACGATGGGACGTTGATGGATGTTGGTGTTCTGGTTGGAACGTTGGTACTTGATCAGGTTGTAGATGTCCACACCCACTTCACCGGCCGCTGCTTCGGCGTCGTTAACGCGGATCACGATACGGGTTGCATCGACGTAGTCAACGATACCGCCACGGGTCGCGGTCACCACGGTGCCGGAGTCGACTGCTGCAACGCGTTCAATACCAGTACCGACCAGTGGCTTTTCAGGACGCAGCACAGGCACGGCCTGGCGCGACATGTTGGCGCCCATCAATGCGCGGTTCGCATCATCGTGCTCCAGGAATGGGACCAGCGAAGCAGCCACGGAAACGATTTGTGCAGGTGACACATCCATGTACTGCACACGTTCGGCGCCGACCAAGATGGATTCACCTTTTTCACGCGCAGAAACCAGGTCGCCGGTGAGCTTGCCTTCTTTGTCCAGAGCCGCATTGGCCTGGGCAATGACGTACTTACCTTCTTCAATAGCCGACAGATAGTCGATATCGTTGGTGACCTTGCTGTCTACCACGCGGCGGTACGGTGTTTCGATGAAGCCGTATTCGTTCAGGCGTGCATACAAAGCCAAGGAGTTGATCAGACCGATGTTTGGACCTTCAGGCGTTTCAATCGGGCATACGCGACCGTAATGGGTCACGTGCACGTCGCGCACTTCGAAACCAGCACGTTCTCGGGTCAAACCGCCCGGGCCAAGGGCCGAAACACGGCGCTTGTGGGTGATTTCTGCCAGCGGGTTGGTCTGGTCCATGAACTGCGACAACTGCGAAGCACCGAAGAACTCTTTCAGGGCCGCAGAAATCGGCTTGCTGTTGATCAGGTCGTGCGGCATCAAAGGCTCTTGCTCGGCCTGGCCCAGACGTTCCTTCACGGCTTTTTCGATACGAGCCAAACCTGCACGGTATTGGTTTTCTGCCAGTTCGCCCACGCAACGTACGCGACGGTTACCCAAATGGTCGATGTCGTCGACTTCGCCGCGGCCATTGCGCAGATCCACCAGAATCTTGACTACTGCCAGGATGTCTTCGTTGGTCAGCACCATGGGGCCGGTGGACTCGTTACGGCCCATCTTGGCGTTGAACTTCATGCGACCAACGCGCGACAGATCGTAGGTGTCCGGGTTGTAAAACAGACGTTGGAACAGTGCCTGTACTGCGTCTTCCGTTGGAGGCTCGCCAGGACGCATCATGCGATAGATCGCAACGCGGGCTGCGAATTCATCCACAGTTTCATCACTACGCAAGGTTTGCGAAATGTAAGCGCCTTGGTCCAGCTCGTTGGTATAGATGCATTGCAGATCTTGCACGCCAGCGCCGCGGAGTTTCTTGAGCAGCGCTTCGGTCAACTCTTCGTTGGCCTTGGCAATGATTTCACCGGTGTCGGCATCAACGATATTCTTGGCAACTACACGGCCCACCAGGAAGTCTTCAGGCACGCTGATATGGGTCGTATTGGATTGCTCCATATCACGGGTGTGACGAGCGGTGATGCGTTTGTCCTTGGCGACGACGACCTTGCCGGTTTTATCCGTAATGTCGAAACGAGCCACTTCACCGCGCAGACGTTCTGCCACAAATTCCATTTGTGCGCCGCTGTCCATCAGGCGGAAGTTATCGTTGACGAAGAAGTTCGCCAAAATGGACTCAGGGGTCAAGCCAATCGCTTTGAGCAGAATGGTGACGGGCATCTTGCGACGGCGGTCCACCCGGAAGTACAGAATGTCTTTGGGGTCGAACTCGAAGTCGAGCCAGGAGCCACGGTAGGGGATCACGCGTGCGGAGAAAAGCAGCTTACCCGAGCTGTGGGTTTTACCCTTGTCGTGTTCGAAAAATACACCCGGTGAACGGTGCAGCTGCGACACGATGACACGTTCCGTGCCATTGATGATGAACGAGCCTTTTTCAGTCATCAGGGGCACTTCGCCCATATAGACTTCTTGCTCTTTGACTTCCTTGACGACCTTGGACTGGGAGGTGGAAGACTCGCGGTCATAAATGACCAGTTGTACTTTTGCCCGCACAGCAGACGCGAACGTCAAACCCCGGGTTTGGCATTCGCGTACGTCGAATGCAGGTTTGGCGAGGTTGTACTCAACGTACTTCATTTCCACAAAACCGTTGTGGGAAACGATAGGGAATGCGGCGTCAAATGCAGCCTGTAGACCTTCGACTGTGCGCTTCTGAGGGGCGATATCGGCTTGCAAAAATGCGGTGTAAGCATCTTTTTGCATCTGCAACAAGTAGGGAACTTCAAGTACGCTGTCGCGACTTCCGAAATTTTTACGAATGCGTTTGCGTTCGGTGTACGTATAAGCCATGAGATCTCCGGGGGCAAGGACTGGGGGTCCAGGGGGGCCTGTCAACTGTCGTTTTGCGCATCATGCGCAACAAACTTGGCGGTTGGCCACTACCAACCATGGCGGACGATTGCGCATTGCACGCAATCCGAACCAAGGCATCTTCTGCAGTCGGAGCCAGAAGACACTGAAAAAGAACGACCAGCGCTACTTTTCAGTGTTCTCTTACAAGCGCCAAAGGCTGGGAGCCCTTGTGGAGCTCCCAGCCTCAGCAAAGCAACTTGCTTACTTCAATTCAGCCTTAGCACCGGCTTCCACCAGTTTCTTCAGAGCTGCTTCAGCATCAGCCTTGGCAATGCCTTCCTTGACTGCCTTGGGGGCGCCGTCAACCAGGTCCTTAGCTTCTTTCAAGCCCAGGCCGGTGATTTCGCGCACAGCCTTAATGACCGACACCTTGTTGGCGCCAGCTTCGACCAGCACAACATTGAACTCGGTCTTTTCTTCGGCAGCAGCGGCTGGGCCGGCAGCAGCAGCAGGGCCAGCCATGGCGGCAGCGCTCACGCCAAACTTCTCTTCGATGGCTTTCACCAGGTCGTTGAGTTCCAAGACCGTCATGCTGTCCAGCGCGGTCAAAAATGCGTCTTTATCGAATGCCATTTTGATTTCCAGTAATTTCAGTTGGGGACAGACTTCGCATATGCAAAGCACTATCCAACAAAGTTTTTGTCAATATCGACCGTAACAACTACGTTAGGCCGGAGCAACTTCTGCAGCCACTTCGGTGGTTGCTTCGGCTGCAGAGCCTGCGCCCTTTTTGTCCGCCAGGGCGGCCAGCACACGTGCCGTACGCGAAATGGGGGACTGCATCAAGCCCAGCAATTGAGCCAGCAAAACTTCCTTGGAAGGAATGCTTGCCAACTGCTTAACGCCGTTCACGTCCAGAGCTTTTCCACCGAAAGCGCCACCCCGAATTACCAACTTATCATTGGTCTTCGAGAATTCAGCCACCACTTTTGCGGCGGCGACGGCGTCAACAGAAAAGCCATAGATCAGCGGACCGGTCATCTGGTCGGACACAACTTCAAATGCACTGCCTGCGACAGCACGGCGAGCCAGGGTGTTCTTCAACACGCTGAGGGTCACACCGTTGCTACGCGCAGCCGAGCGCAATTTGGTCATGTCAGCGACCGTGATGCCACGGTACTCCGCCATCACGAGCGTTTGAGCTTTAGCGGCGAGGCTGGTCACATCGGTAATGACCGCTTCTTTCTCACTGCGATTAAGACTCAAGGTCTACTCCTTAAAAAGTGCCGTTCGGCTGATTGCCGTTCAACACACTACTTTGCAGCGACCAACTGTTTCGGAACATATTCCATCTGCAGCGGGATCGCCATCTGCGTTGGTTTTCACTGATTAAGTCCAGACAAGCTGCACACCAACGGTCTTGGATGGCTCGCCTGGATAGAAATATCCTGACGACCCACCACTTTGAAGCCTTTTCTCAAAGGCTTCAAATTTTGCGATTACGCTGCGATGGTTTGCGTGTCGACGCGAACGCCCACACCCATCGTGCTCGAAACCGCAACTTTTCTCAAATACAAACCCTTGCTGGATGCAGGTTTGGCCTTTGCCAAAGCATCGATCAAGGCAGCCAAGTTGCCTTGCAGCTTGTCAGAGTCGAACGAGCGGCGGCCAATCGTGCTGTGCACAATACCCGCCTTGTCAACGCGGAACTGGACTTGACCAGCTTTTGCATTCTTGACAGCCGTTGCTACATCAGGGGTTACCGTGCCAACTTTTGGGTTAGGCATCAGGCCACGTGGGCCCAGGATCTGACCCAAGGTACCAACGATACGCATTGCATCAGGAGCAGCAATCACAACGTCAAAAGGCATATCGCCAGCCTTGATCATTGCAGCCAAGTCGTCCATACCGACAATGTCGGCACCAGCCGCTTTGGCTTCTTCAGCCTTGGCGCCTTGGGCGAACACGGCAACACGCTTGGTTTTGCCGGTGCCATTGGGCAGCACGACAGCGCCACGCACCACTTGGTCCGATTTCTTGGCATCGATACCGAGTTGGACCGCCACGTCGATGGATTCATCGAACTTGGCATTTGCGCATTCCTTGACGATAGCCAAAGCGTCACCCAAAGGGTACAGCTTGGTGGTATCAATCTTGCCAACGAAGGCTTTTTGTTTTTTGGTCAATTTGGACATTTACACGCCCTCCACATTCACACCCATGGAACGGGCGGTACCTGCGATGGTGCGAACAGCGGCGTCCAAATCGGCGGCCGTCATGTCTTTCATCTTGGTCTTTGCAATTTCTTCCAGTTGAGCGCGGGTGATCTTGCCGACCTTGGCGCTGTGCGGTGTGGAAGAGCCCTTGTCGAGCTTGATCGACTTCTTGATCAAAACGGTCGCAGGCGGTGTCTTGATGATGAAGGTGAAGCTCTTGTCTGCGAATGCAGTGATAACCACTGGCAGAGGCAGGCCTGGCTCAACACCTTGGGTCTGCGCATTGAATGCCTTGCAGAATTCCATGATGTTCAGACCGCGTTGACCCAGTGCAGGGCCGATCGGTGGGGATGGGTTGGCCTTACCGGCTGGTACTTGCAGCTTGATAAAACCGACGATTTTTTTCGCCATTTTTTTACTCCTTGCGGGTGATATCGCTGATGTTCGTCATAACAGACATGCATCGGCTCCCCGGGGTTGCGACTCTCAAAACATCCAAGCCGAGTCGTAAAACTTGGAATCCTAAAATTTGATGTGACGGATCAGGTCTTCTCGATCTGGCTAAATTCCAGCTCAACCGGGGTGGCACGTCCAAAAATGGTGACTGAAACGCGAACTTTGCTTTTCTCGTAGTTCACTTCTTCGACAGAACCATTGAAGTCGGTAAAAGGACCTTCCTTCACACGCACAAATTCGCCAACCAAAAACTCTACCTTATGGCGTGGTTTGTCCGTGCCTTCTTGCATTTGACTGACGATTTTCTGAACCTCAGATTCAGAGATCGGGGCAGGGCGATTCTTGGCGCCACCCACGAAACCAGTCACTTTATTTGTGTGTTTGACCAAATGCCAGGATTCATCATCCATGACCATTTCGACAAAGACATAACCTGGAAACAGGCGACGTTCCGTGGTTTTGCGTTGGCCATTCTTGATTTCAACGACTTCTTCCGTTGGAACCAGAATACGTGCAAACTTTTGCTGCATGCCAGACTGCTGGATGCGCTCGGTAATATTGCGCTCAACTGCTTTTTCCATTCCAGAGTAAGCGTGCACGATATACCAGCGCAAGTCTGGATTGACGGGGGTGGTGGGCGTTTCTGCCGCGCCGGTTTCTACAACATCAGTCATTACTTTTTCCAGCCCAGAATCAAGTCGTAAAAAACCCATTCCAGCGTCTTATCAGTCAGCCAGAGGAACAAGGCCATGATGACCACAAAGCCGAAGACGTAAAGCGTCATCTGGGTAGCCTCTTTGCGTGTAGGCCAGACAACCTTCTTGACCTCTCGCCAAGCATCGCGCCCAAACGCCAGCAATTGTTTGCCAGGTTCGGAGGCCATAAACAAAGCAATAGCCGCGGCTATGCCAACGATCAATGCTCCCCACTGGGCAATTTGCCCTTGCTTGCTGAGGAGGTAAAAGGCGGCCAATGCAGCAAGAACCAAGGCAGCAGACAAGCCTAGTTTGGCTTTGTCCGCGTTGGTATTTACTGTTTCAACTTGTGAGGTGGCCATTTTTGGCTTTTTCCTGCTTCAAATACATGGTGTGTCCGGAGACACAGAAGCCCGTCAGGGCATGACGGGCTTTGTCTATCGCCACCTTTATTAATTAGGTGGCAGGGGCGGAAGGAATCGAACCATCAACCTTCGGTTTTGGAGACCGACGCTCTGCCAATTGAGCTACGCCCCTACAAAATTAAGCAATGATCTTGGCAACCACGCCGGCGCCGACGGTCTTGCCGCCTTCACGGATGGCGAAACGCAGACCTT
>NZ_JBWKVR010000042.1:0-19659 GCF_059421805.1 Rhodoferax sp. GW821-FHT02C08
AGGGCGGGAACATCACCACCACCGCGCCGGGGCAGATCACCGTGCATGCTTCTGAGAAGGTGTTTGAGGGGCCGGGGCGGGTGGGGTATACCCCTCCGCACTTGCCCAAGACCGAACTAGCCAACACCGATTTGGAATTCCGCCATTTAACCGACTGGGGTGCTCCACTGGCGGGCGCAACCTATAAAGCCACTTTGGCAGATGGCAGCGTGCGCACAGGCGTGCTCGATGCGCAAGGTGTTGGCCGCGTCAGTGGAGTACCCGCAGGATCAACAGCCAAGGTGGAATACAAATATCAGCCGTTGCAAGCCCAATCGCATGTGGATACCCAATTGAGTGATGACTTGCATGAACTTCTTAACTGGGTGCCACTGACCACAGATGTCTCTGACCCACAAGGAGGTCCAGCATGAGCACCTCCATTGCAGAAGACAAAAGCCAGCTAGATGAAGCGTGGGATAGCGTGGTCGGTGGCTTCGATTGGATCAAGTCGGTCCTAATTGGCGAGTTCGCAGATAACCGCCCCTTGTCCGCACTGATTGCGGACATGCTGGTGAGCTTTGTGCCAGGGGTAATCATCGTCACCAGTGCGCGCGACGCGGTAGCGGTGTCATTGCGCTTAGCGCAGCATCCAGAAAAACGCGAGCACACCATGGAATGGGTTGTTCTCTGTGCTTGCCTTATCACCATCGCATTGCCGCTGGCCATGGCAGCTGGCGGCTTGGCGGTGATGGGGGTAGGGGCCATTGTGGGCGGCATTGCGGGCTCCGAACTAGGAGCCGCATTGCGCGCAGTGATGTTGCTGCTAGTCCGAGAGGGCGCCAAGCTGATAGAACTCATTGAATTTCTACAAAAATTCATTCACGGCAACATCATGGGCTTTTTGCGGGCAGTAAAGTTCGCGCAATATGAAAAAGTATTGATCCAGGCACTGAGCAAGATCACTGGCAAGCTCGTCAGCATCTGCAAATCAGTGCGTTTGCACCTGGAGAAATGGCTTAAAGCTGCGGAAGAATCCGGAGCTGCGAAGTGGATTGGTGAACACACTGACATGCTCAAGAATTCTGCAGCAGTCAGAGAGACCAAAGCCGCCATTGCCAAGCTAGCCGACTGGGAGCAACGCTTTTATGCGCTGCAACAAGATGCCATCAAGCAAGTGCCACGTGCCCTAGCTGAGCTGGATGCCCGTTTAACCAAGGTGCTGGCACAGACAGCGCCCAAGGAGGCGCACACAGTGGCCAGCGGAGCGTTGGCAGACAAGGCCGTAACCGCAGTGCCCTCGAAGCAGATGGTGGCCGATGTGCCGGGGCGTGCGATTACACAGGCAGAAGATAAAGCCGCCGCAGCGGCACCCAAAGCTAGTAAGCCTGCAAAACCCAAGGCCAAACCTGCAAAGGCAGAACCTACACCACTGCCCAAGGAAAAGCCTGATCCAGTTAAGCCACCGGAAGAAGGAAAGAACAACAAGAAGCAGAGCGCGGCGGATGCAGTCGTAGCGGCGGATAGGGAGCAAGTAAGTGCGCTATCTAAAGCCGGAAAAATAGAAGAGGCACGCGCCTATCTGAGAGAGAAGGTTCTGGACAATCCGAATATCGCTCCTGCAGACAAGCCAAAAGCGTTGATTGATCGTTTGGATGTTTCGTCCGCCACAGACAAAGCTGTTTTCTGGTCAGGTGACTTGAATGCAGCAAAAGCAAAGGCTGCCGAGATGGGGGGTGTCACATTGGAAACTACTACAGGGGGCAAAGTGGCCGACGGGTGGACTGAGTTAGGGGAGAGATTTCCGGGATGGCAGAACGATCCGCCACCAAATGGACACGATTTTTGGAGCGGTTTGTCAGCGAAATATGCAGAAGGAACCAGCGGAACTGTCAATGTTGTGCAGAGTGCCGAAAGGGCTGCCCAAGGAGGTGGTGGCATTTGGAAGGGGACTGAATTTCCGATATTAAAAGACGCTCAAGATGCAGGTGTTGTTGACGAAATTATTTATACCGTCGTAGCGCCGAAATAGGATTTATATGAGTGATGCATTTAACAAATTTCTCGATGAATACAACGCGAATGGGCGGGAAAAGCTTGACGGCTATACCTTGATTTACCTGGATTCACTTAAAGGTGACGAACGAGATCAAGCAACTGAAATGTTGCGCAAAGAAACTATTCGCGACGGAATGGGAATGGAGGGTCTGGTACGCATAAATCCCGATGTTGCCTTGAAGACCCTACTGCAAGTGGAACAAGAATGGCCGGAGACTAGAACACAAAAATCATTTGAACTCTATTACTGGCTATGGAAGCTCACCAATGAAGAATCTTATGCAGAAAAATTTTGCTCTTGCAGACCGTTTTTGAGTGAGGCCAGCATCGTCCCGTTTTACACGCATGCAAGTTGGATTATCGAATCACCCACAATCGAACAAATGCTGCGCCAGGCTATCTATGTGGAAATCAACAAAATTGGTTTATCCACCGCAGCAAGAGCCCTGCTAAACAAGTATGGATATAGCAGCGATATACCTACGACCAAATCAGAGTACCTTATAAAGTGGCGCATATTGACTGCTGGAACAATTACACAACGCCAGCATGTACTTCAAAATTTAGTGTGACTTTCAGCGCTACATCTGGACTAGCTCGGCTCCATCCTTAACTATTCACCCGCTTCTTCAGCCATAGCATCAGGCCACCCACCACGGGCAGCTTTTCGTACAGCTCCTCGGCTGTATCCCAGTAGTCGCGGTGCAGGGTGATGCGGCCGTCCGGCCCCAGCTGCAGGTGCGATCCGCCGTGGATGGTCTGGGTGACGGTGGGGCTGAAGCTTTTGAAGCGGAACTGGAAGTCCCAGGTCAGGAAGCACTGCGGGCCGCTGCTGATGCGCTCCAGCACCACAAAGCGCGGGGCATCCAACGTGTCGAACATATGGCGGTAGGTGCCCTGGATGGCGGGTAGGCCTTGCACGTCTTTGAACGGGTCCTTGAAGCGCGCGTCGGCGGCGTAGATGTCGCCGCAGCGCGCCACCGAGGTGGGGGTCAGCGTCTCGAAGAAATCGACGATGGTCTGGAGGGGCGACTTAGTGTTGCACATGGCGCATAGTGGCGGCCTTAGGGGCCGGGTTGTGGTTCCTAAAATCCTCGCCAAATAACCTCTTGGCCCAACGCGTAAATACGGCATTTCACTTTGCTAGATTTTTGGCACCTGGCCAGGGCTCTTTCCTGGATGTCTTGGGGATCGCCAGGTTTCACCTGATCGCTTGCGGAGGCGGCTCCCCACGTACCAAAAGGACCTAGAGCGAATGCCCGGGGCGACGTGCTCGTCACAAAGCTGCGGTACCCAGCGGTGCCATCGGGGCCGAGCCCTGGCACCGCAGACGCGTCGGCAATATGGGGAAGAGTAAATGCCTCCGGTGCAGGCATGCGGATGGTTGCCACATCTAGAACCCTGTCTTCCCGCATTGTTTCCAGAATCTTTTTCAAAGCCTCATCGGCGACCTGGCCCATGAGTTCTGGTGTGTCTATACGGCCATTGGTTGCTACGCCGGCACTCCAAAGCAAGCCAGCTTTACGGCTGTAAAGCTCTGCTGCCAGCACGAGGTGGTGCACGCTGGAGTTGTACCTGTATTTTTCCTCGCGAATGCGTAGAACGTAGCCGCAGCAATCAAACGCCGAAGCCAACAAGGATGCGTTCGGTTTAATTTCCAACTCGATTCGCATGGTGGGTATCTGAATACCATTTTCCAAAAAGATGGGCTTGATGCGTTGCTCCAGAATTGGAAAGAGCATGCGGGAGTAGCTATTCGCACGCTCAACTTCGTGGGCATCTCCCTCTTGAAAGCTAGCGCGTTGAAAGTAGACAGCCATGCGCTGGATAGGCTCACCGGGGGTCTTTGCAGACCTGGTGGTAACAGTGGCAACGTTGGTGGTACTGCATGCGCTGAGCAGAACCGTAAGGACAAGCAAGCTGACCGCAATGCTTCGATGCAAGAAGTGCTTCATAGAATAAATACGTGGAAAACGATGGAATTTCAGAAAGCAGGTTTTTTGAGCTTAACCAGCAACTGGGAAGATAGCGTCAGCGTCTATGCAAAGCGGCCCTGAAGATAAAAAAATCCGCCGTGTGCGGTTTAAAGCCCCGTCATGCCGCGTACTGCCCGGAAGTAGGCGCCGTAGGGTAGCAGCCGCAGGGCCTTCATCCACAGGGTAAAGCGTTTCGGGAAGTGGATTTCAAACGCGCCCCTGGCCCAGCCGGCCAGCATGGCGGTGGCGGCCTGCTCGGGGGTGATCAGGGCCGGCATCTGGAAGTCGTTCTGCGCGGTCAGCGGGGTTTTGACGAAGCCGGGGCAGACCAGGCTCACTCCGATTCCTCTGTCATGCAGATCCAGGTACAGGGTCTCGGCCAGGTTGATCAGCGCGGCCTTGGTCGGCCCGTAGGCCAGGCTTTGCGGCAGGCCGCTGTAGCCGGCCACGCTGGCGACCAGGCTGATGTGGCCGTTGCCCTGGCGCAGCAGTACGGGCAGCACCGCGTCCAGCATGTGCAGCACGCCCACATAGTTGACCTGGAGGTGCTGCTGCATCTGGGCCAGGTCGAAGGCTGTGGCGCGCTGGGCGCGGTAGTAGCCGGCGCAGTAGACCACCGCGTCGATACGCCCCAGTTGGCCCAGGCTGAGTGCGGCGGCCTGCAGGGCGGCGTGGTCGGCGGTGTCCAGCGCCAGGGCGCGGGCGCCGGGGTGCTGGTCCACGAAGCGCTGCAGTGCATCGGCTTGGCGGGCCGACACCACTACCTGGGCGCCTTCGCCGTGCAGCGCCTGCGCTGTGGCCAGGCCGATGCCGCTGGAGGCGCCGATCAGCCACACGGTTTTGCCGTGCCAGTCGGTGATGCGGGGGTTGAGTGACATGCTGCCTACTATTATTTTGATAGCTGCTTGCGCAAGTTTTATGTGCGCTAGCTGCCGATTTGGCTTAACGCTTCGTGAAGGACAGGGTGACGTCGCCTAGATGGATGCCGAGCTTGGACATGCGGGCTTTGTTCAACATCACGCGCTCGGTGACCAGGTACATCCAGTCGTCCATCTGCACGTTGTAGACCGTGCCGTCCACCGGCAGCGCCAGGGTGTAGTTCCAGTGGAAGGCGTTGCCGCTCTCCTCGCCCAGGGCAGCGCCCACCACGTCGTCGGCCCGGCCGCTGTAGCGACCGTCGGCCTCGCGGTGCAGCCGCCAGATGCGCTTTTGCGTGCTGCCGTCGGAGTAGCTGAAGGCCTCGTCGAGCACACCGTCGTCGCCGCTCCAGCTGCACACCATCACCACGGTGAAGCGCTTCACGACTTTGCCGGAGCGGTCTGTGAACACGCCGTAGGCGTCCAGCGTGCCGTTGAAGTAGCTGCGCAGGTCCAGCTTAGGTGTTTGGCCCGCGTAGTCGGTCACTTGGGGGACTGCGCAGCCGGCCAGGGCGGTAATGGCGGTGGCGGCGAGCAGAAGACGGCGTTTCATGGGGATACCTCGGGGGTTGGACGGACGATGAGCAAATACAGGGCAGCGGCGGCCAGGGCTTTCAGCACGCAGGGCAGCAGGCAATAGACGGCGCTGAGGGCGCGCAGGGCTGGCGCGTCCTGCGCGCCGGGGGTGTAGCCGGCCAGGGCCAGCAGCGGCAGGGCCAGGCCGGCGGCCAGCGCCAGGTTCAGCTTGGTGGCGAAGTTCCACCAGCCAAAGTACAGGCCGGTGGCATTGCCGCCCACGTCGTCGTGCTTGGCGTCCTTGACCAGGCCCGCCAGCAGCGCGCTGGGCAGGGCCAGGTCGGTGCCCAGCGCAGCACCTGAGGCCACGCAGACCAGTAGAAAAGCGGTGCTGTCGCCCGCACCCAGCAGGCTGGCGCCGACAAAGCTGACTATCGACAAGCCCATGCCGACCAGCCAGGTGCGCGCCAGGCCCAGGCGCTCCACCACCTTCAGCCAGAGCGGAATGGACAGCGCTGCGCAGATGAAATAGGTCGCCAGAAACAGCGGCTGCAGTGCGGCTGCGGCCTGCAGCCGGTCTTGCACAAAAAACAGCACCAGGGTGGCAGGCACGGCGCTGGCAATGCCGTTCAGCAGAAACACCGCCAGCAGCCGGCGAAACGCCGGGTTGCGCCAGGGTTGCCACAGCGCGGCAGGGCTGGCGTGCGCAGCCGCTGTGGGGGTGGATGGCGCTACCGAGCGGCTCCAGCCCCACCAACCGCCAGCCAGGCTCAGCACCAGCAGACCCACGGTCGCGGGCAGGCCCAGCAGCACCGGGGCCACGCTGGCCGTGACCACGCCCACCAGGCCCAGGCCTTCGCGCCAGGCCACGATGCGGCTGCGCTCGGCCTCGCTGCCGCCCAGCAGCGCGGCCCATGACTGGTGCAGCACGCCCAGGGTGCTGTAGGCGGTGTAGGTCAGCACCAGCAGCGCACCGGCCCACAGCAGCAGGCCCTGCGGTGTGCTGGCCCAGGGAAAGAACAGGCCGGCAAAGCCCAGCGCCATCAGCAGCGCGGCGCCCGCCGCCACCGCCAGCACGGCACGGTGCGAGGTGGCAAACAGCCGGTCGCCCCAGCGGCCCAGCAGCGGGTCCACTACGCCGTCCAGCACCCGTGCCGCCAGCAGCAGCGGGCCCAGCAGCGCCAGGGGCACGCCGAGGGTGGTGGCGTAGTGGTGCGGCAGCATCACGTACAGCGGCAGCGCTACAAACGCCAGGGGCAGGCCCATCAGGCCATAGAGCATGCCGTTGCGAGGACTGAAGGCTGTGGGGGATGTCACGGCGTGGCGGCCAGCAAGGCCTTGCGCATGGCCGGCTCGGAGGTCTGGGGTGACAGCCAGATACCGAAGAACAGCGCGGCAAAGTTGCCGTCGCGGATCTCGCCGGTGGGCTGGCCATTGGTCAGGAAGCGCGCAGTCTGGGTCTGCGGTTCGTAAATACCCAGGATGCGGTCGCCCTTCTTGACGTCGGGGAAGGCAGCCTCCAGCTTGTGCTGCCAGGCCTGGGCCTGGGCGTCGGGAATGCTGGCGCTGCGGCGCATTTCGGCAATCGATCGGCGGGCGATGTCGGCGCGGCTGAAATCGCGCAGGTAGCGCAGCTCCAGGGCGAAGGGCGTGTCGGCATAGCGCGCGGCCTGGAAGCCGGGCGCCACCCAGAGCTGAGCGTCATACACCTCAAAGCCCCACACGCGCAGGCGCGTGCTGCCGTTGAGCGTGGCTTGCGGTACGGCCTGGGCCACGGGGGCGGGCAGGTCGGCTGCCCATAGATTCAAGCAAAAAAGGCCTGCGGCGCAGGCAATACCTGCGCAGGCAGCTACTTTTTTAATAGCGTGTACTGAACTAGATTGATGTTGCCCTTGTCGAAGGCGGCTTCGCAGTAGGCCAAGTAGAACTCCCATAAGCGCATAAACCTTTCGTCAAAACCCAGTTGCAGCACCTCGGTGCGGGCGGCCAGAAACTTGTCGCGCCAGCGGCGCAGGGTCTCGGCGTAGTCGGGGCCGAAGGCGAACTCGTCCACCACCTCCAGCCCGGCTGCGGTGGCTTCGCGCTTGAACTCGCGCGGGCACGGCAGGCAGCCACCGGGGAAGATGTATTGCTGGATGAAGTCGGTGCTGCTGATGTAGCGCTCGAACAGGCTGTCGTCGATGACGATGCTCTGGATGCAGGCGCGGCCACCGGGCTTGAGCAGGCGGGCCACGGTCTGGAAATAGGTGGGCCAGTATTCGCGGCCTACGGCTTCCACCATCTCGATGGAGCAGATGGCGTCAAACGGTGCGTCGGCGATGTCACGGTAGTCCTGCAGGCGCAGGTCGGTGCGGCTGCATAAGCCCAAGCGCTCGCCCAGCTGGTGCATGCGCTGGTTGGCAAAGGCCAGTTGCTCGGTGCTGAGGGTGACGCCGGTGACGCTGGCCTTGAATTCCACCGTGCCCATCTCGGCCAGCGCGCCCCAGCCGCAGCCTATCTCCAGCACGCGGTCGCCCTTTTGTACGTTGGCCATGCGCAGGGCGCGGCGCACCTTGGCGTTTTGCGCCAAGCGCAGCGGCTGGTCCAGCGCGCCCTCGAACCAGGCGGACGAGTAGTTCATGCTGTCGTCCAGCCACAGGCTGTAGAAGGCATTGCCCAGGTCGTAGTGGGCGTGGATGTTCTTCTGGCTGTTCGCCTTGGTATTGCGGTTCAGCAAGTGCTTGATGCGGTACCACAGCCGGCCTATCCAGTGGCCGTAGACCACGTCCTCAATCTCCTGCCGGTTGCAGATGAAGACGGTCAGCAGGTCGGTCAGGTTGGGCGTGGTCCAGTCGCCGGCGATATAGGTTTCGGCCACGCCGATGTCGCCAGACTTGAGGGCTGCCGCGCAGACGTTCCAGTTCTTCAGTGTCATGGCCGCGGTGGGGGCGTCGCCGTGCTGCTGGTGGTTGCCAAACACCTGCATGCTGCCGTCGGGCAGCTGCATGGTGATGCTGCCGTGGCGCAGTCGCTGCAGCAGCTGCAGGGCGCTGCGGGCGGCGGCGGGCGCGTCGGAGGGAATGGCAAAGCGTGGTGCGGTGGTGCTGATGGGCATAGGCTCTATCTCGTCACAAAATCTTGGGGTGGCTGGGGCTTGCGGAAGAAGGGCACGCGCTGGCGCCACAGCTTGAAGGCTTGCCAGTGGATGCGGGCCATGACGCCCAGGGTCATGGCCGGGTAGCGCCACAGGGCGCGGCGCATGCTCGCGGTCGTCAGGGGTTCCAGCGTGCCGCTGACGCTGGTTTCGATCAGCGCGCCCTGCGCGTCGTCGTAGTCCACCCGGGCTACGGTCCTGTCGCCGGCCCGCATGAAGCGGAAGCGGTAGCCGCCCTCCACCGGGCAGAACGGCGAGACGTGGAACACCTTGGCGGCGCTTAGCTCCTGGCCATAGCGGGGCTGGTCCAGCACATAGCAGTGGCGTTCGCCAAAGGTGTTGTTGACCTCGACCACGATGGCGCGCAAGGCCCCATCGGCACGGTGGCAGTACCAGAAGCTCACCGGCTTGAAGGTGTAGCCGAACACACGCGGGTAGCAGTGCAGCCAAATTTCGCCATCGGCGTCTGCAATGCCTTCGCGCTGCAGCAGCGCTTCGACCCAGGCCAGCGCACTGCCCTGGCCGTCGCCGTGGTCGGTGTCATAAAAGCTCAAGGTCGCGCGGCGGTTGATGGCTAGCTTTGTCGTGCCCAGCGAGCGCATGGGCAGCATCAAAAAATAGGTGGGGTAGGCAAAGGCATGGCGCACCGGGCGCAGGCGCGTGTGGCGCACCTGGCCAAAGCCAATCAATGGTGCTCCCACGCTTCTCACTGCGTGTAGTGCGCTGCCCCCCGAGGGGGTCGTGCCTGTGGCGTTCATACCCTCGCCTTGATCTGCTCGGCCACGGCCAGCCCGGCTTTCAGGCCGTCTTCATGGAAGCCGTAGCCCATCCAGGCGCCGCAGAAATAGGTGTTCTGCTGGCCCTGCAGCGCCGGCATGCGTTTTTGCGCCGCGATGGCGGCCAGGTCCAGTACCGGGTGTGCGTAGTCGTAAGTGCCCATGACATGGGTACGCGCGATCTCGCGGATTGGATTCAAGGAAACCACCACCGGCTGTTCCCACGGCAAGGGTTGCAGCTTGTTCAGCCAGTAGTGCAGGCACACGCGGGATGATTCGGTCGCGGTGGCCGGTGCGCGCTCGTAGTTCCAGGCGGCCCAGGCCACCGGGTTGCGCGGCAGCACCGAGGCGTCGGTGTGCAGCACCGCCTGGTTGGCGTGGTAATGGATGGCGCCCAGGGTGGCGGCCTCGGCCTGCGTGGGCTGGTCTAGCAGGGCCAGGGCCTGGTCGGAATGGGTGGCCAGCACCACCTTGTCGAAGCGCTCGCTGCGTTGGAAGCCGTGTTCCTGGCTGGCGATGAACACGCCGTCGGCGCGGCGTTCTATGCGCTGCACGGGGCTGTGCAGGCGCTTGTCTTGGATGCGGGCCGTGATCTTGTCCACATAGTGGCGTGCGCCGCCGGTCACGGTCCACCACTGGGGCCGGTTCAGCACCTGCAGCAGGCCGTGGTTGTGGCAGAAGCGCACCATGGTGGCCACCGGAAACTGCAGCATTTGCTCCGTAGGGCAGCTCCAGATGCAGCCCATCATGGGCAGAAAGTACCAGTCACGGAAGGCGCTGCCAAAGCGGTGCTGGGCCAGGAAGTCGTCCAGCGGTTGCGCCAGAGCTGCATCGTTGTTGCCCAAAGCCAGCTGGGTGCAGAGCTTGTTGAAGCGCAGCAAATCGCGCAACATGCCCCAGAAGCGCGGGTTCCACAAATTGCTGCGCTGGGCGAACACGCTGGACAGGCTGCTACCGCTCCACTCCAGATGCTGCGGCCCGGGGATCTGGGCCGAGAAAGACATATCGGTCTTGCTGGTGGCCACCTCCAGCTGCTGGAACAGCGCAATCAGGTTCGGGTAAGTGCGTTCGTTGAACACCAGGAAGCCAGTGTCCACCCCGTGCGTAACCGGCCCCTGCGGCGTGGGCAGGGTCAGGTCCACCGTGTGGGTATGGCCGCCAAAGTAGCTGCCCGCTTCGAACAGGGTGATGTCGGCGTGGTCGTGCAGGGCATGGGCCACGGCCAGGCCGGAGATGCCGGAGCCGACGATGGCCAGTCGCATGCGCGCTGTCATGGCCGACCGCCAGCAATGAGGGTGAGGAAAGTGGCCGCGAAGCACCCCGGAGCGAACAAGGGAGTGAGGGAGGAGGAGAACCGCCCTGGGGCATCGTGTCCACGCGCAGAGCGCGGACGGCTTCGCTGCCAATAAAAACAGGTTGCGCGCATAGCGGCAACACGGGTAGTGACAGCGCCTGGGGCTAAAAAGTTCCCCCAAGCGTACCGGGCTGGCGACATTGCGGGAAATAGGACTGTGGATCGCATGGTGCGATAATATACCAATCAGTCACATTGCGACCAGTAAGTTATATTTAAGTCGTTACAGGTTTGTTTACTTGATGGTTTTGAGAATAAATGTCATCTGCACCGCCTAGAATGAAACCAGCTATGAAGGACTGCCATGCTCTACCCTGAACTTTTCAAGCAACTCGAAGCTGTACGCTGGAATATGGAAAAGGATGTTCCCTGGGCCGACTTCGATCCGGCGCTGCTGACCGAAGAGCAGGCCCAGACCATCAAGATGAATGCCATCACCGAATGGGCGGCCTTGCCGGCCACCGAGATGTTCCTGCGCGACAACCAGGACGACAGCGACTTTTCGGCATTCATGTCGATCTGGTTCTTTGAAGAGCAAAAGCATTCGCTGGTGCTGATGGAATACCTGCGCCGCTTCCGCCCGGACCTGGTGCCCACCGAAGAAGAGCTGCACGACGTGCGTTTCGAGTTCGACCGGGCCCCGCCGCTGGAAACCCTGATGCTGCATTTCTGCGGCGAGATCCGTCTGAACCACTGGTACCGCCGCGCCAGCGAATGGCATTCCGAGCCGGTCATCAAGAACATTTACACCAAGCTCAGCCAGGACGAGGCCCGCCACGGCGGCGCCTACCTGCGCTACATGAAGCGCGCCATCGCCAATGTGGGCAACGAGGCGCGCACCGCCTTCACCAAGGTGGGTGTGCTGATGGCCAGCGCCCGCCGTACCGCCCAGGCCCTGCACCCGACCAATCTGCACGTGAACGAGAGCCTGTTCCCGCGCGACACCATCCAGAGCCGCCTGCCCAACCCCGAGTGGCTGGAGCACTGGCTGGACACGCAGATCAAGTTCGACGCGGTGTGGGAAGGTAAGGTGGTGGACCGCATCCTGCATAACCTGAGCCTGCTGATGGACCGCAGCTTCAAGACCGTGCAGGAGCTGAACCGCTACCGCAAGGAAATCACCCGGGAACTGGCCGAAGCCACCCCCCCAGGAGCCCCGGCCTAGCGGCTCAAGGTTGGCGCTGCTAGATCAGCGCCAGCAGCTTGTGCAGCTGCACTTGCACTCGCACGTCGCGGTGCAGCACATGGGCCACGATCTTGTAGTTGGGGGTGTTGGTCTCACGCACGATCAGCTCGCCGGTGGGCATGCCTTCGCGGTTCACCAGCACGGCCACGCGGGGGGCCGTGGTGTTGGCGCTGCGGCGTATGACCGCCGCGATTTCACCATTCGCCAGGCGCACGAAGACCCCGGGTGAATACACGCCCACGGCCTTGATGATGGCCGCGCCCGCCTCGTCCACGTTCTTTTCCTCGTCGTAATAGCAGGCCTGCATGGCCGTGGTTGGCGGTATGGAGTCGCGCCCCACGCGCGGCGACAGCCGTGCAATGAAAGAGTCGGCGCGCTGGATCAGCCGGGACATGCGCAAGGCCACGGTCTTGGCGTCCAGCGGGCCGGGGGCGCGGTCATGGTGGTGGCGCACGGCCAGCAGCCAGTCTTCGTTGTCCACGCCCAGGGCCAGCAGCATGGTGAAGGCGCGCTGCGGGTGTTGCTCCACCATCTCGATCTGTTGCGCCGTCATGGCTTGGTTTTGCACCGCCAACTGGTCTTGCAGCGCGGTCATGGCGATGTTCATGGTCAGCACGGCCCGGCCCAGCGTGGCGTCATGCTCGGGCGGCCAGTTCAGCACATCGCGCGCGGCCATGCTGCACACCACGTACACCAGCATGGCGTGGGTGGCGCTGTACATGTGCACCTCGGTGGCGGCCAGGTGCATCAGCGCGCACAGGGTGGCGTCGGGGTGCAGCTGCACCAGGTTGTGCAGCTCGTTGTACAGCTTGTCCAGCCGGGGCAGGAAGTTTTCGGCCTGCGGGTCGCGCAGCAAGGTGTTGGCGCGCATCTGCAGCGCCGTCCAGTCCGGGATGCCCGAGACTTCGGTGGGCTCGACCGGCGCCAGGTCGTCGGCACCCAGCTGCATTTCGGCGATGTGGCCCAGCGTGGTGTCTGTGCGCACCATGTCGTACAGCTTGCCCACATAGGCCCGGTGGTTGTCGGCCGCGTCCACGTCCACGCACAGCGTCATGCCGCGCGATGTCCAGTAGGTGATCTCCTCGCGGCTGGTGATGGTGTAGCCCTTGTTGGCCAGCAGCACCCCGTTTTCATTGCGCAGGGTGAATGGCAGCGGCTGCCCCAGGCGCAGGGTGCTGAGGTTGACGGGAATGAGGTTCATGGTGGCGATGCCTGGGTGTGCGCGGTCAAATCAGTTCCAGCAGTTGCTCCATGGGCACCGCGGCGCGTACATCGCGGCGCGCCACATGGCCGGTAATCTTGTAGCTGGACTGCTGGGTGTCGCGCACGATCCACTCGCCGGTAGGGAAGCCCTGCCGGTTGATCAGTACCGCGACCTGCGGTGTGGTGTTGTGGATGCCGCGCCGGATCACGGCCGCAATCTCCTGGCTGGCCAGCCGGACCAGCGTGCCCGGTGCGTATAGGCCCACGGTCTTGACCAGGGCGGCGCCGGCTTCATCGGACTGCGCGGCCGCCACCGGTGGCAGACATAGCCGGCCCAGGCGCGGCGACAGGCGTGCCGCATAAATGTCGGCGCGCTGTATCAGGCGGGCGATGTGCAGCGCCTCGCTGGCCGGCGGGCCGGGCGTGCGGTCGTGGTGGTGGCGTACGGCTTGCAGCCAGTTCTCATCGCTCACGCCCATGCTGCGCAGCATGCTGCACGAGCGTTCGGCATGCTGTTCCACCGCCTCCATTTGGGCCACGCTCAGCGGCTTGGTCTGCAGCACCAGGTCGTCCTGCAGGGCCGACATGCTGATGTTCATGGTCAACGCGGCCTTGCCCAGGGTGGCATCGCGCTCGGACGACCAGTTCAGGGTTTCGCTGGCGGCCAGGCTGCACACCACGTAGACCAGCATCGCGTGGGTGGCGCTGTAGCTGCGCATCTCGGTGGCCGAAAGGTGGATCAGCGCAAACAGCGTGGCATCCGGATACTGCTGCACCAACCCGTGCAGCTCCTGATAGAGCTGCTCCAGCCGCGGCAGGAACTGCGCGCTCTGGGTGTCGCGCAACAAGGCATGGGCCTTTTGCTGCAGGGCTGCCCAATCGGGCAGATAGGTGGGAGATGGCGGCATGGTGGCAAAGATTATCTATTCAGGTATCGACAAATCAACTCTCCTCTTGAGCAGGTACTGAGCCTGCTAGCATTTGACCATGACGTCAATGCTCGCTGTACCTGCTTTCTTGCAAAAAATATGCCCCCGGGAAGATGCGCAGGCCCAATTGGCCCGCCTGCCCCGCCCCTGGGTCTTCACCAACGGGGTGTTCGACATCCTGCACCGCGGCCACGCCACCTACCTGGCCCAGGCCCGGGCACTCGGCGGCAGCCTGGTGGTGGCGCTGAACAGCGACGCCTCGGCGCGCCGCCTGGGCAAGGGCCCGGACCGTCCGCTGAACAACGAGACCGACCGCGCCGTGATGATGGCCGCGCTGGAGTCGGTCAGCCTGGTGACCTGGTTCGATGAAAACACCCCGCTGGAGCTGATCACCGAGCTGCGCCCCGACATCCTGGTCAAGGGCGGCGACTACGACATGCAAAAGCTGGCCGAGACCGCCGTGGTGCAGGCCTATGGCGGCACGGCGCTGGCAATACCCTTTGTAGACGGCTACTCCACCACCGCGCTGGTACGCAAGATCAAGCAGCCGCATGGCGCCTGAGCCGCTGCTGCAGCGCGTCTGGCAGACGCTGCGTAACGACACTTTTCTGCAGATCCTGTTGCTGGCCCTGGTGGGCCTGAGCTGGGCCACCCGCACGCCCTTGCGCGCCTACCCGACCCTGGTGGACTGGCCCACCATCGCCGCCCTCACCGGCCTGCTGGCCCTGACCAAGGGCGTGGAAAGCAGCGGCGCGCTATACCGCCTGGGCCATTGGCTGGTCGGCTACATGACCAGCGAACGCGCTGCCGCCTTGTGCCTGGTGACCGCCGCCGCCGCGCTGTCTACCGTGCTGACCAACGACGTGGCGCTGTTCGTCATCGTGCCGCTCACCCTGGGCATCTGCCGCATCACCCCGCTGCCCACCACGCGCCTGGTGGTGTTCGAGGCGCTGGCTGTCAACGCCGGCTCGGCCCTTACGCCCATCGGCAATCCGCAAAACCTGTTCCTGTGGCAGCTCTCGGGCAGCTCCTTTGGCCAGTTCGTCTGGCACATGCTGCCACTGGTGGCCATCCTGATGTTGCTGCTATGGGCGGTGACGGCGCTGGCCTTCTCCGGCCGCGAACTCAAAACCAGCGACCCCGAGTCCGAGCACGCGCTCAGCCGTCCGCTGCTGGCCGTGTCCTTGCTGCTGTACCCGGTGTTCCTGGTGCTGACCGACATGCACTACGCCCCCTGGGCCTTGCTGGCCGTGCTGCTGTGCCTGGGGCTGCTGCGCTGGCGCGTGCTGGCGCAGATCGACTGGGGGCTGCTGCTGGTCTTCGTGCTGATGTTCATCGACCTGCGCCTGCTGGCCGGGCTGGACCTGGTGCAGCACGCACTCGCCGGCTGGGGGCTGCAGCAGCCCATGCACCTGTTCTGGGCTGGCATTGCCGCCTCGCAGGTGGTCAGCAACGTGCCGGCGGCCATCGCCCTGGCCGAGTTTTCGAAGGACTGGAAGGTGCTGGCCTACGCCGTCAACATCGGCGGCTTCGGCCTGATGGTCGGCTCGCTGGCCAACCTGATCGCCCTGCGCATGGCGCCCGACAAACGCGCCTGGATCAGCTTCCACGTCTGGTCCATCCCTTTCCTGGTGGCCGGTGCGGCCTTGGGCTGGGTACTGCTGTTTGCTATGTAAAAAGTAGCTGCTGGCGCAGGTGGAATCTGCGCTAGCGGCCATTTTTATTCAAATGGCCGCAGGGGTTCTTCAGCCCTCTGCTACTTCGGGTGGTTGCAGCCGCGTGCTGATGCCATACAGCGCCAGCAAGCCCAGCACATGGCCAATCGCAACGCCCGGCTCGCCGGACTCCACGCGGGCAATGGTCTGCACGTGCACGCCCAGGCGGGCTGCCGCTGCAGCCTGCCCTTCGCCTGCGGCCACGCGGGCCTGCTTGGCTGCGGCGCCCATGTCCTTGATGGCCTGCACTGCGTCGTTAGGGATGTGGGGAGAGATTCGTTTGCCTTGGGTCATGGCTGGATATTGTCTACGCAGGGCATAGCGCTGCCCAGGCCGATTTATTCCATTTCCAGATCAAACCGAGATTAGGCGCGAAGCCGCAGACAGTGGCTTGCCACGGCAAGGCGAAGCAACGACATATTCGGATTGATCTGGAAATGGAATCAGGTGCCGGGCACGAACACCATGGCTATGCTCACCCACACGCCGAAGCTGAAGTACGGCGTCAGCCACAGCGCGTCGGCCCGCCATGCCGCCCAGTTGCCGCTGGGCACGCGGCGCTGCCAGGCGTCGCGCGCGCCCTGGTCCAGGCGCATATAGGCCAGCCCGTGGGCGCGGCCATGCTGGTAGCGGCGCCAGTACATCGGCACGTCCACGCACAGCACATAGGCCACGAAAGACAGCGCGCCCAGAATGCCGGCGATGGCCAATGCCTGCACCCAGCCAGTGCTGTCCATTGCGATCACAGCCAGCAGCACCGCCATCCACGAAAACCCCGCCGCCCACAGCGAGGATTCGACCGCCTGGGTGATGTGGTTCAGCGTCAGCACGCTGTGCCAGCAGAAGCCCTGGGCCACCACCATGAACACCGGTATCGCCCACGCCGCCATCTGCACCCACGGCAGGCCGGCATGCATGCCCAGCTGGTGCACCAGCAGCCCCAGCTGCAGCGCAAAGCAAATCTCGGCCACCGTGGCCGCGCTGCGGCCCAGGAAGATGCTGGACAGCCGCGTATCCACCACCACCAGCCGCTCCAGGTCCACCCGGGGCAGCACCGAGCGGTAGGCGCACACCAGCACATACACGCCCGACAAAGCCAGTTGCAGCCCAGCGTAGATACCGCTGCCCGGCCCCATGTGCAGCACGGCCAGCCACAGGCACACATTCAGCACCGCAATCGCGCACAGCGCCCGCCACCAGGACAGGACTCCCATATCTGCTTCGATGGGTACTAGCGAAAAATTGTGGCGGTTTGATGACATGGGAGCCAGGGTAACCGGGAGGGGGTTGGGGAGGCAAGCGCTTTTGGTGTGTGCTGCATATCGATAGCGCACCACCAAGAGTCAATTCGTGGACCTGCTAGAGGATCATTCAACGTTGTCAGACCAAGGGCGCAAGGTGCATATGAAATTAAGCTAAAAGGCGTCGAGTGGGCCGCTCTGGAAAGTCAAAATGCCTTAGCTGGCCGAACATTGCGCTACGAAACAGTGTTCGAAGGGCTTGCTAATATGCTGGTGGAATCTTGATGTATCTGCAGCTAGCGAAGAAGGTAGCAGCCATGATGGGTGTGCACAAAATGTGGAGCAGTAAATGAAAACCAGTGCCCGAGGCAATTCCACAACAGTCCCTTTTGCTTGCCGGAGGCGTAGCCGATGGAGCACGACTAGACCGGTGCTGAAAAAGCAGGAAATACATCAAGTATGGTAATGCCCCTAGTCGTCATCGAAGAAATTTTGGGGCGTTCGCCGCAGGGTAAGACGGAGCCATTTATTTGCCGTGGGGACGATGGGGAGACCTACTACGTTAAAGGGGCTGGAGCTGGGCGGCGAAGTCTTATTTGTGAGTGGGTCGCCGCACACCTAGCCACAGCATTTGGACTACCTATAGCCGACTATGCGCTGGCGCAGGTGCCGGAGGAGTTAGTGTTGTTTGGTGTGCGGCCTGACATTCGGGACTTGGGCGTTGGACAGGTGTTCGCATCGCGCCGACTTCCGCACGTGCAAGAATTGACACTGACCACACGTGACTTGGTTCCAGATGCCGTGGCCCTGGATGTGCTCGTTTTTGACTGGTGGTTGCATAACGAAGATAGGCACCTGACCGAGAGCGGCGGTAACCCAAACTTGCTTTGGGATGTAACCGGTGAGCAGTTGGCTGTGATTGACCACAACATGGCTTTCGACCCCGACTTTAATGTGCCCAACTTTCTTGAAAGTCATGTGTTTGCGCAAAACTGGAATACTGTTTTCAGCGACCATGTCGTTCGTGCTGCTTACCAAAAGCGTATGACAGATGCGCTCGCAGGCCTTTCTGACATACGTGCTAGCATTCCAACCGAGTGGTGGTGGGTTGACGATGGCGTACCCGCCAACGTCACGTGGGATGCCATAGCAGCCTGTCTTAACCGCTGCTACCGTGACGATTTTTGGGATATTTTGTGAATAAGTTGGCCTGCCAGTACGCGTTGCTTCGTTTTCGCCCGTTTGTAGAAACAGGTGAATTTGCGAACGTGGGTGTGGTTTTGCTATGCCCCCAAGGCCGCTTCTTCGGCTTCAAGCTTTTGAAAAAGTATGGCCGCATCACCAAGTTTTTCCATCAGCTTGACAGCAAGGTCTACTTAAGCGGGAAAGCCCTTTTCCTCGACGAGCTTGAGCGTTTTGCTCTGCATGTGCGTCGCAACGCATTGGACGGTCGAAAAAGGGTAGTCGACGTGGCACAGGCAGTCGATTTGTTCGCGGAGTTGACACGTACACGCGACGCGATGCTGCAATTTGATGAGCGCCGCGTAGTGCTGGCTGATGACCCGAAGGCTAAACTCATCGAGCTTTTTGACCACTACGTTGAGCGAAATTTTGTCACCAAAGCGTACCAAGAGCGCCTGTTGGAAAACTCGGTGCGACGCATGCTGTTCCAGGGTGACAGCCATATTGCCGCACAGTATTTCCAAGAGAAAGTCGGAACAACCGACTTCGTCGTCAATTTCCCCTTTGTTCGCAAGAGCAACCAGGTAGTGGACAGAATCATAAAGCCGCTTTACCTTGCGCAAGAAGACTCAACGAGAGTGCTAAATCACGGGGGTTTATGGGTTGATAAGGTGAAACGCCTGCGCAAGCGCAATGCTTTGCCAAAGGATGTGCTGTTCCCTCTGGCCGCACCGAAGAGCGAATCCAAAGCTTTTCGTGCTTACGAGGAAATCCGCCAGGAACTGGTAGATGCTGGTGTTGAAGTAACGATGGCTAACGATGTGCAGCGTATTCTTGCTTTCGCTAGCCAATCGGCTGACATAACTAGTAACTAACATTGCCCGCTAAAGTTTTTGTTCTTTAAGTGCTTTCGGGGACAAGGATCACTGTCGCTAATTCTGGTTAGCGGCCCTTCCGCACTTCTCTAGCATGGTTCAATTTGGGCTCGTTCCGAGGCGAGTCAGTGCGATTCATTGATTGAATCCATGGTGTAAATGCCCACTATTGGCCGATGCGCAAACTAACGCAAATGCCCCGCCACCCGCTTCTCCAACAGCGCCACCAGCTCCGGCTGCATGAACTGGTAGTTGTCCGGTATGTCCAGGCACACCACTTTCTTCCCGGCTAAGTGCCGCTTGAACCGCTGGCTCAGCTGCGTGCGGTGCCGCTTCTCCATCACGCAAATGATGTCGGCCCACTCGATCTGGTCCGCGCTCAGCGGGCAATCTGCATCGGGCGCCAGGCCGGCGGAGTCTGTTTCCACGCCAGGCACGGTGGAGAAAACTTGCTCGGCCGTGGGGCTGCGCAGTCTGTTGCGGCTGCAGATGAAGAGTACGCGTGGCATGGCAGGAACTGCATCAAAAATTTAAACAAAAAGGCCTGATTAGCTACCTGCCTCAGACAGACTTGAATTTTGGTTCAGATGCGCCATACTGGTGTTTCATCCAGTTGTGT
>NZ_JBWKVR010000043.1:0-17470 GCF_059421805.1 Rhodoferax sp. GW821-FHT02C08
CTGGGGTACTTGGCTCTCATGGGGCCAGCAGCTTAGCGGAAAGTCAGTATCAAAAAAGATTTTGAACAGGCTCTTAGAACGTAAACACGTTCTAAGACTGACGGCGCTGCTTGAACACCAGGTGCCGTGCCGACAGATAGTTGGACACCAAGCCCGCACAGCTGCCCAGCGCGACACCCAGCACCGCCTGGCCTGGTATGTGGATCCAGTGTAGGGTCGCCACATAGGCCGCGTAGTTCAGCACCGCGCCCCCCAGCATCGACACCATGTAGCGCAGGTACTGCTGCCACACGGATGCCGAGGCATCGGCCTGGAAGGTAAAGCGTCGGTTCAGCCACCAGTTGGTCGTGGCCGCCGCGATGAAAGACAGCACCCGCGCCGCATACCAGCCCATGGCCCAGGCCAGCGCATACAGTACCGCCAGGTCCACCCCCAGACCTATGACGCCGACCACGCAAAATCGCAGAAAGGTGGGGAGCCTGTGCACGGGCCTAACCCGCGGTCTGCAGCGCCAGCCCAGCGTGTTCGCGCAGGGGGTGGAAGTGGATCTTGGGGAAGCGCTCCTGCGCCAGACGCACGTCGTAGGGCGACGTGCATAGATACGCCAGCGTGTCGGCCGCGTCGTGGGCCATGCGCAGGGGGTAGGCGTCGGTGAAGCTGCGCAGCTCGGCCGGGGTGTCGGCGGTGATCCAGCGGGCGCCGGTGTACTGGCAGCTTTCCAGGCGCACGTCGGCGTCGTATTCGGCCTTCAGGCGGTGCTGTACCACTTCAAACTGCAGCTGGCCCACGGCGCCCAGCAGCATGGGGCCGCCGACGTCGGGGCGGAACACCTGGATGGCGCCTTCTTCCCCCAGCTGGGCCAGGCCCTGCTGCAGCTGCTTGGTGCGCAACGGGTTCTTCAAAATCACTGTCATGAACAGCTCGGGTGCGAAGAAGGGCAGGCCGGTGAACTGCAGGCTGGCGCCGTCGGTGATGGTGTCACCCAGCTGCACGCCGCCGTGCGTGGTAAAGCCAATGATGTCGCCCGCATAGGCTTCGTCCACCGCTTCGCGGCGCTGGCTCAGAAAGGTCACCACGCTGGTCGGGCGCAGCTCTTTGGCGGTGCGCTGTACCTTGAGCTTCATGCCGGGCGTGTACTTGCCGGATGCCATGCGCACGAAAGCGATGCGGTCGCGGTGGGCTGGGTCCATATTTGCCTGCACCTTGAAGACCACGCCGGCAAAGGCCTTGTCTTCGGGCTGGATTTCCTTGACCACTGGCTGGCGGTTCACCAGCGTGGTGCTGGTGCGCGACTGGGGTGAGGGGGCCAGGTCCACCAGTGCGTCCAGTACTTCCATCACCCCAAAGTTGTTCACCCCGGAGCCAAAGAACACCGGGGTCTGCTTGCCAGCCAGGAAGGCCTCCAGGTCCCAGGCGGGGGATGCACCCGCAGCCAGCTCCATGCTTTGCTCGGCGGTTTCGAATTCACTGCCGAAGCGTTTGGTCAGTTCTTCGCGGTTGCTCAGGGCAATGGTTTCAAACTCCTGCGGTAGGCGCTCCTTGCCGGAGTCGAACACCGTCATGGTTTGCGTGCGCATGTTCATGATGCCGCCGAAGCTCTTGCCCTGGCCGACCGGCCAGGTCATCGGCACGCAGGGCATGCCCAGTTCGCGCTCGATCTCGTCCAGGATGTCCAGCGGCTCGCGCACTTCGCGGTCCATCTTGTTGACGAAGGTGATGATGGGCGTGTCGCGCTGGCGGCAGACCTCGATCAGGCGGCGGGTTTGCGCTTCGACACCGTTGGCCGCGTCAATCACCATCAGGGCCGAGTCCACCGCCGTCAGCACGCGGTAGGTGTCTTCCGAGAAGTCCTTATGGCCGGGGGTGTCCAGCAGGTTGATCACGTGGTCGCGGTACAGCATCTGCATCACCGACGAGGCCACCGAAATGCCGCGTTGTTTCTCGATTTCCATCCAGTCGGACGTGGCGTGGCGGGTGGCCTTGCGCGCCTTCACCGACCCGGCAATCTGGATCGCGCCCGAGAACAGCAGCAGCTTTTCGGTCAGCGTGGTTTTACCCGCATCCGGGTGGGAAATGATCGCGAACGTGCGGCGGCGGCGGGTTTCAGAGGCGTAAGACAAGGTGTTTTCCAGAGCAGGTCAGGGGCGCTGCCGGTGGGGCAGGCAACCTTAGATTTTAACCAGGGCGGCCGAAAACCTGGCACATACAGGCGCGCAGGCTGCGGGCGCGGCCAAACCGCACAGTTGTGCAGCTGTATGGATCGCAGCCAAGCTGGCATATTGCTTGCATCTCATCTTGGATACAAGTTGGGATGCGTAAAAATGGTGCAAACCGAAACTCTGGAAAGTGGAGCAGCGCTTGGCGGCATGGTCAGCGCAGAATCTGGCGCCTGGGCGGGGGCTGCGGCGGCCTGGCTATCACGCCCCGGCCAGGCCGTGGCAGGGGCGCCCGGCGGGCCGCTCGCCGGCTGGCAATTCGCGGTCAAAGACAATCTGGACGTGCAGGGCCTGCCCACCACGGCGGCCTGTCCGGCCTTTGCCTATACGGCCACGGCCCACGCCGCCGTGGTGCACAAGCTGCTCAAGGCTGGTGCGTCGCTGCTGGGCAAGACCAATCTGGACCAGTTCGCCTGCGGCCTGAATGGCACGCGCTCGCCCTATGGCCCGGTGCCGAATGCGTTTAACCCCGCCTATGTGTCGGGTGGCTCCAGTTCCGGCTCGGCCTATGTGGTGGCCACCGGGCAGGTTGATTTCGCGCTGGGCACGGACACCGCCGGCTCGGGCCGCGTGCCAGCCGGGCTGAACAATATTGTGGGCATCAAGCCGTCCAAAGGACTCATCAGCACCCGTGGCCTGGTGCCGGCCGCGCAGAGCGTGGACTGCGTGTCCATTTTTGCCCGTACCGTCGGCACGGCTGTGCGTGTGCTGGATGCCGCCATGGGTTATGACGCGCTGGACCCGTATTCGCGCGACCTGGACTTGGCCCGCACCGCCTTTCCAGTGCGGTTCCGGTTTGGCGTGCCGTCGCAGTTGGAATTCTTTGGCGACGCTATGGCCGAGGCGGCGTTCCAGCAGGGCATACAGCGCCTGGTGGAGATGGGCGGCACGCCCGTGTCGATTGATTACGCGCCGCTGGCTGCTGCTGCGGCGCTGCTGTATGACAGCGCCCTGGTGGCCGAACGCTATGCCGCCGTGCGCGGCTTTTTCGATGCCCATGCCGACCAGGTGATTGAGCCGGTGCGCAGCATTCTGGCTGCAGGGCAGGGCTATAGCGCGGCCGATGTGTTTGATGCGCAGGTGCGGTTGCGCGCCTACGGGCAGCAGGCCGCGGCCATGTGGGTGGGCAGGGACGCCATCGACCTGCTGCTGGTGCCCACCGCGCCCACCCATTACACGATTGCCCAGATGCAGGCCGACCCGGTGGTGTTGAACCGCAACCTGGGGGCTTATACCAATTTCGTCAATCTGCTGGACTACGCGGCGATCTCTGTGCCCAGCAGCCTGCGGCCGGACGGCCTGCCGTTTGGCATCACCCTGATTGGCCCCTGCGGCAGCGACTGGCAACTGGCCGAGCTGGGCCAGCGCTACCACCATGCTAGCGGCATGCTGCAGGGCGCGCTGGGCCTGCCTCTGCCTGCGCCGCAGAGCATTCCGGGCCTGCAGCCACAGGCGCTGGTGCGTGTGGCGGTGGTGGGGGCCCATCTGTCGGGCATGCCTTTGAACAGCCAATTGACGGAGCGCCAGGCCACGCTGCTGGCCAGCACGCATACCGCCCCCGACTACCAGTTGTTTGCCTTGCCCGGCACCGTGCCGCCCAAGCCGGGCCTGCTGCGCATTGCCCCCGGCGCAGGCACGCAGATTGCGGTGGAGGTGTGGGAAATGCCGTTGGCGCACTACGGCTCGTTCGTCGCGCTGATTCCCGCGCCGCTGGGCATCGGCAGCCTGACCCTGGCCGATGGCAGCACGGTGCAGGGCTTTGTCTGCGAGCCGCAGGCTTTGCAGGGGGCGACGGATATCTCGCACTTCGGCGGCTGGCGTGCCTACATCGCCAGCGGCAGCCTTGCCGGATGATTTTTCAGCGAAAGGCGCGGTGATGACAGAGCAGCAAATCGAAACCTATGTCGACGCAGCCGCCGCCGCGCTGGGCCTGGAGCTGGGCGATGCGCGCCCCGGTGTGCTGCGCTACTACGCCCTGGCGGCGGGCATGGCCGAGCTGGTACAGGCCGTGCCCTTGACGCTGCAGGACGAGTCGCCCATGGCCTTCATCCCTGTTTCGCCGGCTGTGCCCGGAGGCGCGCCATGACGGCCACTACTGCCTGGTGGCAGCAGGATGCTGCCCGCATGGCCCAGGCCGTGGCTGCGCGCGAAGTGGGCGCTACGCAGCTGGTACAGGACTGTCTGGCCCGCATCGCGGCAACCGACGCTCGCGTCAACGCCTTCACCGACTTGGTGCAGACCCGTGCTTTGCAGCGAGCCGCACAGATAGACGCTGGCTTGGTCGACGGTAGCCAGGCCGCATTGCCCCTGCTGGGCGTGCCGTTCGCGGTAAAAAACCTGTTCGACATCGCCGGCCTGCGCACCCTGGCGGGCTCCAAGATCGAGCGCGACAGCGCGCCAGCCACGGCAGATGGCCTGCTGGTGCAGCGCATGGAGGCGGCCGGGGCCATCCTGGTGGGTGCGTTGAACATGGACGAATACGCCTACGGCTTTACCACCGAGAACAGCCACGAAGGCGCCTGCCACAACCCGCACGACCTGGGCCGTACGGCGGGGGGCTCGTCGGGTGGATGTGCCGCCGCTGTGGCTGCTGGCCAGGTGCCGCTGACCCTGGGCTCGGACACCAATGGCTCGATCCGCGTGCCGTCCTCGCTGTGTGGCATCTTCGGCCTCAAGCCCACCTTCGGGCGCCTGCCGCGTACCGGCAGCTTTCCCTTCGTCACCAGCCTGGACCACCTGGGCCCGTTCGCCCGTAGCGTGCGCGACCTGGCCCTGGCCTATGACGCCATGCAGGGGTCTGAAGCAAAAGGCCCGCACGTGGACGCAGGATGTGCGCAACGTGCTACAGAATTTGTAGTGGATGAGCTGGACTTGGGAATCAAGGGCCTGCGCATCGGCGTGCTGGGCGGCTATTTCTTTGATAACGCCCTGCCGGAGGCCCGTGCTGCTGTGGCCACGGTGGCGCAGGCGCTGGGTGCGACGGATACGGTGGAGCTGCCCTGGGTAGAGGCCGGTCGTGCCGCCGCGTTTCTGATCACCAACTCCGAAGGCGCGGCCCTGCATCTGGACAATCTGCGTTTGCGCGCGGGCGACTTCGAGCCCCTGTCGCGCGACCGCTTTCTGGCGGGTGCCCTGCTGCCCGCCGCCTGGGTGGCGCGGGCCCAGCGCGTGCGGCGCCGCTACGCCCAGGCTGCGGCGGAGGTGCTCGGCCAGTACGACCTGCTGCTGGCACCGGCCACGCCCTGCGCGGCGACACCGCTGGGGGCGGAGAGGCTGGACCTGAATGGCCGCGACCTGCCATTGCGCCCGAACATGGGCGTGCTGACGCAACCCATCTCCTGCATCGGCCTGCCCGTGTGTGCGGTACCGGTCTGGGGTGCGCACCCGGCCTTGCCGATTGGCGTGCAGCTGATTGCCGCCCCCTGGCGCGAAGACCTGGTGCTGCGCGCCGCCGCCGTGCTGGAGGCCGCAGGCGTATGCCGTGCGCCGCTCGCATCGTTGTAAGGAACCACCATGACCTATGCCATCAACCTCCCCAGCGTACTGGCCGAAGTACAGGCCGTGTTTGCGCGCTACGAGGACGCGCTGGTCCACAACAAAGTCGAGGTGCTGGACGAGCTGTTCTGGGACAGCCCGCACACCTTGCGCTATGGCGCGACCGAGAACCTGTATGGCTACGCCGCAATCCGGGCGTTTCGCGCCGGCCGCCCGGCCCAGGGGCTGGAGCGCAGCCTGCTGAAGGCCGTCATCACCACCTACGGGCAGGACTTCGCCACAGCCAATGTGGAATTCCAACGCAAGGGCAGCGGCAAGACCGGACGCCAGAGCCAGACCTGGCTGCGCACGCCTGTGGGTTGGCGGGTGGTGGCGGCCCACGTCAGCTTGTTGTGATGCCGGCGGTGCGCGTATGAACAGCAGAGTCCAACACGTGGAGGTGCACCGGGTGCTGTGCAGCGGCCCCGGGGATCTGTCGGGCGTGCAGGCCTTGATCGCCAGCGGGGTCTTGCATCCTGTGGACATCGTGGCCGTGATGGGTAAGACCGAGGGCAACGGCTGTGTGAATGACTTCACCCGTGACTTCGCCTCTACCAGCTGGTGCTACTTTCTCAGTCCGCATCTGGCTTGCACGCCCGCCGAAGTGGGGCAGCGCGTGGCCCTGGTCATGTCGGGCGGCACCGAAGGGGTGCTGTCGCCGCACTGGACGGTTTTCTCGCGCCGCTGGGTGGATGCGGTGCCAGCCCAAGGCAAGCGCCTGGTGGTGGGGGTGGCGCATACGCGCGACTTCCTGCCCGAGGAGATAGGGCGCGCCGCCCAGATTGCGTGCACGGCTGCTGCGGTGCGCCAGGCCATGCAGGACGCCGGCATAGACGATGCGGCTGACGTGCATTTCGTGCAGATCAAGTGCCCGCTGCTGACTGCCGCCAAGGTGCGTGCAGCCCAGCAGCGCGGCACCCAGACAGTTACGCAGGACAGCTATGAATCCATGGGCTATTCGCGTGGTGCCTCGGCGCTGGGTGTGGCCGTGGCCTTGGGTGAAGTGCCGCCGCAGACCGGCGTAGCCGCGGCGGTGTTGGCCGACGGGTCGTTGTATTCGGCCCGCGCCTCCGCCTCGGCCGGCATCGAGCTGGAGGGTAATGTGGTGATTGTCTTGGGCGAGGCCGAGGGGGCTGCGTCGCCCTACCGTATTGCGCACACCGTGATGCGCGATGCGGTGGATGCCGCCAGCGTGCGCCAACTGCTGCGCAGCGCTTTCGGCATGGAGGGGGACGGTACATCGGCCCTGCCAGGCCTGGTCAATCTGCTGGCCAAGGCCGAGGCCAGCCCGGATGGCCTGGTGCGCGGCCTGCGCCACACCATGTTGAACGACTCCGACATTAACGCCACGCGCCATGCCCGTGCCGCCGTGGGTGCGGTGCTGGCATCGCTAGTGGGAAGCACCGCGTTGTATGTGTCCGGCGGGGCCGAGCACCAGGGGCCTGCGGGCGGTGGGCCGGTGGCGGCCATCGTGCGGGTCGGTTCGGCTTGAGGGGCGCTGAATGCGCAGGCATGCATTTTGCGTCCCATCTTGTATCCAAGTTGGAATATCTTCTCGTGCACTATTTTGGTAACCACTCTTCTGGAGAAACGTATGAGCTCTGACAGCCTGAACCGCCGCAAGTCCCTCCAAACGCTGGCCGCCTTGACGGCTGCGGGCACCCTGGGTAGCTGGGCGCCGCGCGCCCTGGCGCAAAAGCCTCTGACCGTGGGCGTGATCTACGTCGGCCCGCGCGACGACTACGGCTACAACCAGGCGCATGCGCAAACCGCTGCCGAGATCAAGAAGCTACCCGGCGTGAAGGTGGTGGAAGAAGAGAACGTGCCCGAGACCTCGGCCGTGCAAAAGACCATGACCGGCATGATTGCCCAGGATGGTGCGAGCCTGCTGTTTCCCACCTCCTTCGGCTACTTCGACCCGCACATCCTGGCGCTGGCGCCCAAGTACCCTGATGTGCGCTTCTCGCACTGCGGCGGCATGTGGACCGAGGGCAAGCACCCGAAGAACGTGGGCAGCTTCTTTGGCTACATCGACGAATGCCAGTATCTGAATGGCGTGATCGCCGGCCATATGAGCAAGAGCGGCAAGATCGCCTTCGTCGCGGCCAAGCCGATTCCGCAGGTGCTGCGCAATATCAACGCCTTCACCCTGGGCGCGCGATCCGTCAAGCCCGGCATCACCTGCAGCGTGATCTTCACCGGTGACTGGTCGATGGCGGTGAAAGAAGCCGAGGCCACCAACAGCCTGGCCGACCAGGGCTGCGATGTGTTCACCATGCACGTGGACGGCCCCAAGGTGGTGGTCGAGACCGCTGCCAAGCGCGGCAAGATGGTGTGCGGCTACCACGCCAGCCAGGCCAAGTTGGCACCGAATGCTTACCTCACCGGTGCCGAGTGGAACTGGTTCACCGCCTACAAGACCATCATCGACGCCGCCCAGGCCGGCAAACCGCACCCCAACTTCCTGCGCGGCGGCCTGAAAGAAGGCTACGTGAAGATGTCGCCCTACGGCAGCATGGTCACCGACGCGGCGAAGAAGCAGGCCGATGGCATCAAGGCACAGATGGTGGCCGATACCTTCGACATCTTCAAAGGCCCGCTGAAGGACAACAAGGGCAAAGAGGTCATTGCCGCTGGCAAGATCTTGAAGCAAACCGATCCGGTGCTGGAGGGCATGAATTACCTGGTTGAAGGCGTGCAAGGCAGCTTCTAAACCCGCACCATGAAAGACATCCTGCTGCCCACTTCGGCGATTGCGCTGGCGCTGCTGCTGTTCGGCGTCTTCGTCTGGTTTGCCGGGGTCAGCCCGCTGGACATGTGGCTGACGCTGTTCAAGGGCGCGTTCGGCGACTGGTTCTCCTGGCAGAACACGCTGCAACGCTCGGCGCCGCTGATGCTCACAGCCCTGTGCGTGGCCTTGCCAGCGCGCGCCGGTCTGGTCATCATCGGTGGCGAGGGGGCTTTGGTGCTGGGCGGTCTGGCCTGTGCAGCGGTGGGCACCATGCTGCCGCTATCGGCGAATCTGCTGGGCACGGTGATCGCCTGCGCCGCTGGCGCCTTGGCCGGGGCGCTGTGGATCATGCTGGCGGGCTGGCTGCGCCAGGCGCGCGGCATCAACGAGACCATCAGCAGCCTGCTGCTGGCCTACGTGGCGATCGGCATCTTCAAGCACCTGGTCGAAGGCGCGCTGCGCGACCCGGCCAGCTTGAACAAGCCCGCCACGCACAGCCTGCCCGAGGGCTTGCTGATCACCGGCATTGCCGGCTCGGATGTGCACTGGGGGCTGGTACTCGGTGTGCTGGCCTGCGTGGCGCTGGGGCTGTGGCTGCGCTGGACGGCCTCCGGCTTTTCGATCCGCGTGGTGGGTGGCAACCCGCGCGCTGCACAGCTGGTCGGCCTGCCCGCCACGCAATTGATTCTGACGGCCTGCGCCCTCGGTGGCGCCAGCGCCGGCCTGGCCGGTGCGGTGGAAGTCGCCGCGGTACACACCAACGCGAATGCCTCGCTGATCGCCGGCTACGGCTATGCCGGCATCCTGGTGTCCTTCATCGCCCGGCACAACCCGGTCGCCATCGTGCCCGTGGCCATTTTGTTCGGCGGCTTCGGTGCGGCTGGCAGTCTGTTGCAGCGCCGCCTAGGTTTGCCGGATGCCTCGGTGATGGTGCTGCAGGGCATTGCTTTCGTGCTGATCCTGGCCAGCGAGGCGCTGCGCGATGTGGACTGGAAGCTGCTGTTTTCCAAGATGCGTAGACCGGCTATTGCTGGTGTGGAGGCCACATGACTGCAGACCAATGGGTGGCTTTGGTGGCCGGAATTGTCGGCGGCGCTTTGCGCGTCGGCACGCCGTTTCTATTCGTCAGCCTGGGCGAGTGTTTGACCGAAAAGTCTGGCCGCATCAACCTCGGCCTGGAGGGCGTGCTGGTGCTGTCGGCGATGAGCGCCTTTGGCGGAGCCTACCTTACCGGTTCGCCCTGGCTGGGCGTGCTGGCCGGCGCTTGCGCCGGGGCCTTGCTGGCGACCTTGCACGGCGTGCTGTGCTCGCTGCCGCGGGTCAATGATGTGGCCACCGGCATCGCGCTGATGCTGCTCGGCACCGGCCTGGCTTTCTACCTGGGCAAGCCGCTGATACAGCCGCAGGCGCCGCAGATTCCGGCCATTCCGCTCGGCGGCTGGAGCGGGTCCAGCGTAGTGCAGTCGGCACTGCAGATCAATGCGCTGCTGCCCATCGGCATCGCGCTGGCGGTGGGCCTGTGGTGGGCCTTTGCGCGCACGCGCTGGGGGCTGCTGGTGCGGCTCGCGGGCGACTCGGCGAATGCCACCCGGGCGCTGGGCTATTCGGTGTCGGGCATCCGCATTGCGGCCACGGCCGCCGGTGGCTTCATGGCCGGCCTCGGTGGTGCGTCGCTGACCCTGTTCTACCCCGGCAGCTGGAACGAAGGCATCTCCAGTGGCCAGGGCTTGATCGCGGTGGCACTGGTGATTTTTGCGCGCTGGAGCCCGCTGCGCTGTGTGGGGGCAGCGATGCTGTTCGGCGGTGCCGGCGCCATCGGCCCGGCGATGCAGTCGGTGGGCATAGGCTGGGGCTACCACCTGTTTAACACCGTGCCCTATGTGCTGACGCTGGTGATCCTCGTCTTTACCTGCAAGCCCGGCAGCGTGGCCGTCGGCAGCCCGGGCGAGCTATCTTCTACAAGGTAAATACCATGGCCTATGTTGCTGCCAACCCCTACGCCTGGCCCTACAACGGCCTGCTGCGCCCAGACAACACCGCGCTGATCGTTATCGACATGCAGACCGACTTCTGCGGCGTTGGCGGCTACGTGGATGTGATGGGCTATGACATCAGCCTGACCCGCGCGCCGATTGCGCCGATTGCCCATGTGCTGGCGCGGCTGCGCCCCTTGGGCTACCACATCATCCATACCCGCGAAGGGCATAGACCCGACCTGTCGGACCTGCCGGCTAACAAGCGCTGGCGCTCGCGGCAGATTGGCGCAGACGGCGTCGGCATTGGCGACGTCGGCCCCTGCGGGCGCATCCTGGTGCGCGGCGAGCCGGGCTGGGAAATCATCCCCGAGCTGGTACCGTTCCCGGGCGAGGTCATCATCGACAAACCCGGCAAGGGCTCGTTCTACGCCACCGACCTGGACATGGTGTTGCGCCAGCGCGGTGTACAGAACATCATCCTGGCCGGCATCACCACCGACGTGTGTGTGCACACCACCATGCGCGACGCCAACGACCGTGGCTATGAATGCCTGCTGCTGTCCGATTGCACGGCCGCCACCGACCCGGCCAACCACCAGGCGGCGCTGAACATGGTGACGATGCAGGGCGGCGTGTTTGGCGCGCACGCGCCATCGGCCGCGCTGCTCGACGTTGTCTAACCCAAGGAACTCCATGGCTGCAGACTCCACCCCTATCGGCGCGCTTCCAACAGGCACCGGCGCTCTGGCGCTGGAGACCTATAACCTGACCAAGCGCTTCGGCAGCTTCACCGCGATGGACAGCGTGTCGATGCGCGTCGAGCCGGGCACGGTGCATGCCTTGCTGGGCGAGAACGGCGCGGGCAAAAGCACGCTGGTGAAATGCGTGGCGGGCTTCCAGCGCGCGGAGGAGGGCAGCATCATGCTCGACGGGCGCGAGCAGGCGATTGCCAATCCCATCGTCGCCCGCAGCCTGGGCATCGGCATGGTCTACCAGCACTTCACGCTGGCGCCGGGCATGACGGTGGCCGAGAACCTGCTGCTGGCCGGCGGCACCCTGCCGGCCGTGATCGACTGGACCGCCAAGCGCGCCGAGCTGAAAGCCTTTCTGGCCACCACACCGTTCAGCCTGGACCTGGATGCGCGCCCGGCCGAGCTGGCCGCCGGCGAGAAGCAGAAGCTGGAGCTGCTGAAGCAGCTGTACCTGAAGCCGCGCCTGCTGATACTGGACGAGCCGACTTCGGTGCTGACGCCGCAGGAGGCCGACGAGGTGCTGGGCCACGTGCGCGCCTTCGCCCAGAGCGGCCAGTGCAGCGTGCTGATCATCACCCACAAGTTCCGCGAGGTGCTGGCCTATGCCGATGGCGTGACCGTGCTGCGCCGCGGCAAGGCGGTGCACCACGGCCGTGTGGCCGGCACGGCGCCACAAATCCTGACGCAGACTTTGGCGCAGGCGATGATGGGTGAAAGTTCAGAGCCAAATAGTGCTCTGGCGCAGGATTTACCTGCGCAACGTGCTACACAAAGTGCAGCAAACGACGGCCCCATCGCATTGCAGGTAGACGACCTGAAAGCCCAGGGCGACCGCGGCACCTTGGCGCTGCACGGCCTGAGCCTGGCGGTGCGCAAGGGCGAGGTCTTGGGTGTGGCCGGTGTCTCCGGCAATGGCCAGCGCGAGCTAGTCGAGGCGCTGGTCGGCCAGCGCCCCCGCCTCGGTGGCCGGGTGCAGGTCATGGGCGAGGACTACGCGGCGCGGCGCGCAGACAACCACCGCCTCAAGGTACGCAGCCTGCCGGAAGAGCCGCTGCGCAATGCCTGCGTCGGCGATCTGTCGGTGGCCGAGAACATGGCGCTGCGCGATTTTGACCAGCCGCCGCTGAACCTCGGCGGCCTGCTGCGCTTCTCCATCTGGCGCAACCGCGCGCGCGACTGGATCCGGGAATACGGCGTGAAGACCCAGGGTGAGGGCGCGCCCATCCGCAGCCTGTCGGGCGGCAATGTGCAGCGCGCAGTGCTGGCGCGCGAGCTGGCCGGTGACATCAATGTGCTGATCGCGGCCAACCCGGTGTTTGGCCTGGACTTTGCCGCCGTGGCTGAAATCCATAGCCGCATCCTCGGCGTGCGGGACCGCGGCGGCGCGGTGCTGCTGATCAGCGAAGACCTGGACGAACTGCTGGAGCTGGCCGACCGCATCGTGGTGATGAGCGAAGGCCGCATCGTGTTTGAAACCCCGGCCGCTACCGCCGAGCGACACGTGTTGGGCGCGCACATGGGCGGCGGGCACGACGACCACAAGGAGGCCGCATGAGCCTGAACATCTCCGCGCTGCCGTTCGACTACCCGCTGGATGTCGCCCGCGCCGCCCTGGTCATCATCGACATGCAGCGCGACTTCATTGAGCCCGGCGGCTTTGGCGAGACCCTGGGCAATAACGTGGCCTTGCTGGAGGCCATCGTGCCGGCCAGTCAGGCCATGCTGGCGGCCTGGCGCCAGGCCGGTGGCCTGGTGGTGCACACCCGTGAGGCGCACAAGCCCGATTTGTCGGACTGTCCGCCGGCTAAGCTGAACCGCGGCAACCCGGCGCTGCGCATCGGTGATGTGGGGAATATGGGCCGCATCCTGATCGCGGGCGAACCGGGGAATCAGATCATTGATGCACTGGCGCCTGTGGACGGCGAGATCGTCATCGACAAGCCCGGCAAGGGCGCGTTCTATGCCACTGGCCTGCACGAGGTGCTGCAAGAGCGCGGCATCCAGCAGCTGTTGTTCATGGGCGTGACCACCGAGGTCTGCGTGCAGACCAGCATGCGCGAGGCCAACGACCGCGGCTATGACGGCCTGCTGCTGGAGGACTGCACCGAGAGCTACTTTCCGCAGTTCAAGGCGGCCACGCTGGAGATGGTGCGCGCCCAGGGCGGCATCGTCGGCTGGACAGCACCCAGTACCGCGGTGCTGCGGGCATTGGCCGCGCTGTGAGCGGGTTATGTCGTGGCTTATGTGGCGCCTGCTAAAGTTTGCCCTGTGCACTCCTTGACTCCAACCCCCACTTCCTCCGCTTCCCCCGCAGAACCCGCTGTACACCGCTCGCGCGCCGAAGAGGTGTATGCCCAGCTGAAACGCGACGTGGCCGAATTCAAGCTGGTACCTGGCGACCGCTTTACCGAGAACGAAATCAGTGAGCGCCTGGGCGTGTCGCGCACCCCCGTGCGCCAGGCGCTGACCCGGCTGCAGCAAGAGGGCTATGTGGAGGTGCTGTTCCGCAGCGGTTGGCGCGTGCTGCCGTTCGACTTCGACCAGTTCGAGCAGCTGTACGACCTGCGCATGGTGCTGGAAACTACCGCCGCGCACCGCCTGTGCGAGGGCAGCGCCGGGGCTGCCGCACCGCACATCCAGATCGACCACCAATTGCTGGACGTGCTGTTTGACATCTGGCTGGTGCCGGTGGCGCAGCGCAGCAGCGACAGCCTGCAGGTCGCGCAGTGGGACGAGGAATTCCATTCCGCGCTGGTGCGCGCGGCCGGCAATACCGAGATGGCCCGGGTGCACCGCGATGTGACCGAGCGCATACGCATCATCCGCAGGCTGGACTTCACCAAGCAGGCGCGCATCACCGCCACCTACGAAGAACACGCCAAGATTCTGAAAGCCATACGCAGCCACCGTGGTGACCAGGCAGCGATGCTGCTGCGCGCCCACATCCAGGCCAGCCAGGCCGAGGTGCGCAAGATCACGCTGCACCAGGTGCACGTGGCCCGCCAGGTGGGGCAGAGCCCCAGTTAAGCTGCCGGCAAGCGCAGCTCGCGGCGCAGTATCTTGCCTACGTTGGACTTGGGCAATGCATCGCGGAAGGCGATGGACTTGGGTTGCTTGTAGCCGGTCAGGTGCTTGTGGCAGTAGGTCAGCACGTCGGCCTCGGTCAATGCCGGGTCACTTCTGACGACAAACACCTTGATGGCCTCGCCTTGTCGTTCGTCGGGGATGCCGATGGCTGCACATTCCACCACGCCAGGGCAGAGCGAGATCACGTTCTCCAGCTCGTTGGGGAATACGTTGAAGCCGCTGACCAGAATCATGTCCTTCTTGCGGTCCACGATGCGTACATAGCCGCGTGCGTCCAGCATGCCGATGTCGCCGGTGCGCAGATAGCCGTCGGCGGTGAAGGCTCGGGCGTTTTCCTCGGGCTGGTGGTAGTAGCCCACGGTAACGTTGGGGCCCCGGATGCAGATCTCTCCCGCAGCGCCAATGGGGAGGTTGTTGCCGTCGTCGTCCTTGATGGCGATGTCCACGCTGGACAGGGGCAGGCCTATGCTGCCGCTGAAGGTCTTGCTCAGCACAGGGTTGTTGGTGCCGACGGCGCAGGTTTCGCTCATGCCCCAGCCTTCAATCATGGGGCAGCCGGTGACCTCCATCCAGCGCTGCGCCGTGCCTTCCGAGGCCGCCATGCCACCAGCCTGGGACACGAACAGGCTGGAGAAGTCCACGGTCTTGAAATCGGGGTGCAGCAGCAGGGCATTGAACAGTGTGTTGACGGCTGGCAGCAGATGGAATGGCCGCTTCTTCAGCACCTGGATGAAGCCGCCGATGTCGCGTGGGTTGGGCACCAGGGTCATGTGCGAGCCCAGGCGCATGCTCATGAAGCACAGCGTCAGCGCGAAGATGTGGTACAGCGGCAGCGCCATGATGCAGTTGACCTTGTTGGTTTCGCCCACCTGCTTCAAGGCCGGCGTGAACCAGGCTTCGGTTTGCAGCATGGCGGCCACGATGTTGCCGTGCGTCAGGATGGCGCCCTTGGACAGCCCGGTGGTGCCGCCGGTGTACTGCAGAAAGGCGGTGGAATCCAGGGTGCAGTTGGCCGGTTTGAAAGGCCGCTTGCGCCCATCCGCCAGGGCCTTGTTGAACGTGGTGACCCGCAGCGTGGCGCTGCTGGACAGGCTATAGGCTGGCACCAGCTTTTTCACATGGCGCACCATGAAGTTGACCAGGCTGCCATAGGCCAGGCCCAGCAGGTCGCCCATGCGGGTCAGCACCACGTGTTTAATGGCGGTGCGGCCCACCACTTCTTCCAGCGTGCGGGCGAAGTTCTCCAGGATCACAATGGTGGTGGCGCCCGAGTCCTTCAGCTGGTGCTCCAGCTCGCGCGGGGTGTACAGCGGGTTCACGTTGACGCAGACATAGCCGGCGCGCAGCACGGCCACCATGGCGACCGAAAACTGCGGGATGTTCGGCAGCATGATGGCTACCCGGGCGCCGGGCTCCAGCCCCTGGGCTTGCAGCCAGGCGGCCATGGCGGTGGACAACGCGTCCAGCTCACCGTAGCGCATCCAGCGCTCCATGCAGACGGAGTAGGGCTTGTCGGCGTTCTGCTTGAAGGAGGTGTTCAGCACCTGCGCCAGCGAGGTGAACTGGTGCACGTCAATGTCATGCGCCACGCCGTCGGGGTAACTCTTCAACCAGCACTTTTCCATGCATTGCTCCTTGGGGAGACCATTCTGGAGTGCCTGGTCCACAGGTGTTACCGGGCTTGTCCTAGTGCGAGGTGGGGCCGCGTCGCCTGGGCGACATGGGCCTCGCGATAGCTTAGGGCTTGGCGGCTACGGGTTTGCCGCCGGCCTTGGGGGCGGACGGGGCCACGGCCGGTGCAGGCGCAGGCGCGGCGCCAATCACTTTGTCCTTGGGCAGGGGTGGCACAAAGTCCACCACGGTCTGCTTGCCGTTTTTCACCTGCACCATGAAGCTCATGCGGTCCAGGTCGCCCTTGTTGTCGAACTCGGTGTACATCAGCACGCCGGGGTAGCGGTCGGTGTTGATCTTCAGGCCCTTCATGGCGGCGGCGACGGCCTTGCGGTCCAGTACGCCGGCTTTCTCGATCGCGGCCTTCATCACATAGACGCCGGAGTAGCCCTTCATTCCGTTGTGGTCGGATACGTATTTGTATTCGCGCTCGAACTTGGCGTTGAACGCCCGCACGGTGGGGATGGGCGCATCCACCGCCAGCCCCACGTGGGCGATGGCACCGTTGGCTGCGTCGCCGGCGAGCTCAATGACCTTCTGGCCGGTCAGTGTGGTTTCGCCGATGATGGGCTTGGTCCAGCCCTGCTTTTGCAGCTCGCGCAGCACGCGGGCGGATTCTTCCTCGTTGGTGTAGACGAACAGCGCGTCGGCATTGGATTGCTTGGCGGCGATCACGGCGGCCGAGAAGTCCAGCTGGCCGGACTCGGTGGAAATCTCGGTCGTCACATTGGTGGGCGAGCCCGCCAGCGCCTTCTTCAGCATGTCCAGCCCGCCCTTGCCAAAGTCGTTGTTCACATACAGCACGGCCAGGTTTTTGCTGGTCTTGGTGATGTAGGTGGCGACCTTGGGCATGGCCGTGGCTTGTGTGAAGCTGGTGCGGAAGATATACGGGTTGCCCTGCTGGGTGATGCCGGCGGCCTCGCCACCTGTCCAGTTGGGCACCTCGGCTCGGCGGCTCTCAGCCATGCTGACCACGATGGAGCCGGAAAACACCGGCCCGAAGATGGCGAACACATTGTTGTCTATGGCTTTTTGCGTCAGTCCCTTGGCGACGCCCGGGTTGCTCTGGGTGTCAGCTGTGCTGCTTTCAATCTTTTTGCCCAGAATGCCGCCATTGGCGTTGATTTCCTTGACCGCTAGCTCCACCCCGTTTTTGAAGTTGGTACCCGCTGTGGCGCCCGCGCCCGACAGCTCCACGATGTTGGCGATCTTGATGGTCTGCTGGGCCCACGATGAGCCTGTTGCCAACAGAGCTGCGAGTGCCAGCGAAGCGGCCGTATAGCGACGTGAAACGCCGGCAATAGAGGATGGAGTTTGCATAGACAGGGGTTTCCTTGGTGCAAGAAAAATGCAGCGTATTGCAACATTTTGTGTCCAAGTCGGCAAGCCATTGCGAGCTAGATCTGCGCAGAATGCGTATGAAAAGTGCCTGATTAGCTACCTGCCTCAGAGTATCGAAGAACAGTCAATGGAAGTGGCCGGGTCGTCACAGCCGCGCGCAGC
>NZ_JBWKVR010000044.1:0-16693 GCF_059421805.1 Rhodoferax sp. GW821-FHT02C08
TCGTCGTTGCCTTGGGCGATTTCCGCACTGGCGGTGGCCACGTTTTCGGAGCCCGAACGCACATTGGAGACCACCCGTACCAGGCTGGCCTGCATGTCTTGCAGGCTGGACAGCAGCTGGCCGACTTCGTCGGTGCTGCGGTTGTCGATGTGGGCGGTCAGGTCGCCTCCGGCCACTTGGCGCGCCACACCGGTAGCCTGCACCAGGGGACGGGTGATGGAGCCTGAGATCAGCCAGGCGCAGACCAGGCTCAGCAGCAGGCTGACCACGCCCAGCGCGACCATCAGGCTGCGGCTGGCCGAATAAATGTCAGCGATATTCTTGGCCGACTCATCGATCTGGTCACGCTGTAATTTCAGCAGGGCCTCCATCTTGCCAAGAAAAACGGCGGAGGCGGGCTTGAATTTTTGCTCCAGCAGCTGATTGGCTTCATCAGACTTGCCGTCTTTCTTCAGCGCCACAATCTCATCGCGCACGACGATGTATAACTTGCGCTGCTCACCGATTTCGGCGTACAGGGCTTTCTCTTGGTCCGTCTGCATCAACGGTTCTAAAGCCTTTTGCAATTCCGACGAGCTTTTCGACGAGGCGGCCTGCTCCTCAGCGAAATATTCCGTGAGCGACGGATCGCTGCTCTTGGCAATCGCCCCAGCACGGCGCACACCGGTGTAAATATTGCGGTACCAATCACTGACAATACGCTCGGTCTTGACCGGGTCATCCACCATGTTCTGCGTAGCTTGGGCCACCACGCTCAGCCTGGAGAGACCAAACAGAATACTGATCAAGGACATGATCAGCACCAAAGCAAAGCCCAAACCAAGACGTTTGGCAATGGACAGGTTGGTAATAAAGCTTGGCATGCAGGCGTCTCACTGTTAGTTGTGCGGGGTAAGCACGAAATGGGGCTGGCGGGCATGGCTGCCCCGCGAAAAACCGACTACCAGATGCCGAGAACGGCACATGCAGCAAGTGGTATCGCGCTCAGCCATATTGGCCCCTCATAGATCACGCGCACAATTCTGCGGCAGTTTTTCGCCGCATCACACGGCATCCTCAAAATATATGGAATTTGCCCAAAAACAATGCTTCGGCAAAGTGCTCAACAGGCCGACAGCTATTCATTTCATAGCTTCTTGCGCAGGTATTCCCTGCGATACAAGGGTTTTTATCTAGATCAAGGGCGGGCTTACAGCCCCGCCGCGGCAGCCGCGCGCAGCTTGTCTTTTTTGCTGGGCCGCTTGCCCTTGATGCCGCCATTGGAGGGGGCCGAGCCCGCAACGGGCGGCAAGGGCAACTCCACCGGCTCAAAGCCTGCCACCTCTTCGCGCGGCAGGCTCAGGCCCTGGCGCTTTTCGATCAAGGCGAAATGGGCCGCGCTTTCGGCGGTGATGAAGCTGTAGGCCTCGCCGCTGGCACCAGCCCGCCCGGTGCGGCCAATGCGGTGCACATAGTCCACCGCCGAACGCGGCAGGTCGTAGTTGACCACCACCGGCAAGTCTGAAATGTCGATGCCGCGCGCCGCCAAGTCGGTAGCCACCACCACGTGTACGCGCCCGGCCTTGAAGTCGTCCAGCACCTGGGTGCGTTTGCCCTGGCTCAGCTGGCCGTGGAAAGGCTCGGCCAGGATGCCGGCCTTGCGCAGCTTGTCGGCCACCACTTCGGCGGCAAACTTGGTCGCCACAAAAGCCATCACGCGCTGCCAGCCCTGGCTTTGCACCAGGTGGCGCAGCAGCTGGGTACGGCGGCTGGCATCCACCGCGATGGAGCGCTGGGCAATCGCGGGCGTGGCCGCCTCGGTCGTGGGAGCAGCGGCCATCTCTATACGCACGGGGTCGCGCAGCAGTTGCGCGGCCAGAGCCTCGATGGCGGGTGGGAAGGTGGCAGAAAACAGCAGGTTTTGCCGCTGTGCGGGCAACAGCGTGAGCACGCGGGCCAGCTCTTCGCTGAAGCCCAGGTCGAGCAGGCGGTCGGCCTCGTCCAGCACCAGAGATTCCACGGCCGACAGCTGCAGTGCGTTGTGGTCCACCAGGTCCAGCAGACGGCCGGGCGTTGCCACCACGATGTCGGCGCCACCGCGCAAGCCCATCATCTGCGGGTTGATGGACACGCCACCAAAAATTACCGCAATTTTCAGCGGCTGCGGCAGGTGCTGGGCCAGGCCACGAAACACTTCCCCCACCTGGGCCGCCAGCTCGCGCGTAGGCACCAGTACCAACACGCGGCTGCGGCGCTTGCCCTGCAGATGTCCGGCCGCCTGCAGGCGTTGCAGCAGGGGCAAGGCAAATGCGGCGGTCTTGCCGGAGCCTGTGGGCGCGGCAGCCCATACATCGGCCCCACGGGCGATGGCCGGGATGGCCGAGGTCTGGATCGCCGTGGGCGCAGAGAAGCCCTGTTCGCGCACAGCGCGCAGCAAGGCGGGAGCTAGTCCCAGGGAGGCAAAGGGCATGGGGTTGCGTCGGCAAGACGTCTGGAAAGGGGTGGGGAGTTTACTCCCCGGCTGGGGCGCGTCAGCGACGCAGCGCCAGCAGCCACGACGGCAAACGGTTCAACAGCGCCACCAGCCAGCGCATCTGCCATGGAAACACCCGCACCGCCTCGCGCCGTCGAATGGCCAGGGTAATCTGCACCACGGCCTGCGCCTCAGACAGGATAAAGGGCTTGTGGCTGGCGTCACCCTGGTTCAACGCACGCAGCTGGGCCGTGTCCACATAGCCGGGGACAATGGCCGTCACCGCAATGCCAAACGGCTGCAGCGCGGTGCGGTAGGTGGCGCACAGGCTGAGCACGCTACGCTTGGTAGCGCTGTACAGCGACGCCCCCGGATAGTCGTGCAGCAAGCCTGCCACCGAGGCAATCGCCACTAGCTGGCCTGACTGTTGGGCCAGCATGGTTTCTGCCGCCAGGCCAAACGCCTGCTCCATGCCGCCCACATTGGTCCGCAGCATGCGCAAGGTGGTGGCAGCATCCAGCGGGTGGTGACGGGTGTTGAAGTAAAAGCCCGCGGCCACGATCAGCAGGTCCAGGCCCGGCGCGGAAAATTGTTGCAGCACGCGGGACAGTGTGGGCGTATCAGTGATGTCCAGCGCATACGCCTGCAACTGCGGGGCGCCGGCACCCAGGTCGGCGGGCAAACGCGCCAGGTCGCGGCCCGCCACGGCGACCGTGTCGCCCTGCTGCAGATAATGCCGCGCCAGCGCCAGACCGATGCCGCTGGTACCGCCCAGTATCAGGACGCGCATGGCTCGGCCTGGTTGTAGCGGTCCACCTGGCGCATGCGGGTCTTGTCGCTGGGCAAGGGCCGTTGCAAGGCCTCCATGCCGCGCTGGTAGCCGTACTGCCATTGCGCGTCCACATACTCTGCGTAGGTGGCATGGCTGTCGGGCAGGGCCAGCACGATGCGGTTGCGTAGCCAGTCCAGCTTTTTGTGCACCTGCTGCCGGGGCAATGCGCGCGACACGTCGGAGGTATCGAACCACACGTCGGCATGCTGCCCGTTGACCTGACGCAGGCGCTGGTTGCCATCCAGGCCCAGCACCTCGCGCCAGGCCGGGATGGAAAAGGTCTGGTCGAACGATTCCTTGAATTCGATCATCACCTCGTGGGCCAACCGGTGCGCCACCTCGATGGGGAACAGGTCCACCACACCGCCGATGTAGTGATCGGCCCCATGGCGGTGGCAGGGAAAGTAATAAAAGTCGGTAATGGACAGGCGAGCCGCCTCCTCCACGCCAATGCTGCTGTCGGTATAGAGCTGATCAGCAATCGCATGTGCGCCCCAGCGCGGGCTGGCAAACGGAGAATCCATGCCTTGCAGCAAGGCCGCCGCGCGCGGCTCGCAAAGCACCGTCTGGGCGAACAACTTGCGCTCGCCACGGGGTTGCAGCACCTCGTCGGGACGGAACAGCAGCTTGCCGCCCATGGTGGCCACGGCCACCTCGGATTGGGCGGCAGCAGGCGGCAAAGGCAACTGCGGCGGTACCTCGAACAGATAGTCCTGGAAAAGATTGGGAATGCGCGGCACGCGGCCAGCCGCCAGTTTGCGCCGCAGCGCCCGCGCCAGCGTACCCGTCAGCGTGGCCTGCCGCGCCGGCTGCAGGCTGGCCCAGAAGGCATACATCTCTGGTGAGCTCAGCCAGGCCTTGCGCTGTGCATCGTCTGGCAGCGCCTGGATGATGGCCGCCGCAATCGCGCCGCCACAGCTGGCCAACAGTAAGTCGGGCTGGCGCCCGGCGTCACGGGCTGCGGCATACATGCCGAGATAGATGCCAAAACGGAAGCCGCCTCCGGCGAACACCATGCAGCGTTGGTACTTTGGGGGCATTGGGGACTGGTTCATGCCGCTAAGATAACCCACACAAGATGGGCAACAAAAGAAGGCTGCGAATGGCGTCTGTGAACGGGCTGACATGGCAGCAGCGGCTGGCCCACCTGGGGCTCAACAGCCTGGCATTTCTGCTGTGCTACGTGCTTGCCAATGCATGGGCCCAACAGCAGGCTACGCCACGCAATGTAGCCCTGGAATGGGACGCACATATCCCGTTTATGCCCTGGATGGTGTTGCCCTATGCCAGCAGCGGGCTGTTCTTCTGCGCGGCGTTTTTCCTGGTGCACAGCCCGGATGCCTTGCGCGTGCTGAGCCAGCGCCTGCTGCTAGCCACCGGCATAGCTGGGGCCATCTTTGTGCTGCTGCCGCTGCAGTTCGGCTGGCCACGGCCCATGGTCGCGTCGCCTGTGTTGGCCGCTCTGTACCAGGGACTGGAGCTGGTAGACCGCCCGTACAACCAGCTACCGTCCTTGCATGTCGCCTATTGCCTGCTGTTCTGGACATCGTTGTGCCACCGGTTGACCAGCCCGTGGGCACGCGTGGCACTGGGCGGCTGGCTGGTATTGACGGCTACGTCCACCTTATTCACTTACCAGCACCATCTACTTGATGTGGCCGGCGGGCTACTGCTGGGCTGGGTGTGTATTGTCTGCATCCCACCGGGCCGCAGCGAACCCTTTGTGGGTTTGTATTACTTTGTCGCGGCCTGCATCGCGTGGGTGCTGGGGCGCTACGCCTTGCCGCTGTTCGCCACGCTGTATCTGATGCTGAGTCTGGGCCTGGTCAGCCTGGCCTATGCACGGCGCCAGCAGGGCTTTCTGCACAAGCGGCAGGGCCAATTTCCTTGGTGGGTATGGTGCGTGTATGCGCCCTATCTGCTGGGCTACCGGCTGACGTGGCTGGCGGTCCGGTGGAGCGGCCGGCATTTGCCACCGGTTCGGAGCATCGGCCCCCAACTCTGGATAGGGCGCCGCCTGACGGATGCCGAGGCCCGGCTCTTGCCTGCCGGCTGCAGCGTCATCGACCTGGCCAATGAGCTGCCAGAAACCCCTGCGCTGCGCGCCCACCAAGCCCCACACCATTACCAGCACTTTGCGCTGCTGGACATCGTGCCGCCCCCTGCGGATACAGTGCAGCAGATTGTGGCGGCCGTGCGCCGCGAAACCGACGCCGGTCGCCCGGTGTATCTGCATTGCGCCATGGGCTACCGCCGCTGCCTGCAGATTGCCAGTGCCTGTACACAATAGAAGCCATGCGCATTTCCATCTACCAACTCAAACCCCGTTTTCAGCAACTGCTGCGCCCCAGCCTGTCCTGGTTGGCGCGCGCGGGAGTTACACCTAACCAGGTCACGCTGCTGGCCATGGTTTTGTCGTTGCTGTACGGCGCGACGCTGCTGCTGTGGCCGCAGGACATGCGCCTGTGGGTTGGGCTGCCTGTGTTCATGCTGCTGCGCATGGGCTTGAACGCCATCGACGGCATGCTGGCCCAGGCCACCGGGCAAAAGACGCGCCTGGGTGCGCTGCTGAATGAGATCGCCGACCAAATATCCGATGCCGCCCTGGTGTTGCCCTTTGCATTCGCGGCCAACATCTATGCGCCCCTGGTGGTGCTGGCCGCGTTGGCCGCGCTGCTGACGGAGTTTGCCGGTGTGCTGGCCCTGCAGGTAGGGGCGACTCGCGGCTTTGATGGCCCCATGGGCAAGAGCGACCGCGCCGCAGCTTTCAGCCTGCTGGCCCTGCTGCTGGCGGCTGGCGCCGGCCCGCTGTGGCTAAATGGCCTGCTGTGCCTGGTACTGCTGCTATTGGCCTGGACGCTGCTCAACCGCCTGCGCTCTGCGCTGCGCCACGGCGCGCCACCGACACGGTAAAAATCCCTGCCACGCCCACCTCGCTGTGGAGCTTGTGGCAGCCCGCACTGGCCACCAGGGCATCCATCTCCGCCTGCGGCCGCGGGCGCATCTGCCAGGGCTGACCCTGGTGGTTGGTCAAGGTCTTGGCAATCATCAGCAGCTGCGGGTGCCAGGGCTGGCCGGTATAGACCAGATAGCCACCCTCTTTCAGCTGCCGGCCTATGCCCTGCAAGGACTGCAGCACCCGGGCGTTGTCGCTGAACAATTCATACAGGCCGGAGACGATGACGATGTCATAGGGTGCCTCGTCGGCAGGATAGCTGGCCGGGTCGAAAGCGTCGCGGCGTTGGTAGGCGATATGGCTCTTCAACTGCAGTTGCATGGCGAGCTGAAGCGCCTGCTCCAGGTTGCGTGGGTCCATGTCGCGCAGGGTAATTTCAATTTCGCGGTCCTGGTGGCGCTTCACGGTCTCCAGCACATAGCGGCCGCCACCCGCGGCAATGTCCAGAATGCGCAGCGGCTGGTCTGCCGGGTGCTGCGAAATCAATGCCCCTAGCAATTGCTGCAGCTGCGCCTTGCGCTGGCGTATGCCACGCCAACCGATAGCGTCCAGGTAGCCACGGTCGATCAACGGCCCCACACCCCAGCGCCCGCCTGCCTGGTTGCGGTACACGTAGTCCAGCGAGGCACCGGAATCAAAACCGTGCTCCAGGCCGATGCGCATGCCATTGCTCCATGGTCCTAACTTCGCCAGCATGCGCTTTTGCAAGCCGAAATAGGCGTCGTCCCACGCACTGCCGCCCCTGCCCTGTTGCAAGGCCTGATAACGCTGAGCGCTGGGGCCCAGCGTATCGGCCGCATGGTAGCTATCCAGGGCCGGAAATTCTTTCGCGAAGCACTCTGCAATAAATGCCTTACTGGCCTCTAGCGCTTGTTCTACCTGGGCCTTCGCTTCATAAAAGATAGCATGATGGCAATCGGGAATCACCACATAGCGCTTCATGGCGGACGCAAGACGATCAAAAAACTGGCGTTGCGGCGCCTGCTTGACCACATAGTCTTTGTCGGCCACCAGCATCAGCACCGGCGTGTCTATGGCCTGGGCGTCTTCCACCACGCGCTGCGCGGTATCGGCCAGGTCCAGCAGCACCCGCGCTGAAATGTTGCGTGTGATCAGCGGGTCTAGATCGTAGGCCTGCGCCTGGGCCGTCGAATGCGTCAGCATGCCCGCGCGGATGTAGCTGGTCACGCTCAGCCCGGGGCTGAAACGCAGCGCCAGGCGCAATGCGGGCTTGGCCAGGGGAACATACAGATTGATGTCAAAGGCCGCCGCCGCCATCACCACGCCGCGCACCCGGGGTGCGTAGTCATGCAGCCAAGTGGCCGCAATCACCGCGCCCACGCTATTGGCCACGATCAGCATGTTCTCCGCAGCAATACCGTAGCGGGCTTGCAGGTGGCGGATGAAAGCCTCGAAGTCTTGCACCAGGGTATAGAAGCTGGGCGCATCGCCTCGCTCGCCGGGGGAATGCCCATGTCCGCGTGCATCCCAGGCAAAAGCCCAATCCTGGCTGTAGCCAAATTGCTCTACCAGCGGCTGGATGCGGCCCGAATGCTCATGGCCACGGTGCAGAAAAACCAGCGCCCGCTGCGGGCCGTCGTCGCGTGGCGTAGTCGGCTGCCAGCTGCGATAGAAAATACGGGTCTGGTCAAAGCTTTCAAAACCGGATTCCTGCTGGGTCCAGCCGGAAGCATTCAGTAGGGTCATAGGGATATCTCGGTATACGGATCACGTGCAAACCTCACAGCGTCAAGCCCCAGTACAAGGCCGGGGCGGTCAATACCAGGCTATCAACACGGTCCAGAATACCGCCATGGCCTGGGATCAGCTGCGAAAAGTCCTTGATGCCCAAACTGCGTTTGGCGGCAGACAGCGCCATATCGCCCACAAAGCCGGCCAACGATAACAACACGCCCAGGGCCAGCAACTGCAGCACGGCAGCCAGCTGTAGATACCAACCCAACAGCGCTGACACCACCATGCTGGTCAGCACACCGCCCAGCAGTCCCTGCCAGGTCTTGTTTGGACTGATGCGGGCCGCAACCTTGTGCCTTCCCCAGCATTTTCCGCACACAAACTGCGCAATGTCATTCAGGGCTGTCAGCACAAACAGGTAAAAAAACCAGGCCAGGTTGGCGCCTGCAGATGAGGTGATATGCAGCAGCCGCGGCAAAAAGCTCAGCCCTGCGCACAGCCAGAGGAACAACAAGATCAGCATCCACGACGCTCTGCGGTACATACCGAAAGCCAAGATCTGCAGCAGCAGCATTCCCAGCAATACACCACATGCCAAATCCGGGTCATACAGCGCGAGCAGCGTTTGCAGCAGCAGCACTATGGCACAAGCCCCGTAGAAAAATTGAGCCCGCCCGGGGTAATGCATACCCAGCTCACGCATGGCCAGGCCGGCGATCAGCAAGGACAACAAGCCCGGCCCCCACGGATACAGCAGCAGACACAGACTCACCACCGGAAATATCCGCCACCAGGCATTTATCTGCTGGCTCAAGGCGCTCTGCCGCGCCGGGCTTAAACCCACCCCCGCACTGGCAAGCGCCAGCAGGCCATACAGCAGCATGGCCCAGCCGATACGCGGTGCCGCACCCCATGCAGCAAGCCCAAACGCCCAGGGGCCTAACAACGCGTCAGGCATCGATTGCCGCAAGTCGGAAGAATGTCAACATTCGGTAAATTCTAGGGCAGCAAAAATAAGCAAGCCGGCCGCTTGATGAGATCAAAGCTCCCTGGATAAACGGACTGATTACATCGCGTCTATTAATTCGCCTGAGAATTGCACATTGTCAAAGATGCAACCGCTTTCGATATGACAGGTCTTCCCCCTTGGAACCCGGAAGCTTGCAACCCACCACATTGACCCCGAACAGGGTACCAGGAAAAAACTCCTTCTTGCTGGCCGTCCCGATTCATGGCATAAGCTGGCCTGTAATGTGATCTGAATAAGGCGAACCAACCATGTGTGATCTGAATGACCAGGAAGAACTCAACAAGTACACCCGTCGCGACTTCGGTGCATGGGCTGTATCCGCCGGCCTGCTGACCGCGCTGCCCGGTGTGGCCAACGCCGCGGCGGTCGCCGAGCGAGAGGTGACCATCACCACGCCAGACGGCATTTGCGACGCGTATTTTGTCGCCCCCACGTCGGGTGCCGCGCCCGGCGTACTGGTATGGCCCGATGTATATGGTTTACGTCCAGCCTTCAGGCAGATGGGCCGACGACTGGCCGAATCGGGCTACAGCGTGCTCGTGGTGAACCCCTTCTACCGGCAGAAAAAGGCGCCTACTGCGGTACAGGGCGGCCAGACGCCAATCGCCGAAGTGATGCCGTTGATGCAGGCCCTGACGCCAGCCATGCACCTGAGCGACGGCAAGACATTCGTGGCCTGGCTTGATGCTCAACCCGAGGTGGACAAAGCGCGCAAACTGGGTACCACCGGCTATTGCATGGGGGGACCCATCGCGGTGCGCACCGCCACCGTAGCACCGGGCCGTGTGGGTGCTGTTGGCACTTTCCATGGCGCTGCCATGGTGACCGCAGCGCCCGATAGCCCGCATCGACTGGTAGCCCAGACTCAGGCGCGCTACTTGATTGCGATTGCCGAGAACGACGATACCAAGGAACCCGAAGCCAAAGCCACCCTGCGCGCCGCGTTCGAAAGTGCGAAATTGTCGGCGGAAGTTGAGGTGTACCCAGCGGCCCACGGCTGGTGCCCGCCCGACACACGGGTCTACGATGCCGCCCAAGCCGAACGCGCCTGGACGCGCCTGCTGGCGACTTTCAGCACGGCATTGGTTTGATCTCGTCCCTCGACTGGCAGGCCGAATCGGGTGCCGCAGTGTCCGGGCCTGGTTATGCAGATCGCTGGGGCCAGCGCGGGTAGTCCAATCAATGCTTGAGAGAGCTTTGGAGGACTGAGTTGGCCCCATAGCGCCCTATCGCGGGAGATCCACGACCGGCTGCAATCGCCGCAAAACAGCCGTGCAGGATGCTCAGAAATGACAGCCACGGGGTGGAACAAGGCGCATCGCTGGGATTTGACAAGCCTCCAACGAAGTATGGCGCCGCTTGTTTGCCAAGCTTACCCGATATAGACGACGCTAAAAATGCGTGAGAAATGTGTGAGAGCCTGGACGCTATGTGACGAAACAGGACGGTTTACAAATACGTAAGTCGTTTATTTTTTGTGACTTGCAGCATCACTTTGCACTGACGCGGAAGCAACGGATTGCACTTTAATCCTCCTCATGCCGCCATTTTCGTGCTCTTTGGCCGCAGCTTCGCGGTCGAGAGGATCGATCAGATTGCATTTTGTCGATCTGTGCAGTTAAGCCTTGCACTATGTCAGGACCCCAGCTTCGTTGCGCATTTCAGTCCGTCCTGGCCCTGGATTCCAGTCGCGTGTGAGGCAAAGTGTGCATGTTCGGCACTGGTGTCATCGGCGCCATCGTGGGCTCCATGGCCCTGCGCAGTCAGCTCACAGCCCGCGTGGAAACCGCGCTGGCCACCAAAGCCGTGGCGCACATAGACCAGACCAACGAGAGCGGCCTGAACCTCATCACCCGCCTGGCCCGGCGCTTCGACGCCGTGGCCACCGTGAAAAAAGGCCTGCTGCTGTTCCTGCCCATTACCGGCACCGCCAAAGCCGTGCATACCGTGGAATATAGCGGCGTCACCACGCGGCTGGAAATAGAGCGCAATGCTGCGGCATCACCACCGGAGACGGATCCTGTTGAAACGGACAGTGAATGACACTTTCGGCAGCTAGGCGCCATTCGTGGAGGCACGTAGCCAATAGCATTCGCCAACACCTGCGATCTCTCGAACGATAAACCCTCTACGCTCAAGAACGCGCCGGAGCTTGAGATTGGGCTTTGCGCAGTGAACCGCGTGCACACGCCATTCGATGAACGACAGGCCTTCGCGCTTGGCATAGCGACTTGCCAAAGATGCCAAGCTTGGAAGCGCACCTTCGCCACCGCCGTCAATGTGCGCAAGCTCCATGACAAGGGTATCAACGGCGACCTTGAAACTTCCGAGGATGCTCGCGCCGCCGGCTTTGAAGACAAGGGGCTCGTCACGTAGGACAATTGCTTGCAACTCGTCGTTCGGGAGTTCAAGAATCTCATCAACCGTGTAGCCTTCAAGCAGGACTTGGGACATAGGGACTTGCGATGCCTAGCGCCGGAGTGGACTGACACGCAGCATGCTCTTCACCATACAGCAACGGCTTGTGCGGCCGCGGCAATGCAGGCACATGTTGCGGCCCAAGCACTCAATTTGCTTTGTCGCCGAAGGGCCGCGCCCAACTCAAGAAGGGACTCACTACGCACGGTGCCTGGCGTGTGCTCTGGATTCGGTCCGCCCATTGGATTTTCAACGTACTCGTCGGGCTGCACCGCCCGAGCCGGAAACGTAGCCGGAGTCTTGACCAGAGCGCTCCCAAGCCACAATCCCGCTGCAGCGAACGCAAATAGGGCGGAGATCAAGTTGGCAACGGCTACGGTATTCATTCTGTCTAACGAGGCTGTAAAAAAACTATCGCATGCGCAGCGGCAACGCGATTCCGGGGGTACACCTTGCCCGCAGGGATCTGGAACTCCGTGATGTCCGTGAGCCACTTCTCATTGGGTGCCGCGGCCTGGAAGTCGCGGTTGATGATGTTCGCAGGCGCTGGACTGATCTCACCGAGGTAGGACGCGTACCTGCGCCGCTTGGGCTTTGCTACAACCAGACTTTCCTGCTTCATCAATCTCTGCACCACCTTCTCAGAGATAGGGTCTTGTTGCCTGGCCAGCGAGGCCTGCATCCTGCGGTAGCCGTAGCAGCGGTGGTTCGACTCGAAGATCTCGGTGATGGACTGCCGCACCTGAAGGTACTTGTCGCCCACTGCGGCGCGCGCTCGATGGTAGAAGTAGGAGCTACGCGCAAGAGCCAACTGTGCAAGGAGTTCTGGCAGACCATAGTGCTCCTTGAGGGCGTCAATCAGCAGTGTTTTTTCCCGGTTGGACAGGAGCTGCAGATCGACGCCCAGGCTTTTTTTTAGCAGTTCATTGGCCTTGTTCAAGAGGTCCTGCTCAAGCCGCAGTTGCCGGACTTCGCGGCGCGGGACCTCAACCTGGCGCTCAAGCTCTTCGCGCTCTCGCTCCTGCGGGGATTGATTGGTGTGTTTCATGGATGCGGGTGCCTCACGTCCCAGAAGCTGGTTCTTCCAGTTGTACAACGTTGGCCGAGACACACCGAGCTTGTCGGCCACCGCCTGCGCACTTTCTTGCCGAGTGCAAAGCTCCATTACTCCGGCATGTTTCAAGCTCTCAGAATACCTCCGTTGGCCCACACTGCCAACGACGGCCGTCCTGGTCTCAGGAAGGGCCTCACGAACCCACTTGCCAAGCGTTCCACGCCCGGGGTAGCCCAGAGCCCTCATGGTGGCCGCGATGCATCGATCGTGGGTGAGGTAGTGCTCGATAGCAGCAGCTTTCTGCACCTGCGAGAACGTCGGTTCCCGACGTGCATAACCCACCGGCAGGTCGAGCCGCTGCTGATACTCGCGGTACCACCCCTTCAGTGCATTCTTGGTTGGGTAACCCAATTGACGGAGGGTCGGACTGGTGCGTTTACCGAGCTTGATGTAGAGCTCAACTGCTCGGATTCGGTCTTCGTAGGAATACATGGACTACCTCCTGATAGTCCAAGTTTTTGTCCGCACCCCTCTAGACTTCAGGCTGTCAGTTTTCGGTCGGCGGCAACAGACCAGGCATTCGCGTCAACAAAATTAAAGGAAACGGCCTCATACGAGGCCGTTTAACCTAAACCCTGCACCTACGAAATAAACCTAAAAATTGCACGAGTTGCAATTCCTTGGTTTAAGTCGCATTTTAACGACTTACGTATGTTTTTTGGGCCGGGGTCAATTGAAAGAAGCCTTGAAACCCGCATGAATACTAGGCTTCGCGAGCAGAATAGCAATTCCGTTCCCCCAGTTGTTCCCCCGTTTTGCTTTCGCTACCCCCCTGTTTTTACCTCTTCAGCCAGTAAACGGCTCATTCGATATCAGTGCTCGATGGAGCACGCCAGAAAACCAAGATGCACTGACAGCCGTACATAGTATTGACGACATTTCACCTGCAACAGGGCGTTACTCGTGTGAGACTGCGCACGTCAAAGCAGTGGTCCTCAAGGCAGGATGATTGGAGTATGCAGATGCGGATATGGATGTTTCTCGTAGTCATTTCGCTGCCAGGAATCTGCCTGGCGCGCACGGTCGCTTTACATGGTGAATACGGATGTGGCTTATTCAGGACACAGCAGGTCAGGCTTGAGCAAATGCAGGTAGTGTTCACATCTGCAGGTCTTCGAGCTCAAGGCAGAGAAACTTCAGAATCAAAAGCGCAGGGCGATCAGGCGGCAGCCGAGATTGTGCGCATCTCAAAGGAAGGCTGCAGACCAGTCAATGGAAAGTACAAGGTTCTGGAGAGCAGGCCTATTGCTGGAGGCGAAGCCGTGCGGATTGAGCCATCGACCATTGAATCACTCTGGGTGCTTGGGCCGTTTTGATGACATCACGCGCAAGGATCGGCACGCTGGCAATCTTTCTGCTTGTCCTGCTTCCGCTTAGCGCTGTAGCGAACACCCCATGTTCCGGCCGCAAAGGAGGCATAGCCTACTGCTCCAACGGCAACTTCATCTGCAATGATGGCTCGATCAGCGGCTCGAAGAAATATTGCACCGGGTACGCCGCGCCAGCGGCCCCCAAGCCGCTAGTGCCGGCGCCGGGCGGCGCATGCGCCTGCAGGTCGGGCAATATTTGCGTAGGCCCGCGCGGTGGGCACTATTGCATTTCCGATTCTGGCGCCAAGAGCTATGTGAAGCGTTGAAGCCAAGGGTTACAAAGGCGACGCCGCAATGAAACCTAGGGCTATCGATCAGTTCGTCCGCCCTGAACAATGAACTCAATTGCCGTCTTGTCGCTTTTCCCGAGATTGCAAGGAACGCAGGCCGCAACAAGGTTAAGCGCTCCATCGCCGCCACCGAGCGCGCGAGGCAGCTGATGCTCGATATGCCACTTCCCGGTGAGCTCCAGCGATGCGCCACAGTAGTGGCATCGACCATTTGAATTTTCGAAGATGGCACGCCGCCGCCGTGGAACGTACTGAGGGGAAGCTGGCGCAGGCGCAGGAATTAGAACGGGCTCGTCGGGCCAGAGCTCACTCTGTACCGCGCTATTCAGCTGCCAAAGACGATTGTCGTTTGCGGCCCAGAGACGCTGGCGAGCCAACGCGAGCGCCTGCACTTTGTCCTCGGACACGCTTAGAACAACGCCGGCCTGCGGCTGAACCACCATGTACCGCGTAACGTAGAGCCCGCGCGATACACAGGGTATGCTGGCCAACGCGTACCGGCCGTCCTCCCCAAACACGCCCCCGTAAATGGGCCGCTGCAACAGGTTTTCTCGTAGCATGCTTGGCCTTACTCTTCCTCTGACGCAGGGGGCGCCAGCTTGAGCCAAGTTATCACAGCCGAGTCCAGCCACCGTAGCGCTTCATCGCAAGAATATGAAGTCATGCGCCTGAGCCCAAATTCCCGGGCTGCACATACCAACCCTTTAACAATGCCACTTTGCTCCAACGTGCAAATGTAGGTCACGGGACAATCAAAGATGTGCTTGAAGTGGCGAACATCTTCACGTGTCAAATTCAGGGTACACCACCTGAAATCGATGCTTACCCCCGTAGCTTGTGATGCGAAACCACTCAAACAATACTCGAAATCAGCTTTTGAGCGATGCGATAGGCACCCGTATACATTGACCTCGACACGCCCATGGCGCTCGGCTCCATACAATTTGATTTCGCTAATAGGGCTGCGCAACGCATCGTTGCCAACTGCAGGCGATGGTGTATTGGCTATTTCTAACGCTTTGTCATATTGACGCACATCGTGCATGAAGGCGTTGAACCGATCTACCCTAGCTGACGCCCTGGATACACCTACCTTTGACTTACTGGAACGATTGGCGGCTGCACCGATGTTTTTGGGGTTTGACATGGTTCAAGCCCCCACAGGTAGAGCAGCGTTTGACTCTGCATGTGCCTGCTTCAGCACAAAGGCAGTTCGAATTACACACTTGGTGGCGGCTTGCAGGTCCATCGGGTGCCGCACCTTGCACATAAAGTACAGCGCCGCGGCCAGCGCATTTTTTATGGCTATCTGATGTGCGATGGAGAACCTGGTGCTCACTTTGAGCATGAGAAAACGCGCTAACCGAGTTGCGATAATAGTGATACCCATGATCTGCGGTCCTTAAAGTTGCAGGTTGTGGTCAGACGGCTACAGGGCTCCTAACCCCTGTAGCCGTCGCTTTTTCTGCCTCAGTTCAAATACAAGGAAATCCCGTATTTACCCCGGAGGCGCGGGTTCATTCCTTCGGCAGTTTCGCCCTATCGATCTTCTCGCGCACCCATGGCGCACCGCCCAATTTGGCCAGCTTTTCTTTCTGCCGTGTGCTCATGCGGATTGCCACAGGCGCGTTATCGGCCTTCTCTTCTTTCGGCTTCCGACCTTGCCCGCGGCCTGCGCCACCGCGCCCTGAAAGTTTATTTTCCATTTGATTTAATGTTAAACACGTTATCAATCAATCGCAATCTTTTTGTGCTCGATGCACATTGGCATATGGCAAGCGCAAAGGCTGTCTTCCCTACAACGGGTGATACGCCGGTGTGCTGCTGAATCACCGCCAGGTCGAAAGTTGCGCGTGGTGTTTTTGCGGTTGCGCCCGCAACTTGCGCAACTTTGCCCCTCTGGCTACACCTGGCAGCCATGCGCAAAGCGCATAGCTCGCACATTGGTGTGCACCTACATGCGCAGTTATTGCCCGGAAATCGTTCGGGAATCGCACCGCTCTACTGCAGCGCCCCCATTGGAGAAACGGCACTATTTACTGTTTAGAAACTGCGCAGAAATGTGCGAAGTTTCCGCGTAGTTTTCGCAATGGTCGGCGCACCCTGCAAACCGACCGTGTGCCATCGGTCGCAACGGCATCCGGCACACATTCACGATTGGCGGCTAGGTGTCGTTGTTGCGAACCACCTTACCGACAAGCGCCGAAACCACCTCTTGCCCTACGATCTCCAGCACCTGGTCTGCGGTCCTGAACGCGGCCGGCCCGAACACTGGCCGGGGTGGCATCTTGCTGGTGCCGAACTCGTGGTAAACCGCCCTGTCATCCGACGAGCCAATCACAGCTTCATCGCCGTTGACCTCATGGCTGATGTTGTCGCGCATGTCACCGGTGGCCAACAATGGAGCATCGGGCGGGTAGCCCATGCGGGCTTTCTGCGCCTCGGTCGAATCGGCCAGTGCGGCCCAGGCAGGGAAATCCCCCATCGCGGGCTGGTAATGGCCGATCTGGTCCTTGACGGCCTTCTCGACCACCAC
>NZ_JBWKVR010000045.1:0-15725 GCF_059421805.1 Rhodoferax sp. GW821-FHT02C08
AATTTGATGCTTTGTACACCGGACTCGGCCAAGGTCTGCATTTCCCCAGCCTGGCTGATGCCGTCCTGGTTCAAGTCGCGCCAGACACGCAGGTTGGCATACTGTGCGTCGTTGGCGTCAAACACACCGTCACCAGCGCCCACTGTCACACCATTGACCACACTGCCTGTATCTAGTTCGCTCAGTGCAGCAAAGCCATTGGCCGCCTTTTGACCGTTGGCGAGTACCGTTTCATCGCCAAACAGTTCTTTGCCCGAGTCGATGCTGCCATTCCCATCGCGGTCCCACACCAGCATGCCGTCATCGGCTCCGACCCACGCAGTGCCGGTTTTAATAGTGTCGCCGTTGGAGTCGAAGAGAACGCCTTTGGATAAAGGGGTGATTTCCAGGCCATCACCATCTAAATCCAAAACTAGTGGATCGGTATAACGGATGGTTTTTACTAGGGGGTCGGGGGTAGTGCCAATGGTTGGGGAAATGACGGGGGACGGCGCATTTTTCTTATACATGTCGTAAAAGTTGTACGCAGCTCCACCAACGGTCAAGACAACACCAACTACTGTTAAAGCAGGCACTGCAACACCAGCAATTGCAAATGCACCTGCAACTATTCCGACGGCATTACCTACAGCACTGATCGTCTGGCCCAACGTGGCTCCATTTGGGTCGGCCGTGACAGCACCCATTGTCAAGGCAACAGTGTTTGTTATTAACCCCAAGCCTGGTATGGGCCCAGATACTGCTGCGATGACTTGAGTAACACCCGCAGCGGTTTCGACTTTTGAGCCTGCGTTAATGGTCTGAATGACGTTGTCAATACCACCCACTGCGGCTGCGTTTATATCAAGATATACGGTGATTCCGTCTAAAATGGACATGGTATTTATCTCAATTGAATAGAGGAAGAGTTATGCAAATTACTGTTATGAATGCGAGTGTCAAATAAGCAGAAATTACCACTTTTGCAAATAGATCATTTTTCTTGGCATTCTGCCAAATTACCCCTATTGAATAGGGTAGTTTCTTTATTGCACAGTAGATAGCTGGCCCAAGCAACCCGATGGCAAAAAGCACCATGTAGATCGCCGGAAGCCAAGGATGAATTTGATATAAAGAATTGAATATTTGTTTCATTGTGTTCTAGCTTGTTATCAAGAAAGGGGAATCTTTGACCTGTAATTGGAGTCACGCAGGCTCATGACTACTTGCAGACCTTGCACCCAGCCGCTGCTGCCAATATTGGTGACTGTTTCAGCCGCATCATTCACAGTGATAGGCGTGAACTCTCGTACAAAATTGTTCTGCGCCAAGATAAAACTACTGGCCTGGCCGGTGCTGCCATCGGCATAGGTGTAACTGCCGCTTTGCACCAATTGGGCATCGCCATAGTTGGTACTGGTGACCGTAGTTGCCAACTTGATGCTTTGCACACTGGTTGTCGCCAGAGTCTGCAGCGTTCCCACCTGGCTGATGCCATCATGGTTCAGGTTGCGCCAGATGTGCAGGTGATGAACTGTCCGGGTGCGCATAAGTCTAGTTTTCCAAGGCACGGAATAAGTGGTTTGTCGTAGGCCACGAGAATAGCTTCCTGCCTTGAAGTCCAAATCGATGGATAAGGCTGAGGGACAGGAGCAGCCATCTGGATGGTGCAAACCGATATGCCCGGCGCTTTGGCGAATGAGCCCACGGCGTGGGCAGACGGACAGTGAAACGAGCGTGGAACGCCATACGCACCACGGTTTACAGGCGCCTCATTGGCAACAACAATCAAAAACAACTCCCTGACCCTGGTTTTCTGAACACAAGTGAATTTGTGTTTCATTTTGTAAATTTTATTGTAAATGGTTCTTTGTTGCATCCTCGAAATGAGGGATGTATGCCAGTGTTGTGGAGCTCGGTGCGCGTTGGTGCTGCATGGCCTGCCGGTATCGGCATAGGGCAGACTGGGATTCCCAGGCACAGAGACTGACGGTGTGTAAGGAAACTGGGCGAGGCTGTCGCCCTTGTGTCGTCAACGATCATGCTGCCTGGCCGAAGGTCGTGGCGAAGACCGACTGCACAGTAAGTCAGGCTAGACGCCAAGCAGATTTAAGCGATGCCTGTGGGGCGGATCGTGCATGGTTACATGCAACGATCTGGGGGAAGCCTCCGGCGGCCTGGCAGGGGCCTAGTTAAAAAATTCCCAGAAACCAAATTTACCGTATGCGTCAAAACTCTATGGCTGAGAAGTTCACAGCGTTTCAGGGCCAGCTTTTGAGCAAGATCTAAAAACACAGTGGCGTTTTTGAATCGGAATAAGTGGCAAGGTTTGAATCGGATTCACTGGCTGGACTCGGATCGGAATGACTGGCCGGTTTGAGTCGGAACTGCTGGCTTTTTTAATCGGAATACGCAGCGCACGACGAAAAGCCGAAGGATTCTGTTTGAACGAGCCTGATTCAGTCAGAGCAACGATGCGTTGGTTAAAAGCGCCTTGCGTTGACGACAGTTGTTCGCGAGTTGTGTTGCTTCCGTCACAGCATCAACGAAAAAAAGGGCGGTACCACTGTCATTACAGTTTGGGTTTGTCGAAATGGTGCGTCATTCGCATGTAAACGCGTGGCTCGACTGACTTTATTCGCCATGTCCGAAGTAGGCCGCTTAAAGCATGCCGTTCCGACGGACTTTGCATGGGTAGGCCGCTCTAATGGAATCAAGGACTTACAGAAGGTAAGTCCGACAGACTTTATTTGTTCCAGTCATAAAATTTATAGCATAAACTTCATATTCCATAAGCGATAGAGGTATTTTTATACGGGAAAATACAATTCGTCGAGAGCTTGCAAAAAAAGGGGCTACTGGCCCCTTTTTTGCGACGCTTGTCCACATCCTCGCGCCAGTCGGCCTCTTCTTCTGGGCTGAGGTTCCTAAGCAGATCAGGCACTTCCACAAGCGCTGCGCTCTTCAAGAGCTCACCGGGGTGGCAAAAGTCGGCGTCCGATACCAAGTTCACGCCGGCGTCACGATAGGCCTGTGCTACCAAACGCGAACAGAACTGCCTCCGGCCGGCAACGAAACCGGCCAACACGCTCTTGGCGGCACCGGCTATCGTGTATCGAGTACCAACCGCTGATCTGGCGAAAGAAATGATGGCGCGCAATTGGTCAGTGGTCAGCGGCCTCACCGCCCGAAGCACATGACCCTCGCAGCCTGGCTCAAGAATGATCCGCTCAAGGTTGCGTGCGTGAACACCGTCGCCAGTCGAATCAATCACGCTTGACTTGGCTACACAGATCATGGCGTGAGAAATGTCCGCGCCCGTGACCGTTTCAGCACTTAGATAGCAAAATATACTGTATATATAACCAGTGTATGTAACTCTGCCAATGCTAGGAAGCCATATGGAAACCATGATTGAAACCCTATATACCGTCTCACTCAACGACTATCCCGATCTGCCCGCTAAGGAGCGCGTGGCGGCAGAAGTGCGCTACTGCAAAGTGCTGGAACGGCGGATCGGTCCACCGGAAGATGTGGTACATGCGCTCAAGGCCATAGAGCGTTTGTCGGACGATGGCGATATGTCAGAACTCACCGACGAAGCTCGTCGGCTGGCGAGCCAGTGGCATCTGGCCTGCAGCTCGGCGCGGACGGCCGGCTTGCAAGGGCTGGGAGATCTGCCCGAAGCTTGGTTCGATGTTCGCGTTTCGTGAGCATCCTTTAGCCTGTAGAGCGGCTGAGATTCACAATCGTCTCAAACTTTGCGGCCCTGAGCTGCTTCCATTGCGAGCACCGTCAGCATCGAAATATCGAAATATCGAAATATCGAAATATCGAAATATCGAAATATCGAAATATCGAATTCTGAACCCATGTTGAACATCGTTTTTACGGCCGTCACCGCTGTTCTTACTGCCGCAGGGGCGCTGGTTTTTGCGCCGATCCTGTTTGGCAGAAATCTCAGCACCTGGGAAGACCTGCTATGCGGCGGTTTCGCATTGGTCATCACGGGCTTCATACTGGGATATCGGAAGCGCCAAGAGCACAAGCGGTTGATTGGCATGCGTGACTCTGCACTTTGGTAACCCAGGTAAGCGCTGTTCATTGCTTGATTCGTACGCGCGGAGCGCGCGCGATATCCATATAGAGCTCTTTGACGAAGTCTTTCAGCTCATCCCCGACGATGTCGTTGTGCCCAGCGATGATCTCGGAATACGTTCGTATGTTCCAAACGATGTTGTAGGGGCCGAGATCACTGGCCTCGCGCTGTTTTAGCACTAGACCATCGCACATTTTGCGGGTCCAACCCTTATCCAGCGTCAACTGTCCACTGCCATCGATCCTAGACGAAAAGAAATCTTTTCGCAGTCTTTCGGATGTGCGCACCAGATCTGAGTCTTTGTCGCATTTGAGGTCTGTACTGGATTTGGTATTTGCATCCAATGTCAGGTCGTGCGTAAGGTAGTCATCAATGTGACCATGCGTGCGCTTCATCGCCACGGCCTCCTCATCGCTCGTCGACGGATATTGGAATATGGTATTGAAAAATCTTGCTATTGGGAATGCATTCTTCGTGGCGAGGTCTGCCTGCGAAGTGATGGAGACTAGAAGCGGAGGAGAGTAGAAATCTCGCTTATATTGGCGAGCAATCCTGTGCAGCGGCTCGTACCGGCTGGCCTCAAATGCCGGATTCAAGAGAATCACCAAATCAGCAACGCCGTGCTCGCGAACGCTGACGGGGTGTTGCTTGTTCTTGGGGATGTCTACCGTCTCGGAAAGCGTTTCGATTAAATAAGGCGCGGTCGATGCATATAAGATCCATGCGCCAAAGCTGTGACCGATCATCACCGTCGTGATCGGACAGTCAGTCGCGGATTTTTCAGAACTTATTGCACCACAATCCTTGACACATTCGGCACTGCCTTGTCGATTCCAGTGTCCGCGCAATGCTTTTATGCGTGCGAAAAACTCGCGTACGCTGCCCTCCGATACGTGAAGGGCAGCATTCTTCCTTCCCCAGAAGGTCGCATCTTTGAGAATCGGAATATCGATGCTGTCACCATTCCAGCCGATATAAAAACCGATGACTTCACGTCGGTCCCCTTCTTCAGGTTTTTGCTCTTCAAATTCGGCCTGCTCCTTCAGCAGTTCCTTGAACCGTTTCACGTCCCGATCACATTCCTTTGCGGAATGGTGCCACCCGTGCACGTAAACAAACGTCGCAACGTTGTGTGTCTCGACACTCTTGGCGAGGTTCTTGATCGCATAGTCCATGGGCGAAGACGGGGTATCCTTATCCGCGCCGCGGTAGCTCGTATCCGGATACTCCCATCCTTGGTCATCGAATTCTAGATAGTGGAGCGTATAGGGCGGATTGAGCGAAACGCGGGAGGTTGCCATTTCCTTCGCCGTATCGAACGTGGCGGGATTGTCACAATCCGGATCGTATTGGGCTTGAGCCAGCAAAGAGTGCTCCGGTACGCTTGCACAACCGGCGAGTATCAACAACAAGGTTGACAGCAGAAGTCTGCTCAGCACTATTTTCATTGGATTCCCCTCATCACCAGATGATCTGTAGACATCCTGTAAGCACAGCTCACTTACACCCACTGTTGCTTTTGTCGCATTGAGTGGGCTCCGGGCCCAGTCCCAACTTCCAAATCCCGTGGCCGTTAGGGCGCAAAAGAGGCCGACCAAGTGGGCATACCGATCGATATGACTGAGCTGCCGCGTGGCGGGACAGAGCTTGCCGGAATGCAAAAATTAAAAACTTTGGAAACGCCTCAACGCCACCTTGTCGACTGACCTCGCTGGCGATGGTTCAACCGCATCGGCTTCGCGGCGTGTTCGAAGTTTTCATGCCGCTTGTAGCTCGAATCCTGGGGCACTCTGGCCTGGCCAGAGCTCGTATTGCACGAAAGCTCCGGCCACACCACCAGACCTGGGACTGGCTGTAATTCCAAGCGCCCGCGCCGCCGCAATGCTAATCTCCCCTATCTTGTTTGTGGGCCCTAGATCAGCGACCACGCAGTCCACGGACTTGCCACGGTAGGTCACCCTTGCGCGGCAGCCGCGCACGATCCCCTTGGTGCGCTGCACGATGATGGGCGGCACCACAATGTAGGAGACAGTTTCGGCGTCTACATAGGCCGTCGGATCGGAGGTCGCCTTGCTACGGTCTCGGTACCAAGTAACCGATGCGATGTTTCCGCCGGGGAAGATCTTGGGCTGGTTGTCGACATCTAGAAGAACCACACTACGAGCCCACCCAAATTTGCACATCACTTTGTTACCAACAATGGTCAGGCCTCCATTTGCTAGTGATTCGCTACCTGTGTCATCGACCCGGTAGGCCCAAGGCTTAGCGTTCTGACCATTTGCGCCATCGGCGTCAATATCGGCGTCAGCCACGAAATGGACTCTTCCGTCGGGATCTTCCATGATGGATGCGACGAAACCATCGGCAGCGATGGTTCCTATCAAGTGCCCCGTTAGCGTCGGCGGCGCATCGGTCGTCGCGTCGACCATGGAGGGCAGATTGACCGTGGTACCTAGTCCTGCTTCATTGAAATCAGCGGCAAGCACATACGATGCCTCTGCGGTCGTATACGCCGGATCCCAGTGCGTGTTCTCTGGAACCTGGCTGTGTCCATAGTGTCCGCCCGTTGTGTCCCACAGCGTCGCATCCCTTACGTGGCCGCCAGGATCCTGCCCACCAATCGCTGGCCGTGGTGCTCCACCAGGCCACACCCTTGGAACCCCATGCGTGGCCTCGATCCAGCGACAAAGCCGGGCGACGAGTGCGAGTGATCGCGCATCTTTGGGCTTACCCGCAAACCCGACTAGCTCTATTTGGATAGCAGAGTCTCGATTAGTTTCAACGCCACCCTTCGCATTGCGTAGTGCCATCGATCCGAAGTCGGTGTCGACGTGTTGGTAAACCGTCGTGGCATCCACGGTGAAATGCGGGTCGTCTCCATTCTTGCGGAACGTCGACATGGCGCCTGCAGCGTCATTACCTTCCGTGGTGTGGTGAACGATCTTGAACGGGCCCCCCAGGTAACGACCGCAGCCCGCTGGGTTTGTGATTGGGCTCCACTTTGCAAACGGACATCTCGCCATGACTTCCCCTCGTTGGTACACCGTTGCGACACCGGAGGCGAGCCGCACCCTCGACGTCACTGTCGTGACTTCGTCAGCCAACGTCAACGCGAGATTTCAAGCACTGGAAACTAGTTTCATCAAAACTAAGGAGGATTACGGCGGCAGAGTATGCAGTTCGTTCACGATGGGAATCCGGTGGACCTACTGACACAGCAGAAGGTGTGTTGATCGGCTATTGCTTTCGGAGCGGGTCACGCCATGCGGTCCGCCGAGGCTCCGTTGGTTAGCTTCAAGACCATCCAAGATTCGCCTCGGGACGGCCACTAAGCGGCTCCTGTGAAGCATCAAGCGACACGAACCACATGGATAACATATGGTTTACTGAACTAGCTATAAACGATAAACTATATGTTATGACAAAAGCATCCTCTGCCCTGACCCAGATGCCGCCATCAACGGTTGCGGCGCTGGCGCAGCTCGGGGCCGACCTGGCTGTGGCGAGGCTTCGCCGCAAGGAGTCGCTCAAGACGTGGGCGAAACGCATTGGAATAAGCGTTCCTACGCTGCTGCGCCTGGAGGCCGGCGAACCCAGCGTGAGCCTGGGCGTGCTTGCCACCGCACTATGGCTCGTTGGCCGCGACTCGGCGCTGGCGACGTTAGCAACGCCACAGGAAGACCGGGGAGCGCTCGAACTGGATGTGCGTCAGGCCGAAGCACTTGGCAAAGCGAGGGTCCGCGCAACGGCAGAGGCAAAAATGAAAAACGCCTTGATGCGGCAGAACAAAGAAGCTGAAACTGCCCCAAAGGGCGCATCCAATAAGCCGAAGATGGCGCAGAGGAAGCAGGGAGCATGAGACACAACGACCTGTATCTGTGGTTCCTCTCCGACCCGGCTGCACCGCGTTACGTGGGCAGGCTCCGGTTGGTCGACGCTGGCAAGGGAGTCTCCCTTCAGTATGGTGCTGATTGGTTGGCCAGTGGATTCCCAATCAGCGAAGATCTATTGCTCGTGGACATCGAACAGCTGCCGCGATGGAAGGGCATGGCGGTGGGTGCCGTGGATGACGCCCGACCTGACCGCTGGGGTGAGCGCGTCATCCAATACCTTGATAAGCCTGCGCGCTTGTCCATCATGGAGTACCTGTTTTATGCTGGCGACGACCGCTTTGGTGCACTTGGAGTGTCGACCTCGGCTGACGCATACGTCCCGCGCCCCAGGAGCCCGTTGCCGCGGCTAGCCCAGGCGCAACAGCTCAGTGAAATCGTCCGAAAGGTCAGCGCCAAGGAACAGGTCAACGACATCGAACGAAAGATGCTGGCCGCTGGTGGCAGTTTCGGGGGAACAAAACCCAAAGCACTCATCGAAATCGCCGGTGAGCAGTGGGTCATCAAGTTTTTCAACAATGAACCTATCGACGTTCCGCTTATTGAGCACGCGTCGATGACACTTGCCAAGTTGGCCGGTATCACAGTCGCCGAGACAAAAGTTGTATCGCTCATCGGTGAGCATGCGTTGGCGGTGCGCCGTTACGACCGTAACGGCGTTATGCGCATCCATTGCATCTCGGCTGGTACCGCATTGCGCGCCGAGACCGTTGCGGGGCAAGAGCCGGAGCTGGGCTACCCGGGTCTGGCCCAGCTGCTGCGGCGTGCGGGCGTAGCCGAAGGGAGCCTCAACCTGCTCGACATGCAGGAGCTGTTTCGTCGCATGGTGTTCAACATTCTTATCGACAACACCGATGACCACGAGAAGAACCACGCGCTGATGGTGGTCGCGCCGACCAGGCAGGGAAGGTATCGGCTGAGCCCTGCCTACGACGTGCTGACCACGAATTCAGGCCAGGGGTACCAGGAGTTCATTGTCGGAATTGACCTGCGTGATTCAACCCTCTCCAACGCCATGTCGCAGTGCGAGCTTTTTGGTTATACACCGGCGCAGGCCGCCGCCGAAGTCGTACGCGTCATTCAGGTGGTAGGCGGGTGGCGCAAGCACTTCGCCGAATGTGGCGTCTTGGACGCCGATCTTGATAGCCTGGCAGAACGCATAGACGGCGACCAGTTGCTTGGCCAAAGGCAGAGCTTCAACCCCGCTGACTATGCTACCCCTGCGCGACCTCGGCGTCGGAGTCCTTTTGTCAAATAACTGACTTTTTTGGGCGTCGAGTAAAAATGCGTTTCAAGCAATAAGATCGACGGTTCGCTCACCCGCGACGTGCTAACCTAACTGACGAATGGTCGGACTGGTGCGTTTACCGAGCTTGATGTAGCGCTCAACTGCTCGGATTCGGTCTTCGTAGGAGTACATGAACTACTTTCAGGTATCCAAATTTTCGTCCGCACCCCCGATGGGGCTTCAGCCAAGACGACGGACACACAGGTGTGCGTCGGACCGGTGACCAGCAGGTTATCGAGTTGGGCGGCTAGGAGTAAGAGTGATTGCATCGAGGTGCTGCTGCACGGAGCTGTTGGCCGGACAATGCGGTCTGTGGGGGGGGCTTCGGGCGGCTGACGACGGAGCTGTTCCACCCTTGGGACTGGCAGGCGACAACCATTGAGCAGTTCATTCAGATCGTTGACGCCTACATCTACTGGTATAACGAAAAGCGTATCAAGATCTCCCTTGGCTCACTCAGTCCCCTCGAATATCGAGCGAACCTCGGACTTACGACATAAACCAGTCCAAGCATTCCGCCGTACCTCCAGATGGAGAAGTAGCAGCCCAGCTTTACTACCTTTCGTCTTGCCCGTCGAACCAGCGCACATCAATGGTGTCGTCCGATTTCCATTGAGCACGTTTAACGCCGCGTCAAAGTTCTAGTTGCTTGATATAGCTATCCAAAACTTGAGCATCTATCCGATGGGGGCGACCAGGCGAGCGGCCAATTGGTTGATCTCCGCTCTAACGGATTTCATATTGCCCCCCCGTAGCTTGATATCGTCAATCACGCCTATTAGCCCACGGAATAGCAATGTTGCGGTCAGAGCTGGGTTGACAACAGACCAGGCGCCTGCGTTGTTGCCTTCTGCCAGCATTTCCGCAAAGTCTTTCATAAAAGAGGCATCCGTAGCAGTCCATCGAGCAGACTCCATGCCGCCGCCAAAAGCTATGTCGTAAAGGCTACCCATCGCTATATAGTTGTCAACGGCTGCCTGAACCCATATGCTAAGGCGGCGCAAATAATTCTTTTTTTGAGATGCTGCGGCAGCATCACTCACTCGCTCTGCATAGCGAGTAATGAAGTCTTCACGCAGAGCAGCCAGAAGCGACGTCTTGCTCTCAAAGTGATGATAAAAAGTACCCTTAGCAATGCCCGCGTGGGCGACGATCTCGTCTATCGTCGTAGCATCAACGCCCTGCTCGACGAATAGAACAGCAGCGGAATCCAACAACTTGCGAAACCTCAGTTGACCGCGTTGCTGCGGCTTACGGGCTCTTATCGCCGATGCCGCTTCATTGCGGTCGGCGCCCGTCACTTTTGGCGGCACCTTTGAAATCACTAATTCCTCTCCATTTGGCAAGCTCGAGTCCCAAGTGTAGTTGTTTAGGCCCGTGTAGCCAGTGCCAACAGCAAGAGTACGACTCCAGATGTGCGGCATACCGCTCGGCTCTGATTGAATCAATCTGTTCGGACACCGGTTGAACATCGGTTCGATGTACCGCGATTGCCCAAGTTTCATGAAGGATCTGCCAAGTCTCGTAGTTGTGAAACGGGTCTAAATTTATGAGGCTGTCCTCAACGTTGTCAGTGGTGGACGTTAGTGTTGTCAAGTCGACGGAAACCGCACCGGCTTGGTCGGTGTCCCCAATCGTTCATGAATATCAGAAGTGCACATAGAGCCAATAGTGCTTGTCACGCTGGTTTGCGATTGCTTAGTTGGCGGTGAGGTGGTTGCTTACCAGTAGTCATGAGTATGCGAATTTGAGTGATCAAACATCTGCGGTCGACACGAAAAGACCCCATGCGTTTGCTGGTGTATTTTCAGTTAGGGCTAAAATAAATACCGACCAAAAGTCGGTTTTATGTTTGATCACCAGGATAGTTCTATGCATCCACTTCCTCGGGCGCTTCGCTTCTGTGCCCTCCTCTCCCGCGCTGGGGCGACATCCATCTCAGCAGTCATCGTGCTGTTTTCGGGGTGCGCACAGGTCCCCAATCTCGGACCGCGTCAGAAAATTCAAGATACGCAGGCCCTGGCGTCTTCAACCTCCCTGCAACAAGGAAATATAGTCGGCGAATGGCCAACTGATGCATGGTGGTATCGCTACAACGACCCACAACTTGACGCCCTAATGGCCGAAGGCCTGCGTGATGCACCGTCCTTAAAAGTTGCACTAGCACGACTGGAAAAATCGGCTGCGTTGGTTGAAAAGCAAGGCGCAGAGTTACGTCCTAAGGCCGACCTCAGCGCCTCGACAACCCTCCAACGCCAAAGCTATAACAACGGCACGCCAGCCGCCTTCCTACCCAAGGGGTGGAACGACTACGGACGGGCAGCAATTGAGTTGCGCTATCAAGTCGACTTGTGGGGAGGTCTGCGGGCGGAACTTGCAATGGCCAGTTCCGAATGGCAGGCGGCACAAGCAGAAGCGGCACAAGCCCGACTGGTGCTCAGTTCGCAACTGGTTCATGCCTATGCAGATTTTTCCCGACTATTTGCGCAAACTGATACTGCAAATGCAACTGTGGATGTACGGCGTAAGACGCTTGTCCTGATGGAAGGTCGACAGCTAAATGGACTCGAAAATGCTGCGGCGGTCCAGCAGGCGCAATCTCGACTAGCCCAAGCTGAAGGAGCGCGGCTTGCTCTGAATGAGTCGGTTATGCTCCAGCGCCATTTGATCGCCGCGTTGCTCGGTGCAGGCCCAGATCGAGGCCTCGCGTTGCAGCGCCCCCGGATCGATTTCGGAAGAGTTCGAGGCCTGCCGCCGAAGCTGGAGCTTGATTTACTAGGCAGAAGACCGGATGTTGTTAGCGCCAGACTACGTGCTGAAGCTGCTAGCCACCGAATCGATGTGGCTCATGCAGCCTTCTATCCGAACGTGAATATCAGTGCGATGTTGGGTTTACAGTCATTTGGCCTAAGTATGCTTGGCCACCGCGACTCGCAATTCGGCAGCGTTGGACCGGCCATCGGTCTGCCTATCTTCGACCAGGGGCGGATCAGCGGTCAATACAAGCAGAATCGAGCAATTTACGACGAGGCCGTTGCTCAGTACCAGGACACATTGGCCAAGGCGCTGCAAGACATTGCAGATGTAGCGTCCAGTGAGGGGGCGATTGACGGTCGCCTGGAGCAGGCACGCAATGCCACCGACTCAGCACGAGAGGCGTGGAGCATCACAAAACGTCGCTACGACGGCGGCTTGTCTACGTTTCTTGATGTACTTAGCGCAGAAGATGGTTACCTGAACCGAGTCCACGATCTCACCGCGCTTGAAGCGCACATGCTATCTCTCGACATATCGTTGATCCGCGCCTTGGGCGGTGGATATCAGCGCTGACCCTAACCCCCAAACGAACACAGAAATCTCATGTCTCAAACTCCCGATACCATCGTTGCAGCCCCAAATACCAATCGCCGTCGGACCCGTCTGTTTGCTCTTGTTGGAGTAGTTGTAGTCGGTGTCGTTGCTGGTGCCGGCTACTACAGCTTCTTCGGTCAACGGTACGTTTCTACGGACAACGCCTACACCGCTGCCGAAGTCGCCTCGATCACACCTGCAATCACCGCTATCGTAGCCAACGTATCCGTGATCGACACGCAACGAGTGAGCAAGGGCGACGTACTCGTGGTTATGGAGGACGTCGATACTCGCCTTGCCTTGGCTCAAGCAGAGGCTGAACTCAGTCGTGCTGTACGTCGCGTGCGCACATACCATGCCAATGATGCAGGATTCACTGCACAGGTTCAAGCACGCGTGGCGGAAATGAGCCAGGCGGAAGCACTGTTGATAGTCGCCCAAGCCGAGCTCCAACGTACAAAGATTGATCTAAAACGACGGGAGGCGCTTGCTCAAAGTGGCTCCGTTTCAGGCGAGGAACTGTCGAATGCTCAAGCGGCATTCAACACTGCCCAGGCGCGCACGGCGCAGGCGCAAGCAGCGGCGGAGCAAGCACGCGCAAATCACGTTGCAACACTCAGTGCACAGGCAGCAAATGCAGCCTTGATCGCCGAAGCCGGGCTTGAAGACAATCCTGAAGTTGTACTGGCTCGTGCGCACCGCGACCAAGCCAAAGTAGACGCCGAGCGAACCGTGCTACGTTCACCAATCGACGGTGTGGTAGTGCGCCGCCAGGTTCAGGCGGGCCAACGTGTGCAAGCCGGCACTGCTGTGATGAGTATCGTGCCGACTCAAAACGTTCATGTGGATGCCAACTTTAAAGAAGGTCAGCTTATCAAAGTGCGTCCAGGACAGTCAGTGGAACTGAAGGCCGATCTCTACGGCAACACGGTTGTCTACCACGGTGTGGTCGCTGGATTGTCCGGTGGGAGCGGCTCGGCATTCGCAGCCATTCCAGCGCAAAACGCTACAGGGAATTGGATCAAGGTCGTGCAGCGCGTACCTGTGCGCATTTCCATTGACCCCAAGGAACTCGGCGAACGCCCATTGCAAGTTGGACTCTCGATGGAGGTAACCATCGACACGAACAGCCAACCCACTGAGAAGACGGCCGCAAGCAGCTCTTCATCCACGTTGTGAGGTACTTGCGATGAGTGCCCAATCACTACCCATAGCACACGACTATGCGCCATTGCAGGGAAGCCAGTTAGTGGTTGCAGGCCTACTGCTGGCTGCGGCCAATTTTATCGCCGTGCTAGACATGACGATTGCGAACGTTTCGGTGCCCACAATAGCGGGTAATCTTGGCGCAACGACCAGCCAGGGAACTTACGTGATCACATCGTATGCCGTGGCCGAAGCAGTGACCGTGCCGCTGACCGGTTGGCTTGCTCGCAGGTTCGGGTCTGTACGAGTTTTCATCACTTCAATGCTGTTATTCGGCGTCTTCTCCTCGCTGTGCGGGCTTGCAAGCAGCCTGGGAATGCTCGTGTTCTTTCGCTGCCTTCAAGGCCTAGCCGGCGGACCGCTGATGCCACTTGCCCAAACTTTGCTCCTGCGGATCTTCCCGAAGGAAAAAGCGGCTGCAGCGATCGCCATCTGGAGCATGACCACGGTGCTGGCACCGATCGCAGGACCAATCATCGGCGGTGTGATCTGCGACGTTGCGAGTTGGCCGTACATCTTCTTTATCAACGTACCTGTCGCACTACTTTGCGGCCTAGCTGGTTGGCGAATGCTTCGGCGCTACGACTCAGCGCCCCAGCACTCGGGCATTGATGCAGTTGGCCTGGCACTGCTAATCGTCTGGGTTAGCTCACTGCAGTTCATGCTGGACAAGGGCAAGGAGTTGGACTGGTTTTCGTCCGCAGAAATCATCACACTGGCCGTCGTAGCATTGGTTGGCTTCATAGCTTTTGTCATTTGGGAACTTGACACGAAAAACCCGGTTGTTGATCTAAGAGTATTTCGGCACCGAGGGTTCGCTGCAAGCGTGATAACCATCAGTCTCGCCTTTGGAGCGTTCTTCAGTGTCACAGTATTGACACCGCTTTGGCTCCAGAATACGTTGGGCTATACCGCGACAACTGCTGGATGCGTAACTGCGCTCTCGGGCATCTTGGCGTTCTTCATGTCTCCGATAGTCGCCAAGTCTGCTGCCCGCGTAGATCCGCGTAAGCTTGTGTTCATTGGAATTGTCTGGATGGGTGCAGTAACCTTGTTCCGCAGCAGCCAAAGTCCTGACGTAACCTTCTGGCAAGTTGGGATGCCTTTGTTGGCGATGGGGATGGGGTTACCGTTCTTTTTTGTGCCTCTGACTCGTCTGGCACTTGCAAGCGTTGAGGACGCGGAGACGGCATCGGCCGCAGGCTTGCTGAGTTTCTGTCGTACCGTTTCCGGTGCGTTCGCGACCAGCCTTGTCAGCACTGCTTGGGAAGACCGCACTACCATCGCTCGTGCGGAGGTCGCGGGGATGGTTGATCGTTTCGGTGATATGAGTGCGCAATTTGCGGTATCGGGTTTCACGGCTGAGCAAGGATTGCATCAGATAGCTCAAATGGTGTCGGTACAGAGTCAGACAATCGCCGTCAATCAAGTGTTTCTGATGGCCGGCTGTGCGTTCTCACTTTCGGCGCTCGCCATTTGGATAGCGCCAAAGGCCCACCGCCCAAACAATGGGGCTTCATCTGCACATTAACCGTCGTACGGTGCGAAAGAGCCCTCGACTGACCAGGAACTGCATTCTTGTATTTCTTCCTGTACCTCACCTCTCTTTTGATGGTGGATGGAACTGCAGCTACCGCCAAAGTTCATCCTCATCATCAGGTGATGCTCAATTGATAGAGCTTGTTTCGCATCGAGTGCCATAGAAACGTCTAGCCTCGAATTCGTTTTCATCGCCATGAGCGGCCCGAGACATCAAGCAATGAAGGCCGAGCAATGGGAGCATCTAGGCATGTAGAGATAAATTGCCACAATCTCGGGGCACGCTAACGTCGCTACTTAGGGCAACGCTGAATAAGTCCCGAGCTGGCGCGTGATTTGCATGTTTGCGTTCCTCATTCTTGAGGAGGTAGGG
>NZ_JBWKVR010000046.1:0-14878 GCF_059421805.1 Rhodoferax sp. GW821-FHT02C08
GCTGCGCGCGGCTGTGACGACCCGGCCACTTCCATTGACTGTTCTTCGATACTCTGAGGCAGGTAGCTAATCAGGCTATTTTCATATCTGGAATCCATGCACCATGGCCGCAACACCGCAGACACTTGAGCAGGCAATAGGCGCGGCCATCACAGCCTATAACGCCGGGCAGTCAGACACGGCCATGCGCATCTGCCAGGACATACTGCAGCGGCAACCAGCCGAGCCCGCAGCCCACCAGTTGCTGGCCGTGATGCAGCTGCAGGCCGGCGCACTGGACCTGGCCCGCAGCCATGTGCACAGCAGCCTGCAAGCCCGTGCACAACATGCGCCCACGCTGCTGCTGGCGGGCAAGATTGCCCGGGCCCAGAACGACCTGGCCGCAGCCACGGCCTACCTGGCACAAGCTTGCACGCTCAATTCGGCGCATCCCGAATCGGCCTATCTGCTGGGCCTGAGCCTGTGCGAACAGGGGCAGAACGCGGCCGCCGTCCCGGTGCTGCAAAGCCTGGTGCGACAGCACCCGCAGCATGCCGCAGCCTGGTTCCAGCTGGGCGTGGCGCGGCAAGACCTGGGCGACATGGCGGCTGCCATAGCGGCATTCCAGACCACGCTGCAACTGCAACCCAGTTATGTGGAGGCCGCCGTGAATCTGGGCATCGCGCTGCAGGAAACCGGCGCCCTGCCCGCTGCCATGGCCGCCTATGGCCAGGCCTACAAGCTGCGTGCCGACACCTTTGGCCGCATCGCCAATGCACTCACCTCCAGCCCGCACGGCGCGCTGTGGCTGGATCTGGATGCGCTGAAAGCTAAGCTAGCCACCCTACCCGGTTGATCCCCCGCGCTTGGCGCGAAAACGCTTGCGGTAAATGCCAGGCGCAGCCAGCACCTCACCCACCAGGGCGTCATAACGGGCCGTGCATTCGGCCGAAAAACCTTCGCACACCAGCGTAGGCGCGGCGCGCGGCACGGCAAAGCACTGGGCCACCGGCGTGCCCTTGGGCAGCACACCGCTGAAGTCGGGCGCGGTCCACACCGCCGGGAAATTGATGCCTGCATCGGTAAACCGGTCCGCATCCACCAGGCCGGTCAGCAGGCGAAATGGCAGGTCGTCCCGGTTCACCGGATGGGTGGCGAACAGCGACCAGCCGGGCTCCAGCTCGATGGTCCAGAAACTGTTGAACTTCAGCGCAGAGCTATGGCCGTCAAAAAACGGCGCCCCGGCAATTTGCGCCGGCACATGGAAACTCAGCGGCGCGCGCGGGTGCGCCTGCACCGTCAGCGGTGGCAGCTCCCAGTCCCAGCTGAACTGGCCCTGTTCCACCCGCACATCGCAGGGCAGCAGCACCATGAAGCCGTGCGACATGGCATCGATGAATGGCGGGCACTGCTTCACGGTGCGGATGTCACGGCCATGCAGCTCGGAAAAGGCCTTGGGCGGCATGGCGCGCAGCCAGTCCGGCAAGGCCTGCTTGGCCGGAATCGGGCGCGGCAGGATGTCCAGCAGCGCGGGGTCGCAACGGAAGGTGATGTGCATGGGAGTCAGGATGCGAAAGAGGTAACAGGCTGCAGCATAGCCAATCCGCCAAACGGGCCAATACGGCACCGATAGCGGCGAAGGGAAAAGTTTTCAAACCGTTCTTGCTACGATAAAAGTAGCTGCCTGCGCAGATACTACCTGCGCCAGCGGCACTTTTCACCTGCAGAAATTACTCCCTGCTTCACAGCACGTCGCCCCAGGCGCGAGCGATGATGGCGTTGCACGCCAGCGCATTCGGCAGCACACCGCAGACCCGGCCCCAGTCGGCGCTAAAGCGCGAGGCGATGAAGCCCTCGGCAACATAGTTCGGCGCATATTGACGCAGCAGCGTTGCCTGCACCAGCAGCACCAGGGTCTGCGCAAGGCGACGGCCATCGGCTTCGGCCGTCGACGCGCTGCGCAGTGCTTGCAGCGCCGCCTGCAGCCGCGCATCGCCCTGGCTGCGCGCCGCCAGATCGTCCAGCAGCAGTTGCCACGCGGCCGGTTCACGGCCTATGGCGCGCAGCACATCCAGGCACATCACATTGCCCGAACCTTCCCAGATCGAATTCACCGGCATGGCGCGGAACAACCTGGCCATGGGGCTTTCTTCCACGTAGCCGTTGCCGCCGAACACCTCCATAGCCTCACCGGCCAGCGCCACGCCGCGCTTGCAGACCCAGAACTTGGCCGCTGGCGTAACGATGCGCTGAATCGCCCGCGCCAGCGGGGCATCGCCTTGCTCGAAAGCCTGGGCCAAATACATCATCAGCTGCGTGGCGGCCTCGCTCTCCAGAGCCATGTCGGCCAGCACGCTTTGCATCAGCGGCTGATCCACCAGCCGCTTGCCAAAGGCCTGGCGCTGCCGTGCGTAATGGATGGCTTGCAGCGTGGCCGCGCGCAGCAGGCCGGCGCTGCCCATGACGCAGTGCAGCCGGGTGTAGCCGGCCATTTCCAGGATCGTCGGGATGCCACGCCCCTCTTCGCCCACCATCTGGCCCCAGGCGCCGTGGAATTCGACCTCGCTACTGGCATTGGAGCTATTGCCCAGCTTGTCCTTCAGGCGCTGGATGCGCACCGCGTTCTTTGTGCCATCGGGCTGGAAGCGCGGCACGAAAAAGCAGGACAACCCCGCCGGCGTGCGCGCCAACACCAGATGCGCATCGCTCATGGGCACCGAGAAAAACCATTTGTGTCCGACCAGGCTGTAGCCAGCGCCCCGGCCCTGCGCGCTGGCTATGGGCGTGGCCGTGGTGGTGTTGCTGCGCACGTCGCTGCCGCCCTGCTTCTCGGTCATGCCCATGCCGATCCAGATGGACTGCTTTTGCGGAATCGGCAGGTCGCGCGGGTCGTACACGGTGGAATACAGCTTGGGCCCCAGTTGGGCGAACAGCGCCGGCTCCTTTTGCAGCACCGGGATGCTGGCAAAAGTCATGGATGCCGGGCACAGTGAACCGTCCTCGGCCTGCGCATGCAGGTAAAAGCCGGCGGCGTAAGCACTCCAGCAGCCAGGCCGCGGGTCGGAGAACGGCTGGGACACCAGGTTCTGCCCGCGCAACAAGCCCATCACCGCATGCCAGGCCGGGTGAAAGCTCACCACGTCGATGCGCTGGCCGTTGCGGTCAAAGGCTTGCAGCTCGGGCTTGTGGCGATTGGCGTCTTCGGCCCAGCGGATAGTCTGCTCACGGCCCAGTGCTGTGCCATAGGCGGAGACGGCCGCCTCCTGCGCCTGGGCGCCGCCGCGTTGCAAGGCTTCTTGCAGGGCCAGGTCGCGCTGGTAGAGCGGAATGTCCTTCAGCTCGGGCACCACGTTGCTCACGTCGTGGGTGGTCCATGGCATGTGTGTCTCCTACCAATGTATCCACCGGCCAGTATAGGCAGTAGCTAGGCAGCCGCGCCTTGGCTGCCTGCCCGGCAGGCTAGGAGCCGCGGGACTTGCGTCGCGACACCAGGGCCAGCATACCCAGGCCGCCCAGCAACAAGGCCACGGTGCCGGGCTCGGGCACGGTCTGCACCTGAAAGTCGGCCGCGCCGATGTAGGCACCGGTCATCACAAAGGACTTGATGCTCGTGCCCGACTCCTGGAAGCCGAAGAAGGCGCCCGAGTTCAGGCTGCCATCGGTCAGAAACGTCAGGTCCAACGACTCGATCAGCACATTGTTCGCGTCGTAGGCGGCGATGCTGGTCAAGCCTTCGCCCGGCGCCCAGTTGAAGAAGCCACCAAAGGCCGTCACCGCCTTGTCGAAGGTGATGGTCATGCTGGAGCTGGCATCATTGGTGCCCACCATGGTCTTGGTGTAGTCCCAGGCGCCATTGCCATTGAAGTCATAGCCGTCGGTATAGCCAAACACGGCATCACTGTTGGTGCTGGTCCAGGTCATGCCGGGCACCAGAGTCTGTGGGCCACCGCCGAACACATTCAGCACTGGCATGGTGATGGAAGACGCTACCGCCAGTGAGGTCACGGGCACGGCCTGCGCCACATGGGGCACCAGGGCGGTGACACCCAGCAGCCCCAAGCCGGCGATCATGCGGGAAAGATAGGTTTTCATAGCGTCATAGCGTATTGGCAAAAATGAAAAAAGAGGTGCCCGCCCGCAGACGGGCACCGGTGGAGAAACTGGCAGAGGCCTACTGGGTTTCCAGCGTGAAGGACGCGTCAATCTTTTGCTGCGTCGTCCCCGTGCTGGGCAGGCCCAGCAGCTGGTAGGCCATGTGGCGCAGGTACAGATTGCTGTTGCCATACCACTGCAGCGACACCATGCTGCTGTCGCCATTCAGCGCGGTTACCTTGCGGAAAGTAGCGTCGCTCTTGAACACCGTGGTGTCGGCAAAAGTGTCCACCCAGGTCAGGTTCTTCTGGTCAGCGGTGGCGATCCAGCCCAGGCCGTAGCCGCGGTTGGCTTGCGAGGCACTGCTGCCGCTGGGCCAACGCGTCGGGTTGGCGCTGTCTATGCGCAGGTAGCGCCCCGGGAAGCCCTGGGCCTCGAAGGACACCAGGCTGGGGTCCGACGGGTTAGCCAGGCCGGGCACGGCATTCCACTTGAAATCGGTGGGCAACTGGCCATTGGCCGTGTCGCTCAGCGGGGTGATCATGCCGTGGAACCAGGAATGCGCTACGTAAAACGGCACACCACCTTCAGAGTAAGTCGTCTTGATCTGTGTCGCGGGGGGCGTCACGCCGTAGTGCGCTTTGAGGGCGTCCAACTGGGCCTGGGTCACGCGCACGGTGTTGGCGTGGCGTACCCCGGCTGGAAGGGTGAAATCCACACCATTGGTCAGCTGGGTCCAGCTGGTGACATCGGCGTCCAGGTTGTCGGTGGTCCAGCAGCCAAAAATGCCGCCCTTGCCGTAGTAGTCGGCGTAAAGGTACCAGCGGTTCTGGCCAGGTACCTTGATAACCAGTGGTCCCTCCACGCCTTGCTGCACGCTCTGGTTGGTCCCCCGAGTGATGAAGTTGGGCGAAACACGGGTAAAGGTACCCGCAGCCAAAGCCGTACCCGAGGACTTGGCCAACTGAATGTCTTTGCCGCTACCTTCTTCACCTTTGTAGAACAGGTAGTTGTGGCCGTTGTAGGGTGTCACCGTGGCGTCGATTTCGTCATAGCCGGGGTCGAACAGCACATCGGGCGTGGGGTTGGTCAGGCTGACGAAATCCTTGGTGTGGCTCACATAGGTGCGGTTGCGGTCAGCGTTGCCGGACCAGACGATGGCGTAGTTGCGGCGGTCTGGGTCGTAATAGGCCTCGGGCGCCCAGGCGTGGGGCGTGGTGTTGCTGCCCAGGCTGGTCGCCATGGTCAGGAAGCGTGGATTTTTGAAGGTGATCAGATCGTCGCTGTCGGCCACGAAGATACGCGAGCTGGGCCGGTTCCAGTAGTTGGAGTCGTTCACCGCCAGCGTCCAGTCGGTGGCGATGTAGACGAACTTGCCGTCGTTCTTTCGCAGGATGAACGGGTCACGGATATGGCCGGAGCCGGCGATTCCGCCAATCGTGGTCGGCGCCTGGTAGACCGGCTTGCCGTTGTTCAGGCCGCTCCAGTGCAGGCCGTCGGTGCTGTAGGCCAGGTGCAGCGAGTCGTTGGGCAGGTCTTGGCTGGGTCCGAAATAGCTCAGCACCCAGGCCACCGAGGTATCGGGTGCGGTGTCGGGTGCGATATCGCCGGCACCGGCCCTGGCCGTGACCTCCGAGCTGGCAGTTGCCACCGTATCCGTGCCGCCGCCGCAGGCGCTCAAAAACGTGGTTGACAAAAAGACTGCGGCGCTGGCGAGCAGCGCCGAAAGGGGTTTTCCGCGTAGGTTCACTCTGTTTGTCTCCTAATAAATCCGCCTTATTGGTCCGGCAGCACAGCGAGCACCGGTAGCGGTTCTTGCATACTAGGGAAATAAACGATACGAATCCAATAGCGATTTGCCGATATTCAATTGCAAAACTCGAATTGGCGGAAACCCGTAGCAACAACAACACCATGAGCACACACCCAGCCGCCCCCATGCAATTCAGCTTTCACGACTCTGAGGTGCGCAGCTGCACGCCGCAGGCCACAGCGCTGGCCATCGTGTTCTCCGCCGCGTCCGTGCAGTTGGCGGACGCGCGCATAGGCTACCTGCAGCCCCTGCGCATGGAGCTACACGATGTGGTCTGGAGCGGGCACCTCGCCGAATGCGTGGGGCGTCTATCGGAGGGTCGGCTGTGGGACGGCGCACTGCGGCCAACCACCCTGCCCCTGCCCTATGCATCGACCGGCCCGGTGCGGCTGGAGCTGCGCTTCTCCAACGGCGCGCAACTCGAAGCCAGCGCGCAGTCGCTGGTCTGCCTGCTGGACGGCGGCGCGCAGTTTGCGGAGTCGTTTGCCTGCTGAGCCGTCCGCGCTAGGCCGCGCGCCCAAGTAGCAAGCCACCGCCCGCGCCCGGCGACAGCTTGAACACGGCCACGGCCTGCACCAGCTCCAGCGCCTGGGCTTTCAGGCTGCTGGCCGAGGCCGCCATTTCCTCGACCAAGGCGGCGTTTTGCTGCGTCACCAGGTCGATCTGCGTTACCGCCTCGCCCACCTGCGTGACACCCGCGCTTTGCTCGTTGTTGGCGGTGCTGATCTCGCCCACGATCAAGCTGACGCGGCGAATAGCCGTCACCACCTCGGCCATCGTGCTCCCGGCTTTGCCCACCAGCGCCGTACCGCGCTCGGTGCGCTCCACGCTGGTGGCGATCAATTGCTTGATGTCCTTGGCCGCGCTGCCAGCGCGGCCGGCTAGGCTGCGCACCTCACTCGCCACCACCGCAAAGCCACGGCCCTGCTCGCCGGCACGGGCCGCTTCCACGGCGGCATTCAGCGCCAGGATATTTGTCTGGAAGGCGATGCCATCAATCACGCCGATGATGTCGGATATCTTGCGCGATGCTTCGTGGATGCCCTGCATGGTCTCCACCACTTGGCCCACCACGTCCCCGGCATCCACCGCCACCGTGCTGGCCCGCTGCGCCAACTGGTTGGCTTCACGCGCGCTGTCGGCGTTCTGCCGCATCGTGGCACTGAGCTGCTCCATGGAAGCCGCCGTCTGCTCCAGCGCGCTGGCCTGGCTCTCTGTGCGCGCCGACAGATCCTGGTTGCCCTGGGCGATTTCCGCACTGGCAATGGACACCGCATCCGAGCCATGGCGCACGCGCGTGACCACACTCGACAGGCTGCTGCGCATGACCTCCAGCGAACGCAGCAGCTGGGCGGTTTCATCGGCACCGGTCACATGCAACGGTTGCGACAGTTCGCCGCCAGCAATCTGGCTGGCAGCCGCGCCGGCCTGGCCTATCGGCCCGGTGATCAACCGCGTGATCCACACCGCCAGAAAGCTGGCGATACCAATCGCCACCACCAGCAAACCAATCACCCAGCGCAGGGCCGAGCTGAACACCTGCTGCGACAGCTGGTAAGCCGCATCGGCGCCGTCGCCATTCAGCTTCACCAGTTTGGCTATCGCACCGGCCATCACGCGGAAGGTGGTGCGCGACTCGCCATTCAAATATGCCTTGGCCTGGTCGTGCTGCGCCTCGCCGCCCTTGGACAGCGGAATCAACTTCGCATTGCTGGCGTAGTGCGCACTGGCCATGCGCTTGAGATCATCAAACAGCGCCCGTTCGTCAGGGGAGCTCACCAGCGGCTCATAGGCCACCAAGGCATCATCAATGCGCTTGCGGGCCGTCTGCAGGCGCTTGTCGTTGTCCTCCACCCCGGCCGGGTCCACGGCCAGCACATGCTGAATCTCGGCCCGGCGGTATTCGTTCAGTGCGGCATCAATCTCACCCAGGCTGCGCGTGCTAGGCAGCCAGTCGGTGGCGATCTCCTTGGTGCTGCCGTTGACCCTGTCCAGCTGGGTCACTGCGTAGACGCCGGTGATCACCGTCAACAGCAAAATCGCCACGAAGGCGACCGCCAACTTGACACCGATCTTCAGATTTGCAAAAGCCATTTTTCACTCCTGTGTATGGGCAGAAACACTATTCGGCACGACCAGCACCTGGCTGCAGCAAACTAGCAGACCGGTGCTTAGCATGGGGCGTGCCCAGACTACGCTTTCATCACTATAGATGAAAGCATATCGCCTACGGCACACCGTAGCGGTGTCCATATTCCAGGGCTTTAAAGGCCGCTGGCGCAGGTTTCATCTACACCAGAAGCTACACTTTAGATAGCAAATAAACCCTCAGCTTTCCATGACCACGCACCGCACCCTGCGCATCGCCGCCGCCCAATCCTGCTCCGTACCCGGCGACATTGCCGGCAATCTGCAGACGCATCTGCGCTTCATCACTGCAGCTCGTCAGGCCGGGGCCGAGCTGCTGCTGTTCCCCGAGCTGTCGCTCAGCGGCTATGAACCCGCGATGGTGCGCCATTGCCTGTTGGAGCCGCACAACGACCAACTGGCACCGATAAAAGACCTGGCACGCGAAGCCAGCATGGCCATCGTTGTCGGTGCACCGCTGACCAGCCACGTGGCCGACAAGCCATTCATCGGCGCCATCAGCTTCTACCCGGACGGCAGCCACGGCGTCTACCGCAAACAGCATCTGCACCCCGGCGAAGAAGGCTTTGCCACACCGGGCCCGGTGGACAGCAGCAACCCGAACGGCTACATGCTGGGCGATACCGCCGCAGCCCTGGCCATCTGCGCCGACTCCATGCACCCACCACATGCCCAGCGCGCAGCCGCTGCTGGCGCAGCGCTGTACCTGGCCAGCTCGCTCGTGTCGGTCGGCGGTTTTGACGGCGACGCGCGCCAGCTGCAGCAATACGCCCACCAGTTCAATGTCGGCGTACTGCTGGCCAACCATGGCGGCCCCACCGGCGGCTATGCCAGCGCCGGCAAAAGCAGCTTCTGGGCCCCCGGCGGGCAGCTGGTGGTGGCCGCACCCGGCACTGGCGACCTGCTGCTACTGGCCACGCGTGAAGCCGGCCTATGGAGCGGCGCGCTGCAGCCGGTTTAAGAATCTGTCCACCAAAATTCAAATGAAATCGGCCGCTAGCGCAGGCAGAACCTGCGCCAGCCGCTATCAAAATAGGAATTTATGCTGTGCGCAGCGCGCCGGTACAGGCTGGCGAGGGCTGGCAAGGGCTGGGCTATAGTGGCCCACCGTCTTCCCGCAACAGGTCGCCCATTCCCTTACGCGCATGTTCGAGCTCCTCTTTTCCATCTTTGGCGAGTTCCTGCTGCAGATCATCGTGGAGGCGCTTTTTGAGCTGGGCCTGCACACCCTGGCAGAACCTTTCCGACGCAAGCGCAACCCCTGGCTGGCAGCAGCGGGCTACGCAGTTTTTGGCGCAGCCTTCGGTGGCTTGAGCCTGCTGGTGTTTCCTTCCCACCTGGTGTTGAACCACCTGGGCCAGCTAGCCAACCTGCTGCTGGCCCCGGTAGCCGCCGGCCTGGCCATGGCCATACTCGGCGCCTGGCGCGCGCGCCGCGGGCAAGATGCGCTGCGGATTGACAGCTTTTCATACGGCTACTTGTTTGCACTGGCATTCGCACTGGTGCGATTCTTCTTTGCACACTGAAGAACACGCTACAGACGCCACCTTCTGCAACAACGAAAGCGCCACATGTTCATCGCCCTTGAAGTGCCACATACCTATGATCGTTCCACAGTATTGGGCTGAGGCCCGTCTACAACAAAAGCACCGAGGAAAGCAGATCACGGTGCGCCGCTTTGGCTGGTCGGACACCGACCAGGCCAGCGCCCAAGCCAGCGCAGACATGCGTGCCCAAGAAGCCATGTCCCGCCTGTTGGCCGGCGAAAAGCTGGAGCGCCGCGAGCCCAAAATGCCATACAACGGCGCGTCTGGCGTACCCATCCGTGAGGAGATCGTCAGCCGCCACGGCAGCACCATCATCACGCGCAATGCCTACGGCGCACGCTGTCTCAATACACCCCACGCTCTCTTCGCCGATATCGACTTTCCGAAGAAGTCCTACTTGCGGATTGGCTTGCGCGGTTGTGTCGCCATACTGCTGATGGCAGCGGCCATCGGCTGGCTCACGCACTCGCCGTTTGCCGGCATTGCCTTTGCCCTGCTGGCATTCATTGCGTCAGGGCCTATCACGCGGTGGATTCAACACCGCCGCCCCGACGAAACAGATGCCGCAGAGACTTTGGCACGCAGCCGGGTTACACAGTTCGCGCAAGAGCATACCGACTGGGGCCTGCGCCTGTACCGTACGCCCGCCGGCCTGCGCGTACTGGCAACCCACCAGCCTTTTGATCCCGCGGACCCAATCGTCGACGCGTTCTTCAAAGCGGTACAAGCAGATGCTGTGTACGCCGCCATGTGCCACAACCAGCAATGCTTTCGCGCCCGGGTGAGTCCCAAACCTTGGCGCATCGGCATACAGACCAATATGCGACCCCGTCCCGGCGTCTGGCCCATCAAGCCGGAGCAACTGGGCGTCAGAAACGCCTGGATCGCCCAATACGAAGCCCAAGCCCCTGCCTACGCTGCTTGCAGATTTGTGGAAACCCTGGGCAGCGGCGTCATCCACCCGGACATCCAAGCCGTGCAGGAGCTGCACGATACGATGTGCCAAGCCACGCAAACCCAAATGCCTTTAGCCTAAGTTAACGCACATTCCACCTGCGCTAGCAGCTACATATTCCATAGCACCATGCCGACCATAGAACAACTCGCCCCATCCGCCGCGCCCGCCGGCCTAGACTTCTGGTCCGTTCGCCACGTAGTGGAAAGTGCAGAGCGCCTGACGGTGCGCAACGACGTGGCCGAGGCGCCCTCGCGTGAGCGCGATGCCGGCGTGATGGTGTCAGTGCAGCACGGCGGGGGCTTGGGCTATGCGGCGACCAGCGATGTGTCGGAGCGCGGCCTGCGCTTAGCGTTTGCGCAGGCGCAAGACTTGGCATCGGCGAGCGCCACGCACAGCGTGTTCGACTTTCGCAAGGCACCACGGCCCGGCGACCAAGGCGACTACCGCTCCGCCACCACGCGACCGATCGCGCAAACCTCGCTGGCCGAGCGCTTTGATTTACTCAAAGAAGTTTGCGCCAGCGCCAACATCAATGAGGCCATCAAGGACCGCACAACCTCGCTGTGGACCACGCACACCGAGCAGTTGCTGATCACCAGCGACGGCGGCCACATGGCGCAAAGCTGGGACTTTGTGGTGCCCAACATCATGGCCGTGGCCAGCGCCAATGGCGACACGCAAACCCGCTCTGCCGCCGGCCAATACAACGGCTTTTGCCAGCAAGGTGGCCTGGAGGTGCTGGAGCGCGCCGGCTTCGCCCAGGACGGCCCGCGCGTGGCGCGTGAGGCCCTAGAGCTGGCCCACGCCCCCAACTGCCCCAGCGGCGTGATGGACGTACTGCTGATGCCCGACCAGATGATGCTGCAGATCCACGAAAGCATAGGCCACCCGCTGGAGCTGGACCGCATCCTGGGTGATGAGCGCAACTTCGCCGGCACCAGCTTTGTGACGTTGGACATGTTCGGCCACTACGCCTACGGCAGCCCGCTGCTGAACGTCAGCTTCGCTCCCGACCAGCAACATGAATTTGCCGGCTTTGCCTTCGACGACGACGGCACGCCGGCGCAACGGGAATGGATCATCCACCACGGCATACTGCAGCGGCCGCTGGGCGGCAGCCTGTCGCAGGCGCGGGCACAGAGGCTGCGGCCAAGTATCAACGGCGTGGCCACCACGCGCTCCAGCAACTGGAACCGCGCGCCCATAGACCGCATGAGCAATCTGAACATCGAGCCCGGTAACAGCACGCTGGAGCAAATGGTTGCCAGCATGGACTACGGCATCCTGCTGCGTACCAATGCGTCCTGGAGCATCGACGACTCGCGCAACAAGTTCCAGTTCGGCTGCGAATGGGGGCAGATGGTGCGCAATGGGAAATTGGCCGAGGTGGTGAAGCGGCCCAACTACCGCGGCATCTCGGCCAGCTTTTGGCGCTCCCTGGCCATGGTGGGCGACGCGTCCACCTTCAAGGTGATGGGTACACCCTATTGCGGCAAGGGCGAGCCCAACCAGGTGATACGCGTAGGCCACGCGGCACCCGCCTGCCTGTTCAAAGATGTGTCGGTATTTGGCGGAGCCGCATGATGCACAGCTACTTTCAACAACTCGCCGCAGCCGTCTGCGCCCCGGCACCGGGCGCGGACCGCGTCACCCTGTACTTCAGCGCCGAGGCGTCCGACTTCATCCGCTTCAACCACGCCCAGGTACGCCAGGCCACGCATGTGGAGCAACGCTACGGCACGGTTAGCGTCGTCAGTGGCCAGAAGCGCGCCTCCAGCAACATCAGCCTGGGCGGCGACCTGGTGGCCGACACTGCAGCCCTGCTGACCGAGCGCAGTGCCCTGCTGGAACAGCTGCCCCTGGTGCCCGACGACGCCTACCTGCTGCTGCCCGATGCAGTGGTCGACACCGAGCGCAGCGCCGCCGGGAGCCTACCCACGCCGCAGCAACTGATCGCCGCCGTGGCCGAGTACGCGGCCGGCAGCGACCTGGTCGGCTTCTACGCCGGCGGCAGCGTGGTACGCGCCTTTGCCGACAGCCGCGGCCAGCGCAACTGGCACAGCGTGGAGAGCTTCCTTTTCGACTGGTGCCTGTATCGGGAAAAGGACCAGGCCGTGAAATCCAGCTACGCCGGCACCGCCTGGAGCGAGGCCGACTTTGCCCTGCGAGTGGCCGAAGGCCGCAGCCGTATCGCCTTGCTGGCGCTGCCGCCCAAAACCCTGGCCCCGGGCGCCTACCGCGTCTACTTCAGCCCGGTGGCCGTGGCCGAAATACTGGGCACCTTGTCCTGGGGTGGCTTTGGTCTGAGAGACCTGCAAACTGGCACCTCCAGCCTGCTGCTGGCCCACAAGGGCCAGGCCTGGCTCAGCCCACAGCTCACGCTGACCGAGGCCACGGCAGAGGGCATCGCCCCGCGCTTCCAGGCCGACGGTTTCACCAAACCCGACGCCGTGGAACTGGTGCGCGCCGGTCAGATGGGCACATCGCTCACCAGCCCACGCAGCGCCAAGGAATATGGCCATGCCACCAACGGCAGCAGCGACGGTGAAAGCCCCGAGTCGCTGGCCATGGCCCCCGGCCACTTGCCCGAGGCCGAAGTGCTGCAAACGCTGGGCACCGGCGTCTACATCAGCAACCTGCACTACCTGAACTACAGCGACCGCCAGGCCTGCCGTATGACCGGCATGACCCGCTTCGCCTGTTTCTGGGTGGAAAACGGCCAGATCGTCGCCCCCATTCCGGTGATGCGTTTCGACGACTCCTTCCTGCGCATGTTCGGCACCGGCCTGGTCGCGCTGACCGACCACGCCGAGCTGGTACCAACCGACGGCACCTATGGCGCGCGGCAGCTGCAAAGCATTACCGCGCCTGGGGCGGTTGTGGAGGGGTTTGCGTTGACGCTGTAGGGAATAAGGTCCGATGCAAACCACCCACTTTGTTGCGCAGTCGTGGCCTGGACAGCGAAGCTACTTGGTTATCCTAAAGAGCCGCAATCGGCCAAGACTGTGTAATAACGCAATCCTATCGCCTATATTGAGTCTACGGATTCAAGCGAGGTGATGCATGAAGCGATTCATCGAAGGCCAAGACCGCCAGCAAATCACCTTGCTACCCAAGTGCCTTGACGATTATGTGGACGAGGACAAGGTCGACAAGGGCCAGGAGCAGATCGAACACAGCATCCAGCGTTATCTTGATGCTTTGAAGACGGCCGACCGCACCCAGCCCACCGAGGTCGAGGCCAAGACGGAACGTCTGCAAGAGAAGATCAGAAGGTTGCGTGAGCAAATGCAGCAACTCGATGAAGTAAAGCGGCAGCTGAAGGAGGTGCCTGACGGCCAGATCTTCCTCACCGATCCCGACGCCCGCTCCATGGTGCCGCAAGCCAAAGGATCCGGCCTGGTGACCTACAACGTACAGGCGACCGTGGATTCAAAGCACCACCTGATTACCGATTCAGCACGGTGGAGGACGGTCTGGCTTTACACGCCTACTGGAGCAGCGCTTGCCCCACCTGCCCGCTCAAGGAGCAGTGCACGACATCGAACTACCGGCGCATCAAGCGATGGGAACACGAAGACGTGCTGGAGCGCGTGCAACAGCGGTTGGACCGCAACCCCGACACAATGACGCTACGCCGCAGCACAGTGGAACACGTCTTCGGTACGCTAAAGCACTGGATGGGCTGGACGCACTTCCTGACAAAGACCATTGCGCATGTGAGCACGGAGATGAGCCTGCATGTCCTAGCCTATAACTTCAAGCGGGTACTGAGTATCCTGGGCATGGAGCAGATGATGAAGTCGATGAAGCTAGCTGGGGCATGAGCCCTTGCGCGCTTTTGCGCCATCAGAAACAGAAACGCAATTCTCGGCCCCTGCAGGCCACACCAGACGCACGAAGCTCCCTTTGTGACTTCGCCAAGAAGAAAAACGGGATTACGATACCTTACCAAAATTGCGCCAGGACTGTTTGCTTGTTTTCACACAGCCTCGGCCGACTGTAGTCGAAAGGCTAGCTGCTTCATTCGAGCCCGAAGCCGTCATACACGCAACTCAGAAGTGGCCGTCAGCCAGCTTATTGCTTATTCGCCGCTCTGACCCGTATTGCTTTCATGGCCCCCTCAGTCTCTCCATACTCCAGAAAGTGATTTGCGTTGATAGGACATTTCAAACCATGGATCGCAGTCGCGCTTGCAGTCTCGGGGATGGGAACAAGCAAGGCTTGCACCCCATCGAGACCGCGGGTGCTGACTGGTGGACGGCTAAGAGCCTGTTCAAAATCTTTTTTGATACTGACTTTCCGCTAAGCTGCTGGCCCCATGAGAGCCAAGTACCCCAG
>NZ_JBWKVR010000047.1:0-11112 GCF_059421805.1 Rhodoferax sp. GW821-FHT02C08
CCATGGCATAGCTGGCGCTGCTGGTGTTTTGCGCGGAGGCAACCACCAGGTTGTTGCCCGCGGCCAGCAGGGTGCTGCTCTGGGAGGTGATGTTGCTGCCTTGCACCGCCAGGTCGTTATTGGCTACCACGGTGACGGTGTTGCCGCTGACCTGGCTGCCCACGCTGGTGCTGGTGCTACCGCTTTGCGTGATGCGGGTACTACCCGAGCTGAGGAAGCCCGAGCCCTCGGCATAGCTGGCCGTGTCCAGGCTGCTGGTGCGGGTGGTTGCGCCGATGCTTACGTCATGGCCCGCCACCAGGGTGGTGGCGCCGCTCAGGCTGGTGATCTGGGCACCCTGGGCGGTGAGGTCGGCACCGGCGCGCAGGGTCAGGTCGCCCTGGGCCTGCACCGTGGTGCCCACGGCCTGGCTCTGGGCAAAGCGGGTGTAGTTGTCTGCATCGCGTGTGGCGTTGATGCTCTCGGCCTGGGTGACGGCTTGCAGGTTCAGGTTGTTGGTCGCCTGCAGCGTGGCCGTGCCGGCGGAGCTGAGGATGGCGCTGGTGAGGTTGATGTCGCGCCCGGCTGCGGCTACCAGCGTACCCGGCACGCCATTGGTGCCCGTCACATACAACCCGGCCACCCGGTCGATGCCGGTAAAGCTGTTAGTGCCGGTGATAGTGGACTGAGTGGTGGTGGTCACGTTGATGTCACGCCCGGCGGTGGCCAGCAGGTTGTTGCTGGCGCTGATCTGGCCACCGATATTGTTCAGGTCGGTGGCAGCCTGTACGGCCACGTCGCTGCCGCTGATGCGCCCGCCCAGATTGTTGATGTTGTCGGCGGTCAGGCTGACCACGCTGCGGCCGGCAATGGTGCCGCTGTTGGTCAAGTCGCCCGTCAGGTTGAGGTTGACCGAACCACCGGAGAGCAGGGCTCCGGTGTTGCTCAGATCCCCATCGCGCACCACGGCGTAGAGCTGCGGCACCAGGACCTTTTGCGTACTGCCGTCGGCCAGGGTGACGGTCTTCTCCACCAGCCAGACCATGTCGGTGGTGAGCTGGGCCATCTGCGCGGGCGAGAGGGCTACGCCGGGCACCAGGTTCCAGGCCTTGGCATAGGTGGCGCCCGAGGCCAGCAGGGCCTGGTACTGGGCTTCGTCGTTTTGGTAGCCGGTGAGGAAGCGGTGGCCCGTGAGTTCGGCCACCTGCTCGCGGATCAGCTGCTGTTCGTAGAAGCCATCGCCCAATCTCTTCTGCACCGTGGCGGGGTCGTAGCTCAGGGCGGTGAGCAGGGCGTCCGAGCTGAGCCAGGTGCGGTAGTTGGCGTAGGCCGGGTCGGTCTCCACCAGGTAGTGGCTGGTGCTGCTGGGCGCTGTGTGGAACAGGCTGGCCGTGGGCAGGCTGGTGTTGGGCAGCACGCTTTGGACTGTGCCGCCGCTGGCGGTGCTGACCTGGGTGAGGCGTGGTGTCGCGGATGAATACTATTGAATTGATAGCTGCTTGCGCAGGTACTCTGTGCGCTAGAGGCCGATTTGATGCCAATCAGCGGAAACTCAATCGGTCGGCCTATCCGCAAACCCCGCCTTAGCAAGTGCATCCATAGTTTCTTGTTGCTTTTTATTTAGCTTCTTGTTTTTGAAGCTTGCCTCAAATTCAAGTTCGTCTTCTAGCGAATTCCATTGTCTTACTGGCGACAACTCGCCACTCTCCATGATTGGGCACCAGCCAATCGAACTCTTAAAAAAAGATAGATCCACAATATCAAAAACATGCTCACCTGTTTTCTTCAGCGTAACCATGCCAAAACAGTAGTGCGAATACTGACCACCCGCACCAGCATCAGCGCGTTCATCGATCACTCTTTGAGTCCAGCCTTCCACAACCCCTGTAGCCTGCGGCAAAGGGTCTTGAAACAGTAGTTCAAACGAACTACCTCGAACTCGACAGAAGCAAGGAATGTTCTTTTGTTCAAGCAAACTTTGAACAACGAGGTTGTCCGGCAATTGGATTTTTAGCAGCATTTTTATTTTCTCGAGGGCACTGGTGTTGTCGCAGGCTTTGGCACGATCACCTCACCCGTAAAGCTCTTGTTAAACGTGGTGACAGGACTGAAATATTGTGCGCCCTGTGGATCACGAATTGCGATTACTTGCACGCCATTTCGTGTTGTAACTCCATCAACTACCACAAAGTGGGAGAAATCGCTTACTCCTGGATCGGCAACGCGGACCACCACCGGGGTACCATTTTCTGTATAGCGTGCCAAATCACTCACGTTACGCCTACCTAGCGCGATCGCATCAACACCCTGGGATTTCATCAAGGTCGCGACATCAGTCGAATAGATGCCTTCTGCGGTCGGTGGAATTCTTTGGATTAACGTTGCAACATCAACGGGCCTACCCATCGTATCCAACGCCATTCCGCATGAATTGGCGCCACAGGTAGGGACATTTCCTTGATTCAATACCAACCGATCACCGTTCCTTGGCATCGCATCTGCAAGCAATGGATTCTTGGCTCCTCCTGCGGTATCAGCGGCTATCACGCTCCCAGTTCCCCCGGTTGCCCCCGTACTGCTCACCTCATAAGACTGCTTCGCCGCACTATTCGCAGCAGCTTGAGCATTGATCGCTTTATTCGCAATCACCGCCTCCACCGTCGCAGGTGTCATCCCTAGCGCTGCATAGGTTATAGCCGCTGCCTGCGGACTCATCCCCAAACTTTGCAGAACCTGCTCCCCCTGGGTGATCGCCGCATTGCCCGTGGCAGCCGTGGTTGCGCCGGCTTTCAGATTGTCCGCCCCCGCCACGATGCTAACGGCACCCAACACGCAACCGACTCCGGTGGCGCATTCACCGCTACCCGAAGCAATGAGGCCAGCACCACCCACCGCCTGTAGTACGCCAGCGGCACGCGTGCTCACCTTGTTTTGCTTTGCGGGGTCGATGATGTACTGGTCCACCCCGGTGTACTGGAACAGCTGTTGGACGTTGCGCCCCTCTCGGCCTTGTTGTTGCGCCAGTAGTGCTTTTTCATCAGTCAGACCGCTGCCTGCATCTTGTAGACCTTTGAGGTAGGCGTACTTGGGGTCATCCTTGGGCACACCATCGGCACAGTGCACCAGCGCGCATGCAGCTTCCGTCAGCAGGACCTCCTTCTGCGGATCGCCATTGGCCAGCTTCTTGATGCGCTCCGTCTCGGTATGCGTCAACTGCCGGTTATTTGCATCCGTATTCAACGCAGTAGCCGCCCCGACGGTGCTCCCCCCACTGGCCACGCTGCCCACACCGATGGCCGCTCCTTGCATGGCCACCGCCGCCACCCCATGGGCTACGCTGGCGGGCAGGCCCGCATTGGTCAGGCTGTTCTCCAGACTACTCTGCATCGCATTGAGCGTAGGTGCCGCCGAGGCCACCGCTGTTGAACCCAGGGCGCCATTGATTCCCCCCGAGAGTCCACCCACCACCGCATGGGCGGCAATGCGGTAGACGCCTCCTTCATCCCACTTGGCCGCTTCGGCTTCTAGCTGCTGGGCCTTGGCTTCGTCACCATTGGCGCGCGCTGCTGCTGCATCCTGTTTGTCCTTGTCACGCTGGGCACCCGCATAGTCCCCCACCGCCTTGCTGGCCTGCTGCCCAAAGGCCTGCATGATGGAAGCCTGTGCCTGCACATCGGCCTGGACCTTGTCTTTGTCAAAGACATTCTTCACCCCGGTCTCGGCGTCGCCGGTACGGGCTGCGGTATTGCCCGCAATGCCGGTGATCCCGGCCTGGGTGGTGCTGCTGGCATTGCTGGCCATGCTGCCCACACCCCCGCTGGCACCGCCGGTGCCCACGCTGGCGCTGACGCTCTGGGCGCTGAACTCGGCCTTGTTCTGCAAGTCCGTGGTGGTCAGCTTGCCCCCGGTGCTGAAGCTGTTCAGCCCCGCATCCACCGCCGCCTGGGTGCTGCTGATGACGCCACCCGTGAGGGTGGTGTCGCCCTTGACGGCAACCTGGAAGCCACCGTCGCCGGCGCGGATACCGCTTTGTGTGACCACGCTGTTGAATTCGCTGTCCACGCGGGTCTTGGACATGCTGGCACTGGCGCTGGCGCCCGTGCCCACCGTCACGCTGCCGCCCATACTGGAGCTGCTGCTGTGGTAGCTGCTGCGGTCCTGCAAGCTCTGGATGGTGAGGTTGCCGCCGATGTCGGCGCTGACCTGGGGTGCGGTGATGGTGGCCCCGGCCAAGGTGGTGTCGCCCCCGCTGTACAGGTTCACCGCCTTGCCGCCGCTGACGGTAGTGTTGGTATAGCCCAGGTCCGAGCCATCGCCCTTGCCTTTGCTCTTGCTGGCACTGGCGCTGACGTTCCAGCCATCGGTGCCATAGCTCACGCCGATGCTGGAGCTGCTGCCTTGGCTGGTGCTGTGCTCGCTGCTGGTGTTCTGGGCGGCTTGCAGCACGATGTCGTTGTCGGCCTTGAGCGTGGTGATGTTGCCCGCGCTGATGCTGCCGCCCTGGATGAGGATGTTGCCGCCCTTGCCCGGGTCAGTGGATGCACCTGCAGCATCTTTGGTGCGGGTAGCCACAATGCTCACATTGCCGCCCGCGGCCACGGTAGAGCCCGCGGCGCTGTCGCTCTGGTCAGAGGTCGTGCTGGTGCTGCTGCTTTGACCGTAGCTCAGGCTGATATTGACACTGGGCTTGCCGCCGCTTTTGGCCATGTCGCCCATGGCATTGGCCACCGTCAGGCCGGCGGTCACGGCGGCCAGGGCCTGCATGCGCTTGTTGCTGGTCTGGCCAGCGGCATCCGCCATGTTCTCTACGCCCTGCATGGCGGCGATCAGCGACCCACCCATCCCCAGCGTGAGCCCACTGCTGCTCTGCTTGGTCACGGTGCTGCTGGCACTGGTCTCGCGGGCCTCGGTGATGGCCACATCCTGGGCCTGGATGGAGATATTGCCTGCTGGAGTTTGCACCGCACTGCCCACCTGGGTGTACTGCTGGCCCGCACTGATGGCCACATCCCCGGTGAGCGAGGCCACCGTGCTGCCTGCCGCCGTCGTGCCGTTGCCCCGGCTGTCGGTGCTTTGCTGCTTGCTGCCGATGTTGATGCCTCCGTCTAACGAGAAGCCGCTGCCCTTGCTCTCGAAGAAGCTGCTGCTGGTGCTGCGGTTGGTATCCGAGGTGATGGCGATATTGTTCTGCGCCACCAGGGTGGTGCCCACATCACTCACCACCTGGGAGCCGGTGACGGCGATGTCGTGGCCGGCCGCCACGGTGACGGTGTTGCCGCCTATGCTGCTGGCCTGGGCATTGTCGGCACTGCCGCTGCGGTTGGAGCGGGTGCTGCCGCTGCCCAGCATGCTGGAGCCCTCGGCATAGCTGGCCGTGTCCAGGCTGCTGGTTTGGCGGGCGGCGCTGATGCGCACATCGTGGCCCGCGGCCAGGGTGGTGGCACCGGCGCTGCTGTTGACGTTGGCCCCCACGGCGCTGAGATCATTGCCCGCGCTCAGCGTCAGCGCCCCGCTGGCCTGCACCGTGGTGCCCACGGCCTGGCTCTGGGCAAAGCGGGTGTAGTTGTCTGCATCGCGTGTGGCGTTGATGCTCTCGGCCTGGGTGACGGCTTGCAGGTTCAGGTTGTTGGTCGCCTGCAGCGTGGCCGTGCCGGCGGAGCTGAGGATGGCGCTGGTGAGGTTGATGTCGCGCCCGGCTGCGGCTACCAGCGTACCCGGCACGCCATTCGTGCCCGTCACATACAACCCGGCCACCCGGTCGATGCCGGTAAAGCTGTTAGTGCCGGTGATAGTGGACTGAGTGGTGGTGGTCACGTTGATGTCACGCCCGGCGGTGGCCAGCAGGTTGTTGCTGGCGCTGATCTGGCCACCGATATTGTTCAGGTCGGTGGCAGCCTGTACGGCCACGTCGCTGCCGCTGATGCGCCCGCCCAGATTGTTGATGTTGTCGGCGGTCAGGCTGACCACGCTGCGGCCGGCAATGGTGCCGCTGTTGGTCAAGTCGCCCGTCAGGTTGAGGTTGACCGAACCACCGGAGAGCAGGGCTCCGGTGTTGCTCAGATCCCCATCGCGCACCACGGCGTAGAGCTGCGGCACCAGGACCTTTTGCGTACTGCCATCGGCCAGGGTGACGGTGCGCTCCACCAGCCAGACCATGTCGGTGGTGAGCTGGGCCATCTGTGCCGCCGAGAGGGCTACGCCGGGCACCAGGTTCCACTGCTTGGCGTAGGTGGCGCCCGAGGCCAGCAGGGCCTGGTACTGGGCTTCGTCGTTTTGGTAGCCGGTGAGGAAGCGGTGGCCGGTGAGTTCGGCCACCTGCTCGCGGATCAGCTGTTGTTCGTAGAAGCCGTCGCCCAGGCGCTTTTGCACCGTGGCCGGGTCGTAGCTCAGGGAGGTGAGCAGGGCATCCGAGCTGAGCCAGGTGCGGTAGTTGGCGTAGGCCGGGTCGGTTTCCACCAGGTAGTGGCTGGTGCTGCTGGGCGCTGTGTGGAACAGGCTGGCCGTGGGCAGGCTGGTGTTGGGCAGCACGCTTTGGACTGTGCCGCCGCTGGCGGTGCTGACCTGGGTAAGGCGTGGAACCGAACTGGGGACAGGGGTGGCTGCGCGTGTGCTGTTAGGCGTCTGGGCATTGACCAGGCTGCCAATGGCATCGTTCGCTAGCGACGCGATCAGCACGTGCACGCCGCCGGTGGTTTGTGCGCCTTGCACCGCAGCTGTAAGCATCTTATTGCTGACGCTGGTGCTTGCTGCGCTGCCACCTGTGTTCCATTGGGTGACACCCAGCCCCAGGGTCAGGGTGGTGGGGGTGCTTTGCGTGTAGCTGCCGGTATTCCAACCATAGGTCGGGTCGCAGCCGAAAATATCGCAGTCTTCCCCATTGACGCCCCAGCTACTGATGGTGCCATTGCGGGTGTTGTTGGCGGTGACCGTGGTGGCGTGGTTGTTGACCGCTACGCCTGTGATATTGAGTGCGCCGCCCGCGATGATGCGGCTGTTGTCGTTGAGGTTAGCGCTGCTGACATCCAGGCTCAAGCTACCTCCGGACAGAATTTGCCCGGGTGTGCTGGCTGTGACTTCGGCGCTTTGCGTGGTTTCGGTGTAGCTGCGGTAGGTCTGGAAGGACATGAGGCCGCTTTGCACCGTGCTGCGGAAGGCATTGATCTTGAGCTGCAGGTCTTTCCACGGCTGGGTAGATGCCTCGTAAGCAGCGATTTCCTCAGCGGTGGGGGCCTCGCAGGAGTCACAACTCCCATGATCGGGGTAGACAGGAATGCTGATGGTAGGCGCGGTTACGCCAAAGGTAGCCCAGATACTGCTGGTGTTGTCGTAGCTGTAGACGGCGGGGTAGTCGGTGGAGGAGCCAGAGTTGCTGCCAGACCCGTGGGTGATGGTATAGGCCGCCACATAGGCGTCGGGACCGTCGTAAAAGGGCTTGTATTTAGGGTCGGCATAAGGGCTGGACGGCAGCACGCCACCTGTGGAAGGGGCGGACTTCACCAATCCGCCCCCGGTTTTGTAGTTGTTCCACTGGTGCGTGAGCCCGCCAACGGTGACCCATGCAAAGTCGGACTCCACATACACGGAGGAGCCATCGGTGGAGATGTAGTCGGTCTTGCTGGTGCTGGCACCCGGCGTCAGGGTATAGGCAAAGCTGGGGTTCAGGTTGTTCAGCGTGGCGGTGCCGATGGCCAGGTTGCCTAGCGCCTGGATGGTGGAGCCGCTGTTGGTAACGGTGCCGGCCGCGCCGGTGGCATGGCGGTTGGCGTCCAGGCTGCCGCCCATGGCCAGATCACCGGCGCTGAAGATAAGTGCGCCATTGCTGTTATTGATGTTGGTGGCGCCTATGTCCAGCCGGCTGCGCGCGGCAATGGTGGCGGCGGTGGTGACGCCGCCTGCGGTCTCGGCATCGTTGTTGACCGTGCCGGCGGCGACGCTGATGTGGTCGCCGTAGATGCGGCCGGTGCCTATGTTGTTCAGCGTGCCCGCGTTGATCTGCGTTTCGGTCCCGTCGATCAGTCCCCGGTTGGTGAGGGTGTTGCTGGCGGTGAGCTGCGTGGTGGTGGCCGTGAGGGTGCCGGTGGCCGTGTTGTCGATGTTGCTGGCGCTCAGCGACAGGGTGTTACCGGCCTGCAGCGTGCCGCTGTTGGTGATGTTGCCGGTGGTATTGATGCTGGCATTGCCATTGGCCGTGACTTCGTCGGTGTTGTTGTAGTCGCTGGTCAGGGTGATGGCCAGGTTACCTTGCGACAGCATCTTGCCGTTGCCCGTGAGGCTGGCGGCATTCAGGCTCAGCGCCTGCAGAGCGATCTGCTTGCCACTGGTGTTGGTTACCGCCAGCGTCTTGGTGGTGCCCAGGTCTTGCACGGTCAGGGTGTTGCCCGCGCTGACCAGACCTTGGCTGTTGTTGATGCTGCCGCTGCTGCTCAGGGTGGCGTTGTTGTCGGCGCGGATGGCGCCGGTGTTGTTGGCAATGGTGTTGGCGGCAACTGCCACGTTGTAGCCTTCGATGCCCTGGTCGGTACCCTGTGTATTGCTGTTGGTGACGGTATTGGCCGCCAAGCTCAGAGTGCCTGCGCTGCGCAGCAGGCTGGCAGTGTTGTTGATGCTGCCACCCCCCACGTTGATGGATACATTGCCCAGTGCCTGCACTTGCCCGCCACGGTTGTCAAAGCCAGTGCTGGTGAAGGTGACGCTGGCATTGCCGACGATCTGCCCGCCCACGCCACTGCTGGCGGTATTGCGGACCTGGGCGGTAGTGGCCGTCAAGGCGCCGCCCGCGCCTACGAAGCCCGCTGCGTTGTCCAGGTCGCCCGTGGCAAGGGTCATGGCGCCCTGGGCGCTGAGTCCGCCAGCGCCGTTGGCGTAGCCGGCCGCATGCGTGTTAGTGAGGGTTTGGCCGTGGGTGTCGATGCCTAGCGACGTGCCTGCTTGTACCAAGCCCGCGTCATTGTTCAAGGCACCGGTTTGCAGCGTGGCGCTTTGGCTGGCCACCAGGGTGCCCAGGTTGTTGTTGAAGCTTTGGCCCTGGGTGTTGATACTGATGTTGCGACCGGTGATGCGGCTGCTGCTGCTACTGCCTAGATTGCTCAAACCGGCATTCTGCAGCGTGACATCCAGCGCGGCCTGGATGCTGCCGCCGTCATTGGCCGTGGTGCCCGAGGTGCTCACGCTCAGCGCGTTTTGCACGGAGGCGACAGTGCCTTGGCTGTTGTTGAGATGGGCGGCCGTGAGGGTGACATCGCCGATGGCGGCCAACAGACCGCCGGTGTTGGAGATGGTGCCTGTTGCGGTGGCGTTCAGCTTGCCGCTGGCGGTGATGCTGCCTTGCGTGTTGTCCATGCTGCCGGTGACCAGCGCTACGTCACCTCCGGCGCCCAATTGGCCGCTGGCGCTGTTGTCTACGGCTGCGGTGGTGGTGAGGGCCAGATTGCCAGCGGCCTGCAGGGAGCCGCCTTGGTTGCGCAGGCTGTAGGCGTCCACATGGACGTCACCGTTGCTGGTAATGGCGCCGGCGCTGTTGTCGGTCGCGGCAGTGGTGCTGATGGATAGTGTCCCCGTGCCCGCGTGCTGGATTTGCCCACCCGCATTGGTGAGTGTCTGGGCCGACAGCACCAGGTTTTGGCTGTTGCTGGCGATCACGCCGTGGCTGTTGTCCAGGGTGTCGGTTACCTGCAGCGCCATGTCCCCTGTGCCGGTCTGCAGCAGTTGTCCGCCCACATTCGACAGGTCGTGCGCGCCCAGGTTGAGTTGGTGGGCCGAGAGCACGGCGCCATCCGTGCTGAGGGTCTGTGTGCTGCTGGCGCTCAAGGTCTGTGCGGCGACCAGCGTGGCGTGGCTGGCGTTGAGGTTGCCGGCGCTGGCAGTGAGGGCCAGGTTGACCGCGCTGGTCTGGCTACCCGACAGGTCCAGCGATGCGCTATCCAGGCGGACAGAGCCCGCCGCGATGTTCTGCCCGTTGGCCACCAGGCCTTGGGTGGTCGTGATGTGCAAGTCGCCAGTGCTTGCAAGGCTGCCATCGGCCTGCAACCCCGCTGCCAGCAGACTGGAGGATGTGCTGTGGAGGTTTTGTGCCGTTATCGTCGTGTCGCCCAGCGCTGCGATGACACCGCTGTTGCTGACCGTTCCGCTGGTGGTCAGGGTCTGGCTACCGCTGGCGTACAGGGTGCCGGTGTTGCTGACATTCACTGCTTGGATGGCCAGGTTGCCAGCTGCGGTGATCTGGCCAGCGCTGTTGTCTAGATCGGCCACTGCCAGCGTTACGTTGCCGCTGGTGGTCTGCACCGTACCCCGTGTGTTGATGAGGTTTCCACCAGCCAGGCGGAGGTCTTGGGCGGCGCCGATGGTGCCATCGGTGTTGTCTAGGCTGGCCGAGGCGGCAATATTCACGCTTTGGTTGGCGCTGATGTGACCCTGCGTGTTGCTGAGGGTGCTGGTGCTTGCCAGGAGCTTGCCGTTGGTGGCGATGGTGCCGCCGGTGTTGTCCAGGTTGCCGGCCAAGTTCAGCACCAAGTCACCGGTGCCGGTTTGCAGCAGCTGCCCGCCTGCGTTGGACACGTCATGCGCGGCCAGGTTGAGCTGGTTGGCCGAGAACACGGCGCCATCGGTGCGCAGGGTTTGGGTGGTACTGGCGGTCAGGGTCTGGCTGGCGATGACGGTGGCGCCGGTGGTGGTGACATCACCTGTGGAGGCTGCCAGGCCGAGGTTGCGGCCGCTGAGCTGCCCGTGGCTGATATCGACGCCGCTGCCGGTGAGTTGCACATCGGCACCAGCCAGGCTTTGGCCCGCCAAGGTGGCTGTGCCCGTGGCGGTGACGGCGAGGTTGCCACTGCTGCCCACGGTATTGTCTGCGGCCAGTCCGGCCGCCAGCACGGAGCCACTGGCGCTGGTGATGCTGCCGCCGCTGGTGACTGTGGTGTTGCCCAAAGCTGCGATCAGCCCGGTGTTGCCGATGTTGTTCCCGGCAGCCAATGTGGTGTTGCCGCTGGCGTAGACCGTGCCGCTGTTGGTGATAGTGCCACTGGTTTGTGCGCTAAGGTTCTGGCTGGCAGTCAGGCTTCCGGTATTGCTGAGCCAGCCATCGTTGCCCAGGACCAGGTCGCCCGCGTTGGCCACCAGTACCCCGGCGTTGCGCAC
>NZ_JBWKVR010000048.1:0-10194 GCF_059421805.1 Rhodoferax sp. GW821-FHT02C08
CGGGCGGCGTGCGGGCGTATCCGGCGACGCTACAGGACCTCTTGGAGGATCGGCGCTTTGCGACGATACGGAGGCACTTGCGGGTGGTGTATGCGAACCCCTTTACTGGCACAACGGACTGGGAGTTGGTGATGGCGGCGGATGGGAAGGTGCGTGGGGTGCGGGCCGTGATATCCACAGACGGTACTTCGACGGTACGGGAGTACAGCTACCGGCCTACAAGTTGAACTGGATGAATTCACAGTCTATTTTTATACTCAAAGAGGAGGAAAAGGTATGTGAAGAGAATCCAAAAAATGAAACCAAATGTTTAACATGTAAAGAAATTTTGCTAAAAATAAGCTTGGAAATAAGTTGCTTGCGGCGTCGATTTGGTTTGATGGTTTCCTGGCAACAATAAATCTTCTTTTCCTATTTAAAAATGGTTGTCATGGGTTTTTAATAAGCTTTTTTCAAAAATTTATTTACTTGCATTTATTTAAAATGATAAAAGAAATTTATAAATCAATTATAAAAGGGCGACTGCATATTTTGGTTAAATTAATATGCGTTGGATTGTTTGGTGTCGCCTCTTATGCCGAGGCTCAATCTCCCCTAATGGGCAATCCGAAATATTGGACTTGGAGGGCGGAAAAATGGATGCCTGCTGGAAACTATAACTCATCACCTCAATTGGCCGCTGTGCTTGTTGATACGCAGGGAGCTGTATGCGCAGAGCAGGGATTAAATATGTGCACGACAGGATATTATTTGAATGGTGAACCTCATAATGTATGTTCGTACTCCCCATGTAGCGCGGCAGTTGATGAAAGTAGTACAGACATATCTCCCTATCCTTCCAAGATAGCCCATGCGGGTTTTGATTTTACTATTCCTCCAGGTTGGCGACTTCCACAGCCAGCAACAGCCATTGATCCCGTTAATGGAATAAATAGATTCTATTGCTCAAATAGAGGTATGCTAGATGAAAGCAATGGTTTTTGCAAACCTGGTGGATACAGTATGCAAATCAGTGGCATTGATTCTATTTATGTGGGGCATAGCGGAAATATATTTTTAACAGTATGGGATCAAGATGGTGTTCTTGCTCCAAATTGGCCTGTATATGCTGATTTAATGCTTCGGTCGGTGCAGGGGCGGTTGGTTTGCGATAGTCAAACCAATGCAAATGGGATTGCGTCTTGTGTTTATTCAGCACCGTCTCAGCCCACCTCAGAGCTTGTGCAAGCAACTTGCAAAGGATGTGGTGACTTATACCCGGATCCAACCTATCCGATTAAAGTCACCATGGCTCCCGAGGATCTTAAATGGGGGACGTGTGACGCAGAGGCTGGGAATCCCATTATTCCTGCCTCCGGAGAAAAAATTGAAACTGTTGTCGATTATGCTGGAGGTGGATTTGATGATTTGACTTTTTCAAGAACCTATCGCAGTAGATGGGCAACTGATGCAAATTATCGATCGTCTGTTTTGGGTGTTTCCTGGACGCATAATCACAACATTCAGATTTCTTCTGATGAGGTTGTCAGTAAGGTAATTGATGGTAAAGGATACCTACAAATATTCAACCGCAGAGCTGGTGACGGTGGGTGGGATGCTGTTGGTTCATCCGATACTTTGGTCAAAACTTCTTCCGGCTGGAGTTATAAGCGTGCCTCCGATGGCGCCTTGTTGAATTTCAATGAAGCAGGATATATTGTTGAATTGCGTAAACCCAATGGGCAAACCATTTCTTATGGATATAGTGCGGGTCAGTTGCGTCAAGTGATTGGCAGTTCTGGTCGTGCATTGACTTTTAATTATTCGGATTCTGGATTTCTAAGTGGAATAGTTACGCCAAGTGGTGATGCCATAACTTATGCATTCGATGCGAGCGGTCGTTTGTCTAGTGTTAAGCAGGCTGACAATACAACGCAGAGTTATATATATGAAGATACATCAACGATTCATTTTCTAACGGGAATCGTTCGCGAAGATGGTGCGCGCTTTGCAACTTTTTCTTACGACACGTATGGACGCGCTGTCAGTACAGAACATGCGGGTGGGGTGTACAAATTCAGCGTCAACTATCCGGGCAGCAGTGGCGCATCGACGGAAGTTATTGATCCCTTGGGGACTGGCCGTAAATATACGTACGACATCGCGCAAAGTAACCTGGCCGTTGCGAGTACAGATAAACCGTCGTCAACCCACGCAAATGGTAAAGCGAGTCGTCAGCAAAATGCGTATGGTCTGCTGGAAGCAGACGCAGATTTTCTCGGCACGCAGACCATGTACACCTGGGATATCAATCGCCGAGTCCCTCTCAGTACAACGCGAGGCGCAGGCACCGCAGTTGCACAGACGACCACCACCACGTGGCATCCTGACTGGCGCTTGCCAGTGCAGGTAGCCGAACCGGGCCGCTTGACCACCAATGTATACAACGGCCAGCCCGACCCCTTCAATAGCAATGCGATTGTCAGCTGCGCGCCTGGTACCGCGCTGCTGTCCGATGGCAAGCCCATCGCTGTGCTGTGTAAACAGGTCGTGCAAGCTACAACTGATACCGATGGACACATGGGTGTGAGCGCCACCTTGCAAAGCGGTGTAGCCAACCGCGCGCGCAGCTGGACTTACAACACTGCAGGTCAGGTGCTAACGATCCAAGACCCCCAGAGCAATACGACCAGCTACGCTTATTACAGCGACACCACTGCTGATCACACACTGGGCGATCTGCAAACGGTGACCAACGCCAAAGGTCACGTTACGACCTACAGTCGGTACAACAAGCACGGGCAAGTTCTACAAAGCAGCGATCCCAATGGCGTACTCACAGTCAACACTTACGACTTGCGCCAGCGCCTGCTGAGCTCCAGCGTAGGAGGACGGACTACCAGCTACAGCTACGATCCGATAGGCCAGCTGCTGCAAATTACTGCAGCTGATGGCAGCTGGATTGGCTACGAATACGACGCCGCGCATCGGCAAGTGGCCACCAAGGACAACCTGGGCAACCGCATCGAGTACACGCTGGACAACTTGGGCCATCGCACTGCACAGAACGTCAAGGATCCTGCCGGGGTGCTGGCACGCAGCCTGACCCGCAGCTTAGACGCCCTGGGGCGGGTACAACAAATTATCGGCAGGGAGTGAGCGGCGTGCATTCAGATCTAATAAATACATTGCGCGAAGCAATGCGTCTTGCTAAACGTGTTGGCTATATCGGATTCGCCACGTGGCTGGCTTGGTTCAGTTTGATGGGCGCAGCACAGGCGCAGAGCTGGACCAAGATTGCGGACGAAGGTGCCTCCTTCTCCATTACCGGAACAAAGACGGTGCGCTATGGCGCAGGCTCCAACTGGATCCAACAGAGCGTGACAGGGGCGGCGCAATGCTCAACCAGCTTCTTTGGTAGCGATCCTATATTGGGTACCGCCAAGGAATGTGATGTTCCCAGTACCAGTCTTGCGAGTACGACAACTGGCCTGGCTGCATCGATCAACCCTGCCTTGCAAAACCAGACCACCGTTCTTACCGCAACCATCAGTCCATCCAGTGCCACAGGTACCGTGACCTTCAAGGACGGCAGCACTGTATTGGGCAGCAGCACATTGAATTCAGGTGTGGCTACTTTAAGCACCGGCTTTGCTTCAACCGGGGCGCACAGTTTAACGGTGGTCTATTCAGGTGACGCGAACAATGCAAGTAGCACTTCTGCTGCACTCAGTGAGACTGTCAACGCAACCTCTTGGGTCAAGATTGCGGACGAAGGTGCGTCCTTCACGATCACAGGCACCAAGGCAGTACGTTACGGTTCGGGAGCAAATTGGATTTACCTGAATCCAACCGGAACAGTTCAGTGCACTACAGGCTTTTTTGGCAGCGACCCTAGTCTGGGTGTTGCCAAGGAATGCGATGTTCCCAGTGGCAGTCTTGCCAATACGACGTCTGTCGTGACTGCGTCAACCAATCCAGCCCTACAAAACCAGGTCGTTGTCCTTACCGCAACGATCAGTCCCTCCAGTGCCACAGGTAACGTTACCTTCAAGGACGGCAGCACAGTATTGGGCAGCAGCACATTGAATGCTGGTGTGGCTACTTTAAGCACGGGCTTTGCGACAACCGGGGTGCACAGTTTGACGGTGGTCTATTCTGGTGACGCGAACAATGCGAGCAGTACATCTGCTGCGCTCAGTGAAACTGTCAACGTAACCACTTGGGTCAAAATTGCAGACGAAGGTGGATCCTTTAGTGTCACAGGGACGAAGTCTGTGCGTTATGGCTCTGGCTCAAGCTGGATTTATCGGAACGTCACAGGGACTGGTCAGTGCACTACCGGCTTCTTTGGCAGTGATCCGAGTCTTGGTGTCGCCAAGGAATGCGATGTCGCCAGTGGAGGTGGTTCCGGTACCACGACGGTCTTGACCTCATCGGTCAATCCGGCATTGGTTGCTCAAAACACCACGTTGACGGCGACCGTCACCCCCTCAACAGCCACCGGCACCGTGACTTTCATGGACGGTACGATCACCTTGGGTACCGGCACCCTGGCGTCCGGTGTGGCTTCTTTCAGCGGCAGCTTTAGTACGGCAGCCGCGCACAGCCTCACGGCCGTTTATGGGGGTGATGCCAGCAACGCTACAAGCACGTCCACGGCATTGAGCCAAACGGTAAACAAGCGCGCAACAACGACGGCGCTAACCTCCTCGGTGAATCCAGCGGCCCTCAATCAAGTCACGGTATTGACTGCGACCGTCTCTGGTACAAGCCTCAGTGGTACCGTGACCTTCATGGATGGCACCACGACACTCGGCACGGGAAGCCTGAGCAGTGGCGTTGCGACGTTGAGCAAGAGCTTTACGGCTTCTGGGGGGCACAGCCTGACAGCTGTGTATGGAGGTGACAACAACAATCTGACCAGCACTTCTACGGCATTGACGCAGACCATCAATTCGCCAGCCACCACCACGACAGCCTTGACCTCATCGGTCAATCCGGCATTGGTTGCTCAAAACACCACGTTGACGGCGACCGTCACCCCCTCAACAGCCACCGGCACCGTGACTTTCATGGATGGCACCACTACGTTGGGTACCGGCACACTGGGCAGTGGCATCGCCACGTTGATTCAGAGTTTTTCCACTGCGGCTACACACAGCCTTACGGCTGTGTACGCAGGTGACGCCAACAATTTGACAAGTACATCGGCTGCCTTGAGCCAAACGGTTACTAAGCGCGCCACGACGACTGGTTTGGCTTCTTCGATCAATCCTGCAGTCACTGGCCAAGTGGTTGTCCTGACGGCGACAGTGGCCGGCACCGGGTCCAGTGGTACTGTTACCTTTTTGGATGGCGGGACTACGCTTGGTACAGCTTCGCTGAGCGGCGGCGTTGCCACCCTCAGCGGCAGTTTCAATACGGCTGTTGTGCATAGCTTGACAGCGGTGTACGCAGGGGATGCCAATAACCTGGGCAGCACCTCTGCCGTAGTGAGTCAAACGATCAATACCGCGGCAGCGCTTCCTGCTCCATTGGCGTCTCCTGTACCGGTGACGAACTACGAATATGACGCCCAGGGTAACCCCACCAAGACCACCCAGGCCCCAGGCGTTGGCGGCTTCAATCTGGTCACTCAAAGCACCTATGACCCCTTGAGCCGACGCAAGGACACGACCGACGCCAAGTCTGGTGTGACCCGGTTTGGCTACAACGGGCGCGATGAACTGACCCAGATTACCGACCCGCGCAGCCTAGTCACCCAATACAACCGTAACGGTCTGGGGGACACCACCAGCTTGGTCAGCCCAGACACCGGCACGGCGACCCAAACCTATGACGCCACAGGTAACCTCAAGACCCGTACCGACAGCCGCGGAGTACTCGCCACCTATAGCTACGATGCACTCAACCGCCTGAGCGGCGTTGCTTACACCCAGAGTGGACAAACCACGCTGAACTACACCAATGTCTACGACCAGACCGGCACTGGTTTCAGTAACGGCATAGGGCGGCTGACCAGCACATCCCACCCGATGGGCTTCACCCAGTACAGCTACGATGCCCAGGGTGACGTACTTTCCGATACGCAAAGTGTCAATGCAGCTACTGGCGCCAACTCTGTGGCGATTAGCAAAACCGTTGCTTACGGCTACGATGCCGCAGGTCACATTGTCAGTATCTTGTACCCCTCTGGACGCAAGCTGGCTATTAGCTACACGGGAGGCTTGCCCAGTGCCATTGCGTTGGGTAAGGACGCCAACACCACTCCGGTCAACCTGATCACCCAGATCCAGTTCAGCCCCTTCGGGGCACCCACGGCTTGGCTCTGGCAGATGGGCAGCAGCACCCAGACCAACACCCGGGTCTATGACACCTCAGGCCGCCTGGTGCGTTACCGATTGGGCGGAGTCGTGCGCGACATTACCTACGATGATGCGGACCGCATCATCGCTTACACCCACTACGACGCCACGGCCGGCACAGCTACAACGGCATCCACAGCACTCAATCAAAGCTTCGGTTACGACGAGCTTGGGCGAGTGATCAGCGTAAGTGCAGGCAACTCCAGTTGGAGCATTGGCTATGACGCGAATGGAAACCGTACCGGTGTCTCGCTGAACGGTACTGCCAGCGCCTACACAACCAGCGCCACCAGCAACCAGTTGGTCAGCACGACCAACCCAGCGCGTGTCTTGGGTTACGACGCTGCAGGCCACACCACCAGCGACAGCACGGGTTACACCAGCACCTACAACTTGGCTGGGCGTTTGACCACCCTGACCAAGGCTGGTATGACGACGACTTTTGCCTACGACGGTATGGGCCGACGTATACGCAAGTTCATCAGTGCAGGGACGGGAGCTGGAGCCGCCAGCACGGTGATCTTTGCATACGACCAGGAGGGGCACCTGCTGGGTGAGTATGACCAAGCGGGTAATGCGTTACGAGAGTATGTGTGGCTGGGATCCACCCCCGTGGCGATCTTCATGCCGGACGCCTCTAACGTGGCCAACCCACCATTTGTGTACTACATCCATACCGACCATCTGGATACGCCGCGAGTGGTGGTGGATCAGAACAACGCCATACGCTGGCGCTGGTTGGCCGAGCCGTTTGGGACGACGGCACCGGAGACCAATCCGCAGAGTCTGGGCGTGTTCACGCAGAACCTGCGCTTCCCTGGGCAGTATGCGGATGTGGAGACGGGGTTGAGCTACAACCTGAACCGGGACTACGATGCCAGTATCGGGCGGTATGTGCAGTCTGATCCTATTGGGCTCAATGGCGGGATTAATACGTATGCATATGTGGGGGGCGACCCGGTCAGCTATGTAGATCCATATGGGTTGCGTGACGTTGACGTGCACATATGGCGCTCAGAGGGGTCGAGTGTAGGGCATGTGATGGTTACCGAGGCGAACTCCACGCAGGTGATACTTAGCCAATTTCCCAGCAATGGATACCCATTGGGACCGAACCAAACCAAGTCCTTTGCAGATACGATGGCCGCCGAAGGTCGTGCTGCCTCAGAGGTTTGGCGGATTAATGTTCCCAATGACAAGGCGTTCGATGCGGCGGCAGCACGAGAGCGCGATTTGAAGCTCTGGTCATGGAGCCCTTCGAATGACTCCACCCAATGCTCAATTGCAGCTTCAAGGGCATTGAAGGAGGGTGGGGTTGGACTCAATACACTCACAACGGGAACACTTATGCCCGGTTTCTTTGCAAACGGATTGCAGGCAACTCCTGGAATAGGTACCCGAATTCGCTAGGGGCATATTTGGAAAGGCATCTAATCATGAAGATTTTTGCGGCAATATATTCACTTGCGTTGGGGGGGATTGCATTATGGGCATGGGGTTCATATTTTCTTTATGAGGGTTCGACAAAGGAGCATCTACTGCCCGGAATTGCTTTGAATGTTGTAACCCTGCCATCTTCTCTCTTGGTTGAGAGGGTTGTTGGACAGGTACCGTGGATTCTCAGTAGTCCGATTGTTATGTTGTCAATTGTGACCGGGCTCGGCGGAGTGCAAATGGTGTTGGTTTGGTTGATCGCGGTGCGTTTCAAGTTTCCGGGTGCTTAAACCTATGGTGAACGTGCGTCAGGCGGACTACATGGGGGCATTAATACCTACAGCTATGTGGGGGGAGATCCGCTTTCATTAACTGACCCTGAGGGTCTTACAGCGTATATGTGTACCAAGCCGTTGCATGCACTTGGTGACAAGCTGGGGCCAGCGCTGTATCCGCAGAGTTCTCTTAATCCATCGCCTTTCTATCATCAGTTCATTTGCGTACCTGATGGAAAAGGTGAAATGACATGCGGAGGGCAGGACCGTGGGGCAGGCCCATTCGGACCTGGCAAACCAAGCTCTGATACTTATAACCCCGACAGTTGCAAGCCTGTCGATGAAAAACAGTGTGTAGAGCAATGTCTGGCGGATGAAATTAATAATCCAAATAGACCGGCCTATGCTCTATTTGGTCGAGGTGGGCGGAATGCGGGTGCGATGAACTGTCAGCAGTGGGCAAGAAGGGGCCGACAGCTTGGTCCCTACTGGCGCCGCTTACTATGCATACGATGAAGCGGGCCAGTTGCTTGGCGAATACGACGCCAGTAAGCTACGACGACGCTGGCCGTATCAAGGCCTACACCCACTATGACGTCACCACCGGCACCACCACCCCGGCATATGACTATATTTGAGCGTGCAAGATTTTCGGCAGCAGCCACGGTTGTACTCATTGGCGTACTTATGTTAGTTGACATGGTTTTCAGCTTTGGCTGGGTGTATGGTTTGTTCTCCCCAATGTTTGTCGCTCCGCTCTATCTAGTTATGCTTATTGCAGCACCATTCCTTTCTAAATTTATTAAATACAAGTAGCTGTACGTATACGTATCGGCAAATCCGCTGAGTTTTACTGATGCGAACGGGTTGCAGGCGGCGAGCGCCGCCGCCGCAGCGGCAGGTGGTGGTTTGGGGGGATTGGGCGGAGCCAGTCAAAACCAAAGTCTTGTGCCACCAGGCTGGATGAAACCAAGCCCCTATTTGCCGACATGGAATTGGAGCGGGGTGACTTGGCCGGACTGGTGCAAGCCTTGGATGACGTCGGACGGGGCAGACAAGCCAAGTCTGCTTGATCCGAAGGACGCGACTCATGTTTTAGATGGTGATGCTGAGGGTGGGGGGGCACGCGCCAGGCACCGGCATTCCTGGCAAGAGCGAGTTTCCATCCAGTTGGTCGCGAGACAAGATACTTGGAGAGATATCAGACGTTGCGACAGATCCAGGTTCCACGCGTTCACCGGGTCGCGATGGAGCGACAGTTGTAGTTGGTACACGAGATGGCGTTAGGATTCAAGTCATCATCGGTAGCGATGGACGGATAGTCACGGGATTCCCGAAAGGTGGCCCGGGCGTAACGCAGAATCCACGCTGAGGTAGGCAATGCAAAATTTCAATGAAATTGAGGCGCTTTTCACAGAATTATTGGCACAGCGTGAGTCCGCTTTGTCTGCCGCAGAACGCGATGAAATTCAGGAGTTCTTTGACGTTGGTGAATATGGACTTGCCCTTCGAACTGCCGTTGCTATTTTTCGCGAGGAGAAAAAGCTTGCCACAGCCACTGAACGACAGATTTTCATCCGATTGGCAAAAGCGATGTCAATTGACTCCGATAGCATGTTGACTGGGCTGGGATGACAAAAAACGAAACATCACCGCCCATTTGATTTGGGGCACAGCAATGACGGACGCTGATAGAAATTTTCTTGGTTTTACTGTTAGAGCCGATCCAATTCTGACCCCGGCATGTTCTGATGCAAACTGATCAAAGTAATACAGGTACGGCGTGATCGCCAGATCGAAGTCCGCTGGATGCGGAAAATTCCGCCAAGCCTGCAAAGCCCATCGCGCGAATTGCTCCCGGTTGCCAGGGTTGCCAAAGACATAGTCTTTGGCCTTGCGGTCTGCCTGGCTGTCCACCTCGATTTCGGGATGACGGACCCGAAAGTCGGGTAAATCAATATCTCTGGCGATGGCCCGAAAGGCATAGCCAAATTCATCCATGGATTCGGCATAGGTTGCGCATTGTCCTCTGTGGATCGCCAGGCTACCGGGCAACTGCCAGCGTCCTTGCAGAGCTTGGTGGAGAAACGCTATATCCGCAGCCTGCCTGTGGATCCGATGACGGATACCGCGGATGG
>NZ_JBWKVR010000049.1:0-9377 GCF_059421805.1 Rhodoferax sp. GW821-FHT02C08
ACACAACTGGATGAAACACCAGTATGGCGCATCTGAACCAAAATTCAAGTCTGTCTGAGGCAGGTAGCTAATCAGGTAAAAATAGCTGCTAGCGCAATAGATATGTGCGCTGGCAGCTATATTTTTTGATACTAAAAATGAGAGCAGATGCCGGTTGCGACCTCAGCTGGGCATCTTGAACTGCGGCGCGTGCTTTTGCAGCCACTGCTCCAGCATCATCAGAATCCAGACCATTTCGCCGTAGTAACCGGGGTGCTCCTGCAGGCGCTCGGCCAGCAGGCTGCGGATGAAGTCCGGGCGCACGATGTTGCGCGTGGCCAGGCTGTTCAGCGAGTCGCTGGCGAGCTTTTTCAGGCCGTCGTGGCGTGTGGCCCAGACGCCGAAGGGCAGGCCGAAGCCTTGCTTCTTCTTGGTCAGAATCTCGTCCGGCAGGAAGCCGCGCAGCGCTTCCTTGAAGAACCAGCGCAGCTTCAGGCCCTTGAGCTTGTACTCGGTGGGCAGCTTGAGCGAGAACTCCAGCAGGGCCTGGTTCAGCATGGGGAAGCCCACCTGCAGGCCGGCCAGCTGGGTGGTGCCGCAGACCTTGGGCAGGTCGGTTTCGGCCAGGGTGTAGCGCCAATCAAAGGCCAGCATGCGGTTCACCAGGCTGTCGGTGCGGGCTTGCTCCCATACGCCGCGCTGCTGCACGGCTGGGCCCTGCACGTCGATGCGCGCCAGGAAGTCGGGGGTGAACACATCGCTGATGCCCAGGCGCAGCAGCAGGTTGTACATCTGCAGCCGGTCTGGCATGGGCACTTTGGCCTGTTCCACATAGCTGGAGGCCTTGCTCAGCAGGCTGATGGAGCTGTTGGCGGTCTTGCCCAGCAGGGGCTCCATCAGTCCGCTGCGGATGGGCGCGGGCACCACGTCGTACCAGCCGAAGACACGCTGCTTGGCGTAGCGGCTGTTGCCGCCAAACAGCTCGTCGCCGCCGTCGCCGGCCAGGATCTTGGTGACGCCGTCGTCCTTGGCCATGCGCGCGCAGTAGTACGAGGGTAGGGCGGACGAGTTGCCGAAGGGCTGGTCGTAGGAGGCGGCCACGTCGGCAATGCTGCGCACCAGGTCCTCGGGGGTGACGTAGTACTCGTGGTGTTCGGTCTTGAAGTGGCGCGCGGCCAGGCGCGCGTATTCCATTTCGTCATAGCCCTCGGCGTCGAAGCCGATGGAGTAGGTGGCGGCGGGCTTGCCTGCGGCCTGGCCGATCATGCCGGCCACGGTAGAGCTGTCGGTGCCGCCACTCAGGAAGCAGCCGGCCTTGCCGCCATCCAGCTCGCCTGCCACGGCGCTGCGCACCAGGCTGCGGAATTCGTCGCGCAGGGTGTCAAAAGAGGCGCCGGTCTGCTCGTTGAATGTGGGCACCCAGTAAGGTGCCACCAGCAGCTGGCCTTTGTCGAACACCGCGTAGTGGCCGGCCGGCAGGCGGAACACGTCCTTGAAGATGGTGCGCGGCGAGGGGATGGCGTGGAAGAACAGGTAGTCAAAAATAGCCTGCGGGTCCACCTCGGCGCTGGCATCGGCCAGCGCGTCCGCGCGGGCCGCAAAGCGCAGCTGGCCGTCCTGGATGCGGTAGCACAGGCTGCGCACGGCGAAGCGGTCCACCGCTAGAAATGTGCGCCCGGATGCCTCTTGCAGCGCCACGGCAAAGTCTCCGCTGGCCTGCAGCGCGGCCGTGGCCGGGTTGTCAGCAAAGGCGGCCTGCCAGGCGGCTACCGCGCCGTCGGAGCGGGCCAGTGTGGCCAGGCGGGCATCTGCAAACAGGGGGGAACCAAGCACCAGTGAGGAGGGGGTCAAGGACATGGGCGGATAGGGTATGAAAAGCCGATACAAGTGCAGTAGTGCGGGGGCTGGAAAGCTCAAGGCCGGGCCGGGTTCAGCTGCTGCAGCGCTCCGGGATTATGCGGGGCATTGCCCGCAGTGCTCAGGGCCGCGCTGTGCGCGGGGTGAATATATTCGCGCAGGGGCCGCAGATCCTGGCCGTTGGCGCTGCCAGGGGCCATGGCTTTGCCGACCAGGGGGCTGTCGGCGCGCAGCCGGTAGTCGTAGCCGGGGGCGAAGGCGCTGCGGTCCAGCCGGAAGTTGTTGCGCCAGGTACCTGGTGTGTTGGGCGCACTGGGCAGCGGCGTGGGGCCTATGAACAGGTTGTTGACGGCCAGCACCGCGTCGGCGCCGGGTTTGACGCGCAGCCAGGTGCCGCCGCCGGGCAGATCGTCCACCAGGGTGTTGTGCGACAGATAAAGCTGGTTGCTGGGCCAGGCATAGCCTTCGGCGCCGAAGGAAATCACATGCGGGTTTTCGGTCAGCGGGCCTTGCTCCACGATGTTGCCGATCACATAGGCCACGCCGCCATCGGGGAACTCCAGCTCGTAGCTGGCGCTCCCGCCGGCCTCGTCGGTCAGGCGGTTGTACAGAATGTAGTTGGCGGCGGCCCGGCTTTTCAGCAGATGGCCCGTGTGGGCGTGGTGGAAATAGCTGCCGCTGACCGTGGCCCGCGCGATGCGGCCTATGTAGAGGTTGTGGTTGTGGCCGTCCGGGCGGCTGTTGTAGGCGAATTCGCTGTCCTCCACCTCCAGCACCGCGTTCGCGTCGTTGCTGGTCAGCAGGCCCATCTCGTTGTAGGTGAAGCTGCAGTTGCGCACCACCAGCCTACCGGCTTCAAAGCGTATGCCGGCGCCGTTGCGGCTCTCTACCTGTGCGCCGGAGAAGTCAAAGCCCTCCACCGTGAACTGGGGGCTGCGCACCACCCAGATGGCCTTGCCCTCGGCCGCCATGCCTTGGGCCTGCAGCCGCACGCGGCCGCCCACGGCACGCAGCGTGATGTGGGATTGGGTCCATACCGCCACGTCGCCCAGGTAGTCGCCGGCATCTACTTCAATCAGCGTGTTGTCGCCCGCCATCTGTGCGGCAGCAGCTATGGTTTTGATAGTATGCAGGGGGCCGACCCGCAGCAGCGTGGCCGCGTTGGCCGCGCCGGCCAGCAGCAGCCAGGCCAGCAGCCACAGGCGGCACAGCCTGGCGAGGGTGGGGCGGTTGGAGAGGGTGGCGGGCATGAATGGCAGGCATTCTGCCGGATGCGGGCGGATCGGCGTCTGCCCGTATGATCTCTGGCTGCATAGAACACAACCCCAGGGCCAGCCGTTTGAAAACAGTTTTGATGATCGCCTACCACTTCCCGCCCTTGGCAGGCAGCAGTGGCATACAGCGCACATTGCGGTTTGTGCAGCATCTGCCCGCGCTGGGCTGGCGTCCCTTGGTGCTGACGGCCGAAGAGCAAGCCTACGAGCGCACCAGCCCCGACCTGTTGGCCGATGTGCCGCCCGAGACGGTGGTGCAGCGCGCCTTCGCCCTGGACACCGCGCGCCATCTGAACATCAAGGGCCGCTACATGGGCTGGATGGCCCGGCCCGACCGCTGGGTCAGCTGGCGCTTCGACGCCTTGCGCCAGGGCCTGCAGATGGTCAAGAAGTACAAGCCGGATGCCATCTGGTCCACCTATCCGATTGCCACGGCCCATGTGATTGGCCAGCAGCTGCACCACAAGACCGGCATCCCTTGGGTGGCCGACTTCCGCGACCCCATGGCGCAGGAGGGCTACCCCGCCGACCCCGAAACCTGGCGCAGCTACCAGCGCATTGAACAGCAGGCGCTGGAGCAGGCGCGCTATTCGCTGTTCACCACGCCCGGTGCCGCGCAGATGTACCGCGAGCGCTACCCCCAGGCCGCCAGCCGCATTGCGGTGCTGGAAAACGGTTATGACGAGGAAAGCTTTGCCAACGCCCCGGCCGCGTCTGCCCAGCCGCTGGCGGCCGACCAGCCCGTGGTGTTGCTGCACAGCGGCATCGTCTACCCCTCTGAGCGCGACCCGACCCAGCTGTTCCAGGCTTTGCAGCGCCTGCGTGCCCAGGGCGGCCTGCAACCGCAGCAGCTGAAAATCCGCTTCCGTGCCTCGGCGCACGACGATCTGCTGACCAGCCTGTCCAGCCAGTACGGCGTGCAGGACTTCATAGAACTCTGCCCCGCCGTGCCCTATCGCCAGGCACTGGCCGAGATGCTGTCGGTGGACGCGCTGCTGGTCATGCAGGCCAGCAACTGCAATGCGCAGATTCCCGCCAAGATCTATGAATACCTGCGCGCCGGCAGGCCCCTGCTGGGCCTGACCGACCCGGTGGGCGACACGGCGGGCGTGCTGCGCGGTGCGGGTCTGGATGCCATTGCTCCGTTGGATTCCGTCGACGCCATGGTCGAGCTGCTGCCGCGCTTCGTGGCCGCGGTGCGCAGCCAGTCGGTGGCCCTGCCCAACCCGGCGGCGGTGCGCGATGCCTCGCGCCAAGGTCGTTCCCAGGCGTTCGCGCGGCTGCTGGATACGATTTAACCGGGACGCGGGAAGGTCAACGTCACGCGCAGCCCGCCCAGCGTGGGTGATGCGTCCAGAGTCAACGTGGCCTTGTGGGCTTGCGCGATGGCCTGGGCAATGGCCAGGCCCAGGCCGCTGCCGCTGGCACCCGCTTCGGCGCTGCGGTAGAAGCGGTCAAACACATGGGGTAGGTCGGCCGGCGCAATGCCGGGGCCAGAATCTTCCACGGTCAAGGTGGCGCCGTCCGGCGTAGCAACCAGGCCCACATCCACCCGGCCCTGCGCTGGCGTGTACTTCAGCGCGTTGTCCAGCAGGTTGCGTAGCAGAATGCGCAAGGCCTCGGCGTGGCCTTGTACCCAGGCTGGGGCGTCGGCATTCACACCCAGGTCCATTTGCCGCTCATGCGCCTGTGGCAGGGCTTCTTCCACGGCCAGGCGCACCAGGTCTTGCAGATTCAGCTTTTGTGCCGGGGTATCGGCTGCGGACTCCTGCCGGGCCAGCACCAGCAGCTGGTTCATTAGCCGGATGGCGCGGTCTATGCCCTGGTGCAGCCGGGCCACGGCGACATCGCGGCCCGGGCCATCGGCCGCACGGCCCAGGGCCTGGGCTTGCAGCTTGAGCGCGCTCAGGGGCGAGCGCAGCTCGTGCGCGGCATTCGCCACAAACGACTTTTGCGCATCAAACGCCGCATGCACGCGGGCGAACAGTAGGTTCAGCTCGTGCACCAGGGGGCGCACCTCGTCGGGCAGGCCGCTGTCGGGTAGGGGGGACAGGTCGTCGGCGGCGCGGGTGGCAATTTGGCGGCGCGTGCGCTCCAGCGGCTTGAGCGCATGGCGTATGGCCCACCACAGGGCCAGCATCAGCAGCGGCGCCATCCAGGCCATGGGCAGCATGGCGCGCACCGCCAGAGCCCGGGCGCGGGCCTGGCGGGCGCTCATGTCCTGGGCGATCTGGATGGTCTGCGCCGGGGTCTGGATGGAGTACACACGGTAGCGCGTGCCGTTCTGCTCTACGTCCGAAAAGCCTAGCACGGCCTGCGGCGGCAGCCGGTTGTGGTGCGACTGGAACAGCTGCACGCCGTTGGCGCTCCATATCTGCACCTCGTAGTCAGTGTCGTCGTCTGACTCCAACGGATCGAGCTGCCTGGGGGTGCCATTGCGCAGCGCGTAGGCCATTTGCTGCAGGTGGTAGTCGAACATCTCGTCGGCCTGCTGCAGCGCCCCGTGGTAGGCGGATGCGGCCTGGAACAGCGCGGCGGCCAGGATGGCGGTCATCACCGAACCCAGCAGGCGTCGGCGCAGGGAATACGGGCTGGTCATGGCTTCGGAATCACGTAGCCCAGGCCACGCACGTTCTGGATCAGCTCGCTGCCCAGCTTTTTGCGCAGGCCGTGGATGTACACCTCGACGGCATTGCTGCTGACGTCGTCCTTCCAGCTGTAGAGCTTTTCCTCCAGCTGGGCGCGCGAGAACACCACGCCGGGGCGTGCCATCAGTGCCTCCAGCACGGCCCATTCGCGGGCCGACAGGGCGATGGTCTGGCCGTTGCGCGCGGCCTCGTGGGTGATGGGGTTCAGGCGCAGGCCGTGGATCTCCAGCACCGGGTCGGCGCGGCCGGCGCTGCGCCGCGTCAGGGCGCGGATGCGGGCCAGCAGCTCGTCGATGTCATAGGGTTTGAGCACATAGTCGTCGGCTCCGGCGTCCAGGCCCTTGATGCGCTCGGCCACGGCATCGCGCGCGGTAACGATCAGTACCGGTGTGCTGTCCTTGCGCAAGCGCAGGGACTTGAGCACGTCCAGCCCGTCTTTTTTGGGCAGGCCCAGGTCCAGCAGCACCAAGTCGTACTGCTGGGTGCTCAGCGCAGTGTCTGCCATGGCGCCGTCTTTGACCCAGTCCACGGCGAAGTGCTCGGCGCGCAGTACGTCGAGCACAGTTTCGCCAATCATGGGATCATCTTCGACGAGCAGTAGTCGCATTGTGTTTCCTCCGTGCAATTATCGCGGCCTCCGGCTTAGGTGGGGCTTAAGCAGCTTCGGCGCCACGGCGTTGCCGAAGGCATGCACTTTCGCTACCGCAAGCCGCTGTTCCGCAAGCCATGTTTTATGCAAATTCGTCGTGTTTTCTACATTGATGTTGTGTGCCTCAAGGTGAACCCTCCATGACGCGGCGTTGGGAGCTGGATGCTATGCGCGGCCTGATGCTGGTGCTCATGACGGTGACGCACTTACCCACGCGGCTGAGTTCGCCCCTCGGGCAGCCCTTTGGATTTGTATCGGCCGCGGAGGGGTTTGTACTTTTGTCCGCGTACATGGCGGGCTTGGTATACGCCAAGTTGGCGCAACGGGATGGCATTGACGCCATGCGTATGGCGTTTTGGAAGCGGGCCATCAAGGTCTATGCATGCCATGTTGCCATGCTGTTGTTTCTATTCACTGCCGTTGCCGCAGTCGGTTTGCGGGTGGAGCAACCCGCCGTGACCAACTTGATGTCTTTTTACCTGGCGCAGCCGTTGACCGCATTGGGGGCTGGGTTGTTGCTTGTATATATGCCGCCGCTGCTGGACATCCTGCCCATGTATATCCTCTATATGCTGGCCAGTCCCTGGGTTTTGGCATATGCCTTGCGGCACGGATGGAACGGGGTGATGACCTGGAGCCTATGCGCATGGCTGTTGTCGCAATTTGGGCTAGGGGCATGGGTGTATGGCGCCACCGTTGCGTTAACGGGGCTGGCTGTGCCTATCCGTGAAGTTGGTGCGTTCTCGGTGTTTTCATGGCAGTTTCTTTGGGTGTTGGGCCTGTGGATGGGGGCGAGCCGCCACGCGAAGGATGCGCGGCCTTTTGTTTTTCCGCACTGGGCCGTTGTGTTGGCGGTGCTGATGGCGTTTGCCGGGTTCGTATGGCGGCACGGCGTGGGGCAAGCGCCATTTGGTGCCGATCAAAACCTGAATATGTTGTTTGACAAATGGTTGCTCGGGCCGCTGCGGCTGCTGGATTTATTTGCCTTGATGGTGGTGGTTCTTCATTTTGGTTCTGCGCTTGCGTCGCGGATATCGAGCCTGCCATGGCTGGAGGTGCTGGGTGCAGCCTCATTGCCCGTGTTTTCCGCGCATTTGGTGATTGTTTTGCTGGCGCTGACTTTTTTGGGAGGCGACCCGTTCGCCCATGCCTGGTGGGTAGATGTGGTGTTGCTGGCGGGCTGCTTTGGTGTGCTGTATGGGGTTGCCCGGGTATCGCTCAGGCTGGACCGTTTGCACCGGATGGAGGTAGGGATTCGCGGCTCGGGCGTGCGCTTTTAATTTTGAAAGCGTGGCGTTGACAGTGGCCTTTAATGGCTGCCGGCAATTTGCGCAGTCGGCACTTGGGCTGGCGTGGACGCCGGAAGCTGCGCGGCAATGATCGACTTCCATAGCCGGTAACCGGCTTCGTTCAGATGCAGCTGATCGGGTTGAAACAACTCGGGCCGGGGTTGGCCCTCAGCGTTCAACATCGGCTGGAAGATGTCGATGTAGCGCACGTCCTGCAAGCTGTGCACATAGTCGGAGATCAGTGCATTGGTCTGCTTGATTTTTGGCAGCAGTTCAACGCGCGACGGGCTGGGCTTGATCGAGATGTAGGAAATGCGGGCTTCTGGCAACTCCGCTCTCACGCTGCGTACAAATTTTGCAAAGCTGTCTCTCACATCAGCTGGACTGCGACCTTCGGCCAAATCGTTATCGCCTGCATACACCAGCACTTGCTTGGGCCTGTAGCGGATCACCAGTTCGCGCACGAAGTGGTTGCAATCGGCCATGGTGGAACCACCAAAACCGCGGTTGATGATCACCGGCACCTGTCTGAAATCGTCCGACAGGCTGGTCCACATCCTGATCGTGGAGCTACCCACAAAAAGAACGCCATCACTGGCAGGCAGCCGTTCGTTGTCGGCTTTGGCAAATGCATCCAAGCTGCTTTGCCAGCGGGTCTGTGGGCTCAATAGCGGAGCCGAAGCCTGTCCGCCCCCCACCGGAACAGGCGTGGATACCGCCAGGGCTACGGGGAATAACGGTGCTTCTGCACCCGCCTTGTGGATCGCACCCGAAAGCACCAGCAAAGCTGTGAGCGCTTTGACGCGACGGCTGTAGTGGGCAACGGTGGAGCGGGCGGGTTTCATGGGACAGGGCATTGTGGAAAATGGCAATGCGGCATCAAGTACCAGGTAGATAAGGATGCAGATATTGCTAAGCAATCCAGATGCCTAAATACTACGCCTGCTTGTCGTGCCACGCCTGTTTTAGCCCAGCCCGCCCACAGCTTTTAAAGCTTTTTGTGGCTTTTTGTGGCTTTTTGGGTGCTCAGCCGGGCCGGTGGCTGAGCGCAATCAGTCAGCGTGCCACCAACACCGGTAGCGTGGATTCGGCCAGCACTTTGGTGGCGATGCTGCCCAGCAGCAACCGGGCAATGCCCGAGCGCCCGTGCGAGCCCACGACGATCAGGTCCACGTCCTGGCCATTGGCGTACTCCACGATGGCGCTGGCCACGGCACGCTCTTCCACAGTCACTGGTATCAATGTCACTGCGCTGCCCTGCTTGCACAGGGCCGCCACCTTGCTGTGGGCGGCGGCGGCATCCTGTTGTGCGGCTGACATGTAGTGCTGCAGGCCTTCGGTGCTCATTTCACCCACGGCCAGATAAGGGTAAGGGTCTACGGCATACAGAACTGTCAGTTTGGCGCCCATATTGCGCGCCAGGTCCACGGCCATTTCGGCCGCATGGTCAGAGGCGGCAGATCCGTCGGTGGCCAGCAAAATGTGTTTCAACATAGTCGCTCCTTCCATCCACTATGTGTGGTGTGTGATGGCATTGTGCGACCGATGGCCCGACACTGCAGTTGATCTGCGTCAAGCCAGTGTGTATCAGGTGTAAGCCTTTGTTTTGCCTGATTAGCTACCTGCCTCAGAGTATCGAAGAACAGTCAATGGAAGTGGCCGGGTCGTCACAGCCGCGCGC
>NZ_JBWKVR010000050.1:0-6328 GCF_059421805.1 Rhodoferax sp. GW821-FHT02C08
AGCAGTGGCAACCTCGCCGTCACCGCCACGGGCACAGCCACCTTGGCGGGCCAAAGCCTGGCTGGTGCCGATGTGCAGCTCACCGGCAGCGGCGTCGATATCAGCCACGGGCAGCTCAGCGGCCGCAACCTCGGCCTGGCAGCCACCACAGGTGATGTCACCACCACCAACGCTACCGTCATCGCCAGCCAGACCCTGACCGCCAGCACCACCCAAACCCTGCGCACCGATGGCGCCGTGTTCTCGGCCAACCAGCTCAGCCTGGCTGCGCATGACATCTCCAACGTGGGTGGGCAGCTGCTGCAAACCGGCACCGGTGACTTGGCGCTAAACCTGGCGGGCAACCTGGACAACACCGGCGGAACCATCGCAGCCAACAGCCAGAACCTGGGCCTGAACGCCCAAACCCTGGACAACACCAGCGGCCACATCACCCATGTCGGCACCGGTACCCTGGCCATCACCGCCACCACATTCAACGGCCAAGCTGGGCAAACCGCCTCCAACGGCACACTGAACCTGAGCGCAGCCACCGTACTGCACGACAACGCCACGCTGGTGGCGGACCAGGTGAACATCACCGCCACCACGCTCAGCAACCAGCACGGCAGCATCCAGCAGACCGGTACCGGCCAGACCACCATCAACGCCAGCCAGAGCGTCAACAACAGCAGCGGCACGCTGGCCAGCAATGGCAACCTGGTGCTCAGCGCCCCCAGCATCAACAACAACCACGGCAGCATTACCGCCAACCAGAGCGCCCGCATCACCGCCAGTGTCAGCACCACCACCCAGCTGGACAACACCGACGGCAGCATCGCCGCCAGCCAGAACCTCCAGATCAACGGCGGCACGCTCAGCAACACCCGAGGCACCCTGCAGGCCACCAACGGCAATACCACATTGACCGTGGCCGACTTCAGCAACACCGGCAGCGTATTCGCAGGCGCCAACTTGCACACGCAGGCCAGCACAGTCAACAACAGCGGAACGCTGTATGCCATGGGCAGCCAGACCATGGACGCCAGCGGAGCCGTCAGCAACAGCGGGGTACTGGCCGCACGGGGCGACACCACGGTCACCGCGCAAAGCCTGAGCAGCAGCACCAGCAGCCTGCTCGCCGCCGGCCTCCTGGCTGATGGGACGCTTGTTGGCACGCTGGCCAGCACCGGCAACCTGGCGGTCAGCACCAGCCAGAACCTCAGCGCCCATGGGCAAAACATCGCCGCAGCCAATGCCAGCCTGAGCGGCTCCACCCTGGACCTGAGCGGTAGCCAGACCAGCGCCAGCAATCTCACGCTTAGCGCCACCAGCGGCAATCTGGACGCCAGCCATGCCACGCTGGTAGCCACCCAAAGCCTGAACGCCAGCAGCACGCAAACCCTGCGCACCGACAGTGCCGTCGTCTCGGCCGCCAGCATCGGCCTCAGTGCACACGACCTGTCCAACATTAGTGGCCAGATCGTGCAAACCGGTAGCGGTGCATTCCAGTTGAACCTGCCCGGCAGCTTCAACAACAGCGGTGGCACCGTACAAACCGTCGGCATGGCCACCATCGCCGCGCAAAGCCTGAACAACGCCAACGGCAGCATCAGCGCACAGGACCTCAACATCACCACCAGCGGCGCACTGCAAAACACCGGCACCGGCCAGATCGCCGCCAGCCACGACCTGCACCTGCACAGCACCGGCAGCCTGGGCGACATCAGCAACCAGGGTAGCCTGCTGGCTGGCCACAGCCTAGACATTGTCAGCAGTGCCAACCTGTCCAACACCGGCACCGTCTACGCCAGCGGCGATGCCAACCTCAGCGCCACCGGCATCCTTAGCAACAGCAACGTGATTGCCGCCCAGGGCAACACCAACATCAACGCAGACAGCCTCAGCAGTGCCACCGGTAGTTTGCTGGCCGCCGGCCTGCAGGCCAACGGCAGCCTCGCCAGCACCGGCGACCTGACCGTCAGCACCGGCCAGGCCCTGGCAGCCCATGGGCAAAACGTGGCCGGTGGTAACGCCAGCCTCAGTGGCGCCAGCGTCGATATCTCTGGCAGCCAGACCAGCGCGGCCAACTTGTCCATTACCGCCAACGCAGGCGCACTCACCGCCAGCACCGCCACGCTGGTGGCCAGCCAAACCTTGACTGCCAGCAGCACGCAGACCATCACCACCGACGCTGGCACAGTTTCTGCCGCCCAGCTGGGCATCAGCGCACACGACCTGTCCAATGTAGGCGGTACCATTCTGCAGACGGGTACCGGCGGCTTCCAGCTCCAGCTACCCGGCAGCCTCGACAACAACACCGGCACCATCGCCAGCAATGGCGCATTGGACCTGCAGGCAGCCAGTCTGAGCAACCATGCCGGCGCCATCATCAGCGCACAAGGCAGCCTGGCGGTGGTCAGCCAAGCGGCGCTCGACAACAACACTGGCCGTCTGCAAGCCGCGGGCAACACATCGCTCGACACCGGCACGCTCACCAACACCGGCGGCGCAATAACGGGCGACAGTGTCCAAATCCAAACCCACGGCCAAGCCCTTGGCAACCAAAGCGGCAGCATCATCGCCACCGGAAGTACGAATGCTGGAAATACGGGAAGTGGCGACCTGACCATCAACAGTGGCGCACTGAACAACGACACCGGCTTGCTCCAGGCGGGTAACAACCTGACCATCAATACCGCTGGCCAAACCCTCACCAACACGCACAGCGGCTCCACTGGCGGCATCTTGGCCCAAGGCAACGCCAACCTAACCACGGGTGACCTCCTCAACAGCGCGGGCTATTTGGCGACCAGAGGCGACCTCACCATTGCCGCGGCACACATTGCCAACGATACGGGCGGCGTTTTGGCCAGTGGTGGCAACCTATTACTGGGCGGCACAGGGTTGGACAACAGCGCAAGCGGCCAGATTCAAGCCGTAGGCAACCTCAGCGTGAACGTAGCCTCGGGCGCTATCAACAACACCGCCGGCTCCATCCGCGCGGGCGGCAGTACCCTGCTGCAAGCCGCCAGCATCAACAACAGCAGCACCAATAGCACCACCAAAGGCATCGCTGGCTACAACGTCACACTGCAAGCCAACAGCATCAACAACCAGAACGGCAACATCCGGGCGGACAACAGCCTCAGCATCACCGGGTCCGGCAGCCTGAACAACAACCAAGGCGTGCTGACATCCGCACGCAACCTGAGCATCCAGGACACCCAGGCCAGCAGCACCAGCAACAGCCTGGCCAAAACCCTGGCGCTCACCAACACCGGCGGCAGCCTCGGCGCCGGCCAAAGCGTCCTGATCGACAGCGCCAGTCTCAGCTTTGACGGCAGTGTCACCAGCCAAGGCACCCTTAGCGCCAAGCTGCTGGGCGACTACACCCACACTGGCGCTGCGCAATGGCAGGCCGACAGCGCGCTGTCATTGGCCTTTACCGGCAGCTTCACCAACCTTGCTACGCTGCAGGTACTGGGCGACCTGCGCATAGATGCAGCCAACATCAGCAACACCTCCACCGCGCAAATCGCCGGGCAGGACGTCACCCTCACCGCCGGCGACACCATCACCAACCAAGGCAGCATCGTGGGCATGGGCAGCCTTACGCTGCAAGCCGGCCAGGCCATCCGCAACACCGGCCCCGGCGCCCTGCTGGGCGCGGCCAGCAGCAGCGGTACCCTGGCCCTGCTCGCCCCCGTGATAGAAAACCGCGACGACACTACCGCCACCGACACCCCCCCCAGCACCCTCATTTACGGCATGGGCAACGTCATCCTGGCCGGCGGCGTGGACGCCAACGGCAACGCCATCCGCGCACAAAGCATCCTCAACCAATCCGCCCAGATCGAATCCGGCGCCAGCATGCTGCTGGCCGCCAACCAGATCACCAACACCCGTCGTACCCTCACGGCGGGTGACACCTTCACCGACTACGGCACCAGCACCAGCGGCCGGGTCACGTGGACCGAGGCCAACCCGAACGTCGTCGGTGGCCGCTATATCGAGATGCCCCACGGTGGCCAATTCAACAGCGACTACCTCTACACCGATTACACGCAAACCACCCAGCGCAACGCGCTCACCAGCGTCAGCCCCGAAGCACGCATCCTCGCAGGCGGCAACATCAGCGTTGATGCCAATTTGCTGCAAAACTACTGGAGCAAGGTCGCCGCCACCGGCAGCATCGCCCTGGGCAACGCCACCATGGACCATGACTCCTGGCGCGGTGCCACGCCTTTGTTGGAGCGCACAGTCAGCAGCGGTGTCTATGTCTACCGCACCTACGACGGCCATATCTGGCCTACCTATTCGGCCAGCGGCACATTGACCTATGGCGCATTCGACAGCCGCTGGGGACCACAAACCGACGACGTCGTGCTAGCTGGCTACGACAGCAGCTTCACAGCGCTCGGTACGATCAGCGGCGTAGGCGTCACCCTGTTGAATGGCGCCGGTGCGGCAGCGGCAGCGTCTGGCACAAGTGGCCCTGTTCAGACCCAGGCAGGCAGCAGAGCCTTTGCGCCCAGCATCGCCGTGGTGGGAGCCATTGCCGCCGCCAACAGCTTGAACGCCCTGGCCGTGGGCCACAGCAGCACCAGCGGCGCCAGCGTCCCCACCCGCAGCAGCACACCCCAAAGCAACCCCAACCTGGTAGCCACCGGCCTGGTGGGTGGCAACCTGGCCGTCAACACCCTCACCGCGCCCAGCGTGCTGAACAACATCACCCTACCCGGCTCCAGTGGCGGTCTGTTCCACCTGGCCCCCAACCCCACCAGCCACTACCTGGTAGAAACCAACCCCGCTTTCACCAACCAGCAGACCTGGCTCTCCAGCGACTGGTACCTGAACCAGCTGGGCTACAACCCCGACACCACGCAAAAGCGCCTGGGCGACGGCTTCTACGAGCAGCGCCTGGTGCGCGAACAGGTGCTGGCCCTCACCGGGCGCACCCAGCTCAGCGGCTACAGCAACGAGCAGGCCCAGTACCAGGCCCTGCTGAGCGCCGGTGTCGCCACCGCCAAGGCCTTCAACATCACCCCCGGCATTGCCTTGACGGATGCACAAATGGCCAGCCTGACCACCGATGTGGTCATGCTGGAAGAGCGCACAGTGCAAGGCCAGCGCGTACTGGTACCCGTGCTGTACCTGGCCCATGTCAAGGAAGGTGACCTGCTGCCCAGCGGCCCCCTGATCGCCGCTGGCAACATCGAGCTGTACGACAGCCAGGGCCTGGTCAACCGCGGCACCATCCGCGCCAGCAACAACCTGGTGCTGGACGGTGTGAGCCTGGACAGCCGGGGCGGCAACCTGCAAAGCGGTGGCCTGATGCAGATCAGCACCCGGGGCAATGTGGACCTGAGCAACGCCCAGCTCAAGGCCGGCAGCCTGAGTCTGGACGCGGGCGGCAGCCTGCTGCTGGCCAGCACCACCACCACGCAGGGCTACCAGATCAGCGGCGCTGCCGGCTCGGCAGGCTCGGCCAGCCGCACCCTGCTGGACCGCATCGCCAGCATCGACGTGCAAGGCGACGCCGTCATCCGCACCGGCGGGGACTTCACGCAAAACGGCGCCCGCCTGGCCGTGGGCGGTAACCTGGCCGCGCTGGTGGGCGGCGACTGGAACCTGGGCGCGGTGCAGACCGGTGACACCAAGCAGATCGCCTACACGGGCCGTGTCCGGGGTGCGGCCAGCAGCACCGAGACCTTCAACACCACCAGCAGCGTCAGCGTGGGCGGAACCACCCTGGCCCAGGTGGGCGGCAACCTGACGGCCGTGGGCGCGCAGATGGACCTGGCCGGGGGCGGCACCCTGGCCGTCAAGGGCAATATCGACCTCAGCGCCGCCGTGGACCGGCTGCAGGTGGACAGCCATGCCGCCAGCAGTGGCGGCGGGCGCAGCCACAGCGATAGCCTGCACCAGGATGACCAGACACTGCAGGGCACGCGCATCCGCGCGGGCGACAACCTGACCCTGGCCAGCGGCGGCAATATTGCCCTGCAGGCCAGCAGCATCCAGCTCAGCCAGGGCGCCTTGGGCCTACAGGCCGCCGGCGACATCCTCATCGGCACGCAGAACCAGCACAGCGAGCTGGCTACGACCAATGCCGGTAGCCATAACACCGGGGTGCGCTCCACCAGCCGCACGGAAGTCGCCAGCCGGTCCCAGGATGTAGCGATGGGCAGCAGCCTGGGCGGGGGCACCGTCACCGTCATCGCCAATAACGACCTGGCGGTGCAAGGCAGCAGCATCACCTCCCAGACCAGCACCCTGCTGGCCGCGGGCAACAACCTGGTGGTTGCCTCCGCGCAAAACACCAGCAGCGCCAGCTATGCCATGG
>NZ_JBWKVR010000051.1:0-5460 GCF_059421805.1 Rhodoferax sp. GW821-FHT02C08
TCAAGATCGAACTATAGAGTTTGATCCTGGCTCAGATTGAACGCTGGCGGCATGCCTTACACATGCAAGTCGAACGGTAACAGGTTAAGCTGACGAGTGGCGAACGGGTGAGTAATATATCGGAACGTGCCCAGTCGTGGGGGATAACGCAGCGAAAGCTGTGCTAATACCGCATACGATCTCTGGATGAAAGCGGGGGATCGCAAGACCTCGCGCGATTGGAGCGGCCGATATCAGATTAGCTAGTTGGTGGGGTAAAAGCCCACCAAGGCGACGATCTGTAGCTGGTCTGAGAGGACGACCAGCCACACTGGAACTGAGACACGGTCCAGACTCCTACGGGAGGCAGCAGTGGGGAATTTTGGACAATGGGCGCAAGCCTGATCCAGCAATGCCGCGTGCAGGATGAAGGCCTTCGGGTTGTAAACTGCTTTTGTACGGAACGAAACGGTCTGCCCTAATACGGTGGGCTAATGACGGTACCGTAAGAATAAGCACCGGCTAACTACGTGCCAGCAGCCGCGGTAATACGTAGGGTGCGAGCGTTAATCGGAATTACTGGGCGTAAAGCGTGCGCAGGCGGTTATGTAAGACAGATGTGAAATCCCCGGGCTCAACCTGGGACCTGCATTTGTGACTGCATAGCTAGAGTACGGTAGAGGGGGATGGAATTCCGCGTGTAGCAGTGAAATGCGTAGATATGCGGAGGAACACCGATGGCGAAGGCAATCCCCTGGACCTGTACTGACGCTCATGCACGAAAGCGTGGGGAGCAAACAGGATTAGATACCCTGGTAGTCCACGCCCTAAACGATGTCAACTGGTTGTTGGGTCTTCACTGACTCAGTAACGAAGCTAACGCGTGAAGTTGACCGCCTGGGGAGTACGGCCGCAAGGTTGAAACTCAAAGGAATTGACGGGGACCCGCACAAGCGGTGGATGATGTGGTTTAATTCGATGCAACGCGAAAAACCTTACCCACCTTTGACATGTACGGAAGTCGCTAGAGATAGCTTCGTGCTCGAAAGAGAGCCGTAACACAGGTGCTGCATGGCTGTCGTCAGCTCGTGTCGTGAGATGTTGGGTTAAGTCCCGCAACGAGCGCAACCCTTGTCATTAGTTGCTACATTTAGTTGGGCACTCTAGTGAGACTGCCGGTGACAAACCGGAGGAAGGTGGGGATGACGTCAAGTCCTCATGGCCCTTATAGGTGGGGCTACACACGTCATACAATGGCTGGTACAAAGGGTTGCCAACCCGCGAGGGGGAGCTAATCCCATAAAACCAGTCGTAGTCCGGATCGCAGTCTGCAACTCGACTGCGTGAAGTCGGAATCGCTAGTAATCGTGGATCAGAATGTCACGGTGAATACGTTCCCGGGTCTTGTACACACCGCCCGTCACACCATGGGAGCGGGTTCTGCCAGAAGTAGTTAGCCTAACCGTAAGGAGGGCGATTACCACGGCAGGGTTCGTGACTGGGGTGAAGTCGTAACAAGGTAGCCGTATCGGAAGGTGCGGCTGGATCACCTCCTTTCTGGAAACTGCAATCAAATTTGAATGCCCACACTTATCGGTTGTTGGAAGGTTGTCGCTAAGACAATTTTTAAACGAAGTCCTTGATTTTGTTTGAAATGAATCTCAGAGCGACCGGCTTGGGTCTGTAGCTCAGTTGGTTAGAGCACCGTCTTGATAAGGCGGGGGTCGTTGGTTCGAAACCAACCAGACCCACCATCCATTCAACAACACTGCCGTTTTTGTGGGGGTGTAGCTCAGCTGGGAGAGCGGCTGCTTTGCAAGCAGTAGGTAGCGGGTTCGAGTCCTGTCACCTCCACCAATATTGTTGGTGCTTATCTATTCAACACCAAAGTGGCTTTTAACGAGGCTACTTTGTTGTTGATCAATATCTATTGATCGATATAAATTAACCGAAAGGTTAATCGGCTGTTCATTAAAAATTCATAGAGTTTAATCAGCGTTGCTAGCGGAAACTGCACATTCGTAAAGGTTTAGTGCAGACCGTGCCGCTAGCGACAAATTTTTGATTGCGTCAAAACGAATATTCAGACTTTGGTTTGAAATTCAAAATTAACGATGAAAGCTCGAAAGGGCTGTAGTTGTTTACGGCATAACGCGATTGGTGAAAGACCAATCAAACATTCCTTGAAGACAACGGCGGTGTTTCTGTAAAGAGACGTCAAAGTTATAGGGTCAAGTGAATAAGAGCATGTGGTGGATGCCTTGGCAATGATAGGCGACGAAAGACGTGATAGCCTGCGATAAGCTTCGGGGAGCTGGCAAATTAGCTTTGATCCGGAGATTTCTGAATGGGGAAACCCACCCTTAGGGGTATCGCATGATGAATACATAGTCATGCGAGGCGAACCGGGTGAACTGAAACATCTCAGTAGCTCGAGGAAAAGACATCAACCGAGATTCCGAAAGTAGTGGCGAGCGAAATCGGAAAAGCCTGTTAGTGATAGCGCGACTGTTAACGGAATAGCTTGGAAAAGCTAGCCATAGCGGGTGATAGCCCCGTACGTGAAAACAGACGCGTGGTACTAAGTTAACGAAAAGTAGGGCGGGACACGAGAAATCCTGTCTGAATATGGGGGGACCATCCTCCAAGGCTAAATACTCATCATTGACCGATAGTGAACTAGTACCGTGAGGGAAAGGCGAAAAGAACCCCGGGAGGGGAGTGAAATAGATCCTGAAACCGCATGCTTACAAAAAGTAGGAGCCTTGAAAGGGGTGACTGCGTACCTTTTGTATAATGGGTCAGCGACTTACATTCAGTGGCAAGCTTAACCGAATAGGGAAGGCGTAGGGAAACCGAGTCCGAATAGGGCGATTCAGTCGCTGGGTGTAGACCCGAAACCAAGTGATCTATCCATGGCCAGGATGAAGGTGCGGTAACACGCACTGGAGGTCCGAACCGACTAGTGTTGCAAAACTAGCGGATGAGCTGTGGATAGGGGTGAAAGGCTAAACAAACTTGGAAATAGCTGGTTCTCTCCGAAAACTATTTAGGTAGTGCCTCAAGTATTACCGTCGGGGGTAGAGCACTGTTTTGGCTAGGGGGTCATGGCGACTTACCAAACCAATGCAAACTCCGAATACCGACGAGTACAGCTTGGGAGACAGAGCACCGGGTGCTAACGTCCGGACTCAAGAGGGAAACAACCCAGACCGCCAGCTAAGGTCCCTAAAATTGGCTAAGTGGGAAACGAAGTGGGAAGGCTAAAACAGTCAGGATGTTGGCTTAGAAGCAGCCATCATTTAAAGAAAGCGTAATAGCTCACTGATCGAGTCGTCCTGCGCGGAAGATGTAACGGGGCTAAGCCAGTTACCGAAGCTGCGGATTTGCAATTTATTGCAAGTGGTAGGAGAGCGTTCTGTAGGCCTGTGAAGGTGGTGGTGTAAACCCTGCTGGAGGTATCAGAAGTGCGAATGCTGACATGAGTAGCGTTAAAGGGGGTGAAAAGCCCCCTCGCCGTAAGCGCAAGGTTTTCTACGCAACGTTCATCGGCGTAGAGTGAGTCGGCCCCTAAGGCGAGGCAGAGATGCGTAGTTGATGGGAAACAGGTCAATATTCCTGTACCGATGTGTAGTGCGATGTGGGGACGGAGAAGGTTAGCTCAGCCAACTGTTGGATATGTTGGTTCAAGCCTGTAGTCGTGCCTGGTAGGTAAATCCGCCGGGCTTAGATGAGGGGTGATAACGAGGCTGCTTGCAGCCGAAGTGAGTGATACCCTGCTTCCAGGAAAAGCCACTAAGCTTCAGCTACACACGACCGTACCGCAAACCGACACTGGTGCGCGAGATGAGTATTCTAAGGCGCTTGAGAGAACTCAGGAGAAGGAACTCGGCAAATTGACACCGTAACTTCGGAAGAAGGTGTGCCTTTAGTAGGTGAAGTCCTTCGCGGATGGAGCCCAACGGGGTTGCAAAAAATCGGTGGCTGCGACTGTTTATTAAAAACACAGCACTCTGCAAACACGAAAGTGGACGTATAGGGTGTGACGCCTGCCCGGTGCTGGAAGATTAAATGATGGGGTGCAAGCTCTTGATTGAAGTCCCAGTAAACGGCGGCCGTAACTATAACGGTCCTAAGGTAGCGAAATTCCTTGTCGGGTAAGTTCCGACCTGCACGAATGGCGTAACGATGGCCACACTGTCTCCTCCTGAGACTCAGCGAAGTTGAAATGTTTGTGATGATGCAATCTCCCCGCGGAAAGACGGAAAGACCCCATGAACCTTTACTGTAGCTTTGTATTGGACTTTGAACAGATCTGTGTAGGATAGGTGGGAGGCTTTGAAGTGTGGTCGCTAGATCGCATGGAGCCAACGTTGAAATACCACCCTGGTGTGTTTGAGGTTCTAACCTAGGTCCATTATCTGGATCGGGGACAGTGCATGGTAGGCAGTTTGACTGGGGCGGTCTCCTCCCAAAGCGTAACGGAGGAGTTCGAAGGTACGCTAGTTACGGTCGGACATCGTGATGATAGTGCAATGGCATAAGCGTGCTTAACTGCGAGACTGACAAGTCGAGCAGATGCGAAAGCAGGACATAGTGATCCGGTGGTTCTGTATGGAAGGGCCATCGCTCAACGGATAAAAGGTACTCTGGGGATAACAGGCTGATACCGCCCAAGAGTTCATATCGACGGCGGTGTTTGGCACCTCGATGTCGGCTCATCTCATCCTGGGGCTGTAGCCGGTCCCAAGGGTATGGCTGTTCGCCATTTAAAGAGGTACGTGAGCTGGGTTTAAAACGTCGTGAGACAGTTTGGTCCCTATCTTCCGTGGGCGCTGCAGATTTGAGGAAGCCTGCTCCTAGTACGAGAGGACCGGAGTGGACACACCTCTGGTGTATCGGTTGTCACGCCAGTGGCATTGCCGAGTAGCTAAGTGTGGAAGAGATAACCGCTGAAAGCATCTAAGCGGGAAACTCGTTTCAAGATGAGATCTGCCGGGGCCTTGAGCCCCCTAAAGAGTCGTTCAAGACCAGGACGTTGATAGGTCAGGTGTGGAAGCGCAGTAATGCGTTAAGCTAACTGATACTAATTGCTCGTGCGGCTTGACCCTATAACTTTGATCTACGCAAGTGGTATCAAGGATTAGTTATGCCAAGTGACGCATTCAAAAACACATATCCGGTGCGATACCGGAGCTGATTAAATCTCTATGAATTCGTTGCCCTGACCGATGTCAGGGTGGCAACAAGTTATGCCTGATGACCATAGCGAGGTGGTCCCACTCCTTCCCATCCCGAACAGGACAGTGAAACGCCTCTGCGCCGATGATAGTGCGGGTTCCCGTGTGAAAGTAGGTCATCGTCAGGCTATTACAGCAAGAAACGCCCAGTCAGCTGACTGGGCGTTTTCTTTAGTGTTTACGCAATAAGCACTAAAGAAAACGGAAACGTTTTGCGGGCATGCTCTAAAAAGCATGCTAG
>NZ_JBWKVR010000052.1:0-5398 GCF_059421805.1 Rhodoferax sp. GW821-FHT02C08
GCGTCAAACGGGTTGAGCATGCCGACCAGGGTGGTGCCGGGGCGCATCAGCGCGGCTTCGGCGTCCGAGGGGCTGCGTACCTTGAGCACCAGATCGCAGCCGAAGGCGCCGGTAGCGTCGGTGATCTCCGCACCGGCGGCCTGGTAGGCCTCGTCGGTTACGCTGGCGGCCACGCCGGCTCCCGACTGGATGCGCACCGTGTGGCCCTGGGCTTTGAGCTTCTTGGCGGTTTCGGGGGTGACAGCAACGCGGGTCTCACCGGTCGCAGTCTCGGCAGGCACGCCAATCAGCATATTTGTCTCCTCTGGATGGGATCAAGGTGGTGTACATCAATACTTTTCGCGGAATTTCGCCAAAGTTAATGTCTTCTGCCGACAAGCTTAACTGAGTTTGCCGACGCTCCCGGACACACCGACACCCAGGCGACAGCCAGTCCGCATAATGGATGCATGAAAAGCAGATGGAAACCCAGTGTCACCGTGGCCGCCGTGGTGGAGTACAACGGCCGCTTCCTGTTGGTGGAAGAACACACCCCCGAAGGCCTGCGCCTGAACAACCCGGCCGGTCACCTGGAGGCTGGTGAGTCCCTGGTGGAAGCCTGCGCGCGTGAGGCGCTGGAGGAAACCACTTACCTCTTCAACCCCACGGCCCTGGTCGGCATTTACCAGGCCCAGCTACGCAACACCAGCACACAGGAGTCCACCACCTATTTGCGCTTTGCCTTCTGCGGCGACCTGGGTGCCCTGCAGCCGCAGCGCAAGCTGGACCGCGGCATTGTGCGCACACTATGGATGACGCCCGACGAAATCCGCGCCAGCACCGCGCGCCACCGCAGCCCCCTACTGCTGCGCTGCGTGGAGGACTACCTGGCCGGTCGGCGTTACCCGCTGGACCTGGTGTACACCGCGCCCGAAATAAGCTAGGCCGCCGGGTACAGGCCGCGCACCCGCGCATGCAGGCGCGCCAGGCCCAGCAGTGCGTCCATGAATGGCGTGTCCACGCCGGTCAGCCGGCCCAGCTCCTGCACCGCCGTCACCAAAGCGTCCAACTCCACCGACTTGCCAGCCTCCACGTCCTGCAGCATGGAGGTCTTGAAAGCCCCCAGCTTGCGGGTGATGGCGTGCCGGTCTTCCGGCTGCTGGTCGATGGGAATGCCCAGCCGCTGACCAATCTCCTTGGCCTCCAGCATCACCCGGGTGGTGAAGCCACAGACCAGCGGGTCGACCATGATCAGGTCGGTGGTGGCGCCGGTCAGCGCGCTCACCGGATTGACTGTCATATTGCCCCAGAGCTTGAACCAGATGTCTTTCTGTATGCAGTCGGACACCGGCGCCTCAAAGCCGGCCCGCGCCAGCAACTCCGCCAGTTGCTGCACCCGTGGGCTGCGCCCGCTGGCCGGCTCACCCAGGATCAGCTTGTTGCCGAAATGGTGCTGCACCAGGCCCGGCTCGGGCACCGAGGTGCCCGCATGCACCACGCAACCAATGAGTTGCTCCGCCGGTATGGCCGCCGCGATCGCGCCCGTGGCATCCACCGCGCGCAGCGGCGTGCCCTGGTAGGCGCCGCCAAAGCCCTGGAAAAACCACCAGGGCACGCCGTTCATGGCGGTCAGCACCATCGTCTGCGGCCCCAGCAGCGGGGCGATGCCGCGTGCCACGTCGGCCAGCGCCGGCGCCTTGACGGCCACCACCACCAGGTCCTGCACGCCCAGGGCGGCGGCGTTGTCGGCCACCTGCACGGGCAGCTGCAACAGGCTGCCGTCCTGCTGCAGGCGCAGGCCGTGCGTACGCAGCGCCTCCAGCGTGGCGCCACGCGCCAACACGCTCACAGACTCGCCCTGGGCCGCCAGGCGTGCGCCAATCCAGCCACCAATGGCGCCGGCACCATAAATACAAATTTTCATAAAAAGTCCTGACTCGCTGCTGCACACCTTCGACGCGTGCGCAATGTTTGGACCGACATGGTAGCGGCGGCCGGCCCCAGGCTGGCTCAATACAGCGTGCGCTCCGCTAGCGGGGGCGGCGCCCACTGGTAAAGCCATGTTTCGGTCAGCGGCTGGCCATCGGCCTGCAAGTACATGCGCAGGTTGATGGGTGCGGTACTGTCTCCGTCAGGGCGCAGATCGAACATCGCCCGCCAACCGTTGATGGCAGCCAGCGGGCGAGCCGAAGTCAGCTCCACCTTGCCGCGCGAGGCGCTGATCACCGCCTCCACCTTGGTTTTCTCGTTCAGCAGCGCAAAGTCCCCGCCAGAAAAATCTACAGCAAAACGGCGCGAATACGCCGTTCGCTTTTGCCCCACCACACCGCCCAGGCCGGTACGTGTCGCCACGCAACGCGCCAGCTCCATGCGTACCGCCGGCGGGTTTCCGCCCCAGTGCAGACGGTAGGCATACAGCAGCTCCTGACCCGGCTGCGGCTTTTCGGCCGGGTTCCAGAAGGCCACGATATTGTCGAAGGTTTCGTCCATGGTAGGAATTTCCACCAGCTGCACCGATCCCGCGCCCCAGCCGCTTTTCGGCTCCACCCACAAACTGGGGCGCTTTTCGTAGAACACCCCGTCGTCCTGGTAGTGGTCGAAGTTGCGGTCGCGCTGCATCAGGCCGAAGCCGCGCGGATTGTTGTCCTGGAAGGCATTGAACTGCAGTTGCGCCGGGTTGCTCAGCGGCCGCCAGACCCACTCGCCTGCGCCGGTATGCATTGCCAGGCCGTCCGTATCGTGGATCTCGTAACGCCAGTCCCAACCCATCCGGCGGTCGTTCTCGCCAGTCTGAAACATGCTGGTGCAGGGCGCGATGCCCATGCGCTCGATGGTCTTGCGCGGGTACAACGCCACGTCCAGGTCCATGGTCTGCGTATCGCCCGGTGTGATCAGGAAGCGGTAGGCGCCGCTGACGCTGGGCGAATCCAGCAGCGCGTAAACGGTAAGGGTGGGCGACTTCGGGTCTGGCTTTTCCAGCCAGTAGGCTATGAAGTCGGGAAACTCCTCCGGATAGGGCTGGGCCGTGTTAACCGCCAGGCCCCGCGCCGACTGACCGTACTGCCATTCGCCACCCACCGCGCGGAAATAGCTGGCGCCCAGAAAGGCCGCCACATCGCGCACCGGATCGGTGTGGTAGTTCAGCCGGAAGCCGGCAAAGCCCAGGTTGGCCGGCAGTTTGCTGCCGTCCACCCCACTCTTGCCGTAATCGAACATGGCCGGGTCATAAGCCAGCTCCTGCGCCTGGCCGCCACTGACCTCGTACATGCGCACAGGCGATTTGAAGAACAGACCCAGGTGGAAGAACTTGGCCACGAAGCGCGCCTTGTCGTCGCCCCACAGCGCGTGGTCGTCGCGGAAGCGGATGGCCTGGTGCTGATCCCAGTTCAGGTTGGCAATACCGGCCGGCAGCGTGGTCGAGCGTGCCTGGTAGGGCTTGCCGGACAGCTCGCGCGCGCGCCCCTTGAGCCAGGCGTAGTCGAACGGCTGGGCCTGGCCCATGGGCTTCAGCCCCGCTGCCTGGGCCAATGACGACAGCCAGGGCAGACCGGTGGCCAAGCCCGCGGCGCTGAGGGTCTTGCTGCTGTAGGAGAGGAATTGGCGTCGTAGCAAAAGCGGCTCCTGCAAAAAAAAGCCTGAGCTTAGCGTCCCGCGCCGTGCTTGGCTGTAGGCCAGCGCCGCGTCTGCAAATTTATAAGAAAAAGACCTGTAGCGCAGGCAGCACCTACGCTAGCAGCTCTCATTTTTGCAGTGATGCCCTTACACGGCCTGGCGCCACTGCAGGCGCCAGGCCGCCGATGTGCCCCAGGTTTTTACAATCGGGCCATGGGTACACACAGCAAACAACGGGTGGTGGTCGGCTTGAGCGGCGGCGTGGATTCGGCCGTCAGCGCCTATCTGCTCAAGCAACAGGGCTACGAGGTCATCGGCATCTTCATGAAAAACTGGGAGGACGATGACGACAGCGAGTACTGCTCGTCGAACATCGACTTCGTGGACGCGGCCGCCGTGGCCGATGTGATCGGCATCGAGATCGAGCACGTCAACTTCGCCGCCGAATACAAAGACCGCGTATTCGCCGAGTTCCTGCGCGAGTACCAGGCTGGCCGTACGCCGAACCCCGACATCTTGTGCAACGCCGAGATCAAGTTCAAGGCCTTTCTGGACCACGCCATCCGCCTGGGCGCCGAGAAGATTGCCACCGGCCACTACGCCCGGGTGCGTGAGGTGGCCGGCCAGTTCCAGCTGCTCAAAGGTCTGGACCCGTCCAAGGACCAAAGCTACTTTCTGCACCGTCTCAACCAGGCGCAACTGAGCAAGACGCTGTTTCCGGTGGGCGAGTTGCACAAGACCGAGGTGCGCCGCATCGCCGCAGAGATGGCGCTGCCGAACGCTACCAAGAAAGACTCCACCGGCATTTGCTTCATCGGCGAGCGGCCGTTCCGCGACTTTCTGAACCGCTACATCGCCAAGGAGCCCGGCCCGATCAAGGACGAAAAAGGCCGTGTGCTGGGCAAGCATGTGGGCCTGAGCTTCTACACCCTGGGCCAGCGCCAGGGCTTAGGGATCGGCGGCATCAAGGAAAAAGGCGCGCAGCGCGGCGGCGGCGAGCACGCGCCCTGGTTTGTGGCCCGCAAGGACATGGAACGCAACACCCTGTGGGTAGTGCAGGGCCACGATCACCCCTGGCTGCAGTCGCACCAGCTTACCGCCGATGACGCCAGCTGGGTCGCCGGCCACGCGCCCGCCCCAAGAGCCTACGCCGCCAAGAGCCGCTACCGCCAGGCGGACGCGCCCTGCACGCTGACCAGCGCCAGCGCCGACGGCTTTGCACTGCAATTCCCCGACGCGCAATGGGCCGTAACCCCCGGCCAGTCGGCCGTGCTGTACGACGGCGAGGTGTGCCTAGGCGGTGGCGTGATCTGCGCGGAAAAATAAATGAGCCTCTTTGAATGAAGTGGCTCATTTACACACGTTTGTGAAATAAGTCACGCAGCCAATAAGCTTTACAAAGGGACGCATCCTCCAATTTGAGGATTTCCCCTGCGAGTTAACCCTTGGTTAAGCGTGTGAGTTTTTTGTACGAAGGACAATATATGTAACTTTAAAAATACATTTGTTACCAATTGCCTTACATACAAAGACCATCCGCACGGCTTCCACAGCGCCTGAGCAGCGGCCTATTGATATACGCGCTCGGCGCCTTATGCGGCACCGCCGCATGGGCACAAACACCTCCCCCGCCCAGCGCCTCGCCGGACCCCACCCTGGAACTACAGCGCCAGCAAGAACGCGAACGCCTGGAGCGCGAACGCCTGCAGCCCAGCCCGGACGTGCGGCTGCCCAGCCCCGTAGCCGCGCCGACGCAAAGCCTGCCGCGCAACGAAGCCCCTTGTTTTGCATTGCACAACGTCGCTCT
>NZ_JBWKVR010000053.1:0-3087 GCF_059421805.1 Rhodoferax sp. GW821-FHT02C08
CCCCGGCCCCTCAAACACCTTCTCAGAAGCATGCACGGTGATCTGCCCCGGCGCGGTGGTGGTGATGTTCCCGCCCTCAATGGTGATGCTGGCCCCGGCAGCAGTAGCGATGCGGATGCGCTTGGCCGCAGCCCAGTCGATGTGGGCGTTGGCACTTATTACATCCACCTGGCCCTTGGCCTGGACTTTGAGTTCCCCCGCCTGGGCCTGCAGGTCGATGTCGTCTTTGGCGGCGATGAGCTGCAGGCCGTTGTTGTTGGTTCCAGCTTTGACGGCCCCGGCCAGCACGCCGATGGCCTGGCCGGTGTGCACGCGCAGCTGGCCGCCACTGGCGAACTGGCTGTCCTGGCCGCTCATCAGGCTGGTGGTCTCGCCGTTGTTGAGTTGGATGTTCTGCCCTGCGACCACGCCCAGGCCGCCGCGTGCGGCGATGCCCAGCACCGCGTCGGTGCTGTGCGGTAGTTTGCCGTCGCTGGCTTGGGTGCTTTTGGCGGCGGCATCACTTTGGGCCTGGGCCAGGCTGGCCGGGTCCAGCATGCCGCTGGCGGCGGTGTACAGGGCTTGCAGGGGGGCGGCTTGGTCGTTGAGTGCGCTGGCGTTGGCTTTTGTGCTGCCCACATGGCTGGCCAGGGCGACTGTCTGGTGCGTGGTGGCGGCCTGGCTGAAGGATGCGGCCAGGGTGCTAGCCTGTTTGAGCAGGGCCATGCCTGCGCTGTTGTCGCCGGCCGGGTCGCGGCGGCTGGCGCTGTGCTGCAGCGCATAGCTGCTGATGAGCAGGCCGGCGCCGGCGCGGATGGCGCCATAGGCGTCGGTACGCAGCTCGGTGCCGGTGCCGCGCAGGCTGCCCCGGTAGTTGTCTGCGGTGTGCAGCAGATGGCCCAGGTTGAGCTCGGTGGCGGCTTGCGTGGTTTTGAGCTGGATCCTGCCCTGGGGGCCTTGGCCGTCGGTATCGTCAAACACCAGCTGGTTGTAGCCGGTACCACCATATTCCTTGCTGCGGATACCCCACTGGGCACTGGCGTTGCGTTGGCCAGATGGTCCACTGCCTGCCGCAGCGCCATGCCAGACGGGGCTGTGCCCGCCCGAGCCCGTGCCGACCAGGTTGCCCTGGCCGCTGTAGCGGGTGTCGCTGGCGGCATCAAACACGCTGGTGTCTGCATCGGCATTCTGGGCTCCGCCGGGGCTGGGCAATACACCGCCTTCGCCCTGGCCGTTGTAGTGCGCGGCCACCGCGATGGGGCGGTCGATATCGCCTTCCAGAAACTGCACCTGCACCTCCTGGCCGATGCGGGGGATGAACTGCACGCCCATGCCGGCGCCACTGCCTCCGCCCGCGCTGCGCTGCAGCACACGGACCCAGCAGGTGCTGGTGCTGTCGTCTGCACTCTCACTGCCCTGGCCCTGCCAGTGGAAGCGGATGCGGATGCGCCCCAGGCGGTCGGTGAAGGTCTCGTCCGCCCCGCTGGGGACTGTCTCGCCCTGGGCGCCGATGACGATGGCGGTCTGGCTGCCCCAGGCGGTGGGGCGCGGGTTCAGCCGCAGGCCGGTGCCATCGGCCAGCACCGGGCGCCAGGGTTGCTGGGCGGCGATGGCCTCGAAGCGGTTGGCGTAGCCCAGCTTCTGGGCCTGGGCGATGAGGGCGGAGATGGGGATTAAATCAACACGGGTGCTATCGAGTTCATAGCTACTTGCGCAGGTGGAATCTGCGCTAGAGGCTGTTTTGTCTTGAATGGAAAACTGCTGCAGCAGCTCGCTCAGCAGCTGCGGCACCGGGCCGAACAGCTCGGCCAGGGCTTCTTGGGCCGGACGGGGCAGGTTGTTGATGCCGATGCTGGTGACGCCGAGCACCAGCAGCTCGGGGTCCTGGTTGCTGCTGTCGTTGCTTGCGTTGCTGCCGGTGCTGGAGGGGTTGGTCATTTGGCGCGGGCTGCCCACCAGGGTGAAGCGGGTACCGGGGCGCAGGGTGCGCACGGTGCTGCGGCCTTGCCAACGGCTGCGCTGGCTGTGGTGGGCCTGGGCGATGCGGTCGGCGGCGGCGCGGGCCTGGGTGGCGTCGGCAAAGGCGTAGCTGCCGGGGCTGTCATAGCTCTCCAGCTGGGGGGCGTTGGGGCCGCCGCTGAAGGGGACGTTGCTGGGGAAGAGGGGGATGCTGACGCTGCTGGAGGCCTTGGCTTTGTAGTCAAAGCTTTGCAGGCTGAGGCGGGCCGGGGGCAGGCTGCTGCTGTGCACCAGGGCCTGGATGGCGTCTTGCTCTTCCAGCGCGCTGGCGCCGTGGAAGCGGATGCCGGCGCCTCCCAGGGCGTGGGCGCTGGTGGCGTCTTCGGGGCAGGCGCTGGTTTGGCTGGAGTCGGCGAAGAGCACCAGCTGGTGGCCGCTGGGGGCGGAGTCGCTTTCCTCCACGCGCCAGCCCAGGCCTTCTTCGGCCAGCAGGCGGGAGACAAAGGCCAGGTCGGTTTCTCGGTACTGCACGCAGTAGCTGCGGGGTGGGGTGTTGCCCTGGGTGTTGCGCAGGAAGGGGCCAACTTCGTCGCTCCAGCGCCAAGCGGCCACGGCCTGGTAGCTTTGGAAGACGGCGTCCACGATCTGGGTGGTGGACATGTCTTGCCAGACCCGGCTGCTGCGCGACTGGCCCAGCAGCCAGATCCAGGGTGCCACGCGCAGGTGGTAGCGGGCCAGGCCGCCGAAGCTGCCCAGCTGGGCGGCTTGCACCACCAGGCCGGTGAAGGGGGTGCGGCTGCCGTCGGACAGGCTGGTCTGCAGGCTGGCGCGCTGGCCCAGCAGCTGGTCGGTGGCGATGTCGGCCTGGGTGCTCAGGGCGATGATGTCGCGGCTGCCTACGCTGTGCAGCGATTCGCTGGCCGCGAAGGCTTCTACCAGCAGGCTGGGGGTCTCACTGGAGGCGGCTTCTGGCGCGCCCAGGGTCAACTCGTACAGGCGGCTCGTGCTGGTGAATGCTTGGAGCAGGGCGGTCAAATCGGTGGGCATGGCGGTGGGCGTGGACCTTGTGGAGGGCCGCAGTTTGCCGCGAAATGTGCCCCTATCCCGTGCTCCCAGGCAATTTACGAAAGCAGCTGTAACCGCTTGTCC
>NZ_JBWKVR010000054.1:0-2717 GCF_059421805.1 Rhodoferax sp. GW821-FHT02C08
CCCAGCCCCGTAGCCGCGCCGACGCAAAGCCTGCCGCGCAACGAAGCCCCTTGTTTTGCATTGCACAACGTCGCTCTGCACGGCGACCAAGCCGAGCACTTTCAGTGGGTGCTGAACGCCATCGCCGGTCCGCAGGGCACAGACAGCCCTCTCCAGCAATGCCTGGGCGCCCAAGGCATCGGCCTGGTCATCCAGCGTGCCCAGGACGCCCTGATCGCCAAAGGCTATGTCACCAGCCGCGTGCTGGCCGAGCCGCAAGACTTCAAATCCGGTGAATTGGTCCTGCGCTTTTTACCCGGCCGCATCCACGCGATCCGCTTTGCAGCCAACACAGACGCACGTGCCACCGCCTGGAACGCCATGCCGGCCCGCCCCGGCGACATCCTCAACCTGCGCGACGTAGAGCAAGCCCTGGAAAACTTCAAGCGCATCCCCAGCGCCGATGCCGACATCCAGATCGAACCAGCGCAAGAACCCGGCAGCAGCGACCTCGTCATCAGCTGGAAGCAAGCCTTTCCAGTACGCCTGAGCCTGACCGCCGACGACAGCGGCAGCAAAAGCACCGGTAAGAACCAAGCCAGCATCACGCTGAGCTATGACAACTGGTGGACCCTGAACGACCTGTTCTACATCACCCTCAACAACAACGTGGGTGGCGCCCTGGCCCACAGTGCACTGCCGGGCGACACCGATGCCGGCGCGCGCGGCACCAGCGGCCACACGGTGCACTACTCCCTGCCCTGGGGTTACTGGCTGCTGGGCTTTACCCACAGCCAGAGCAGCTACTACCAAAGCGTGGCCGGTGCCAACCAAGACATCGTCTACCGCGGCACCAGCGCCAACACCGAACTCAAACTGTCGCGGCTGGTGTCCCGCGACCAGACCCGCAAAACCACGGTATCGATGCGCGCCTTCCAGCGCCTGTCCAACAACTTCATCGACGACACCGAAGTCGAAGTACAGCGCCGCGTCGTCGGCGGCTGGGAACTGGGCCTGGGACACAAAGAATTCCTGGGCACCGGCAGTGTCGAAGGCAATCTGGCTTACCGGCACGGAACCGGTGCGTTCGGCGCCATGCCCGCACCGGAAGAAACCTTTGGCGAAGGTACGTCTCGCTTCACGCTGTTCACCGCAGATGCCAGCCTGAACAGTCCATTCCATCTGGCCGGTCAAAGCCTGCGCTACAGCAACAACTGGCGCGCCCAGTGGAACCGCAGCCCCCTCACGCCACAAGACCGCTTTGCGATCGGAGGACGCAACACCGTGCGCGGATTCGATGGCGAATCCAGCCTGTCTGCAGAGCGCGGCTGGCTCATCCGCCAAGAGCTCAGCATTGCTCTAGGACAAAGCGGGCAGGAGCTGTACATCGCCCTGGACCACGGCGAAGTCGGAGGCCCCAGCAGCCAGAACCTGGTCGGCCACCGGCTCACCGGAGCCGCCATCGGGCTGCGCGGAAACCTACGCAGCCTGGGCTACGACATCTTCGCCGGCCAGCCGGTACGCCAGCCCGATGGCTTCAAGACGGCGGGTACCACTGCCGGTTTCAACCTGAGCTTGAGCTTCTGAAATTCAAGTCCAAACAGTCTCCAGCACAGATAAAAACTACGCATATAGCTATCAATTTTGATGCTTCTGCGTAATTTCTCATATTCCTGAACCTCGCCCCACACCATGAACCAACAGCTCTACCGCATCGTCTTCAACAAAGCCCGTAACTGCATGATGGTCGTGGCAGAGACTGCGACGGCACAAGGCAAGGCCGGAGAGCGGCGCAGTGTTTCAGCGGGCGGCAGCGACCGCAGCGTCGGTGCAGCCATATTGGCGGGCGTGCATAGCTTGCAGCCCTTGGCCTTGGCGCTGGTATCGGTGTTGTTCCTGGTCTCCATCACGCCAAATGTGCGTGCACAAATCGTCTCCGACCCCAGCGCCCCCGCCAACCAGCGCCCCACGGTGCTGACCACCGGCAGCGGCAACAACATCCCCCTGGTGAACATCCAGACCCCCAGCGCCGCTGGCGTATCGCGCAACACCTACAGCCAGTTCGACGTGCAAAACAACGGCGCGGTACTGAACAACAGCCGCACCAATGTGCAAACCCAGCTCGGCGGTTGGGTGCAGGGTAACCCCTGGCTGGCGACCGGCAGCGCCAAGATCATCCTGAACGAGGTGAACTCCAATAACCCCAGCCAGTTGCGCGGCGCCATCGAAGTCGCGGGCCAGCGCGCCGAGGTGGTCATCGCCAACCCGGCCGGCATCCTGGTGGACGGCGCAGGCTTCATCAACACCAGCCGTGCCACCCTCACCACCGGCACGCCCATCTTGAACGGGGGCAGCCTGGACGGCTACCGCGTACAAACCGGCACCATCACCATCACCGGCGCCGGGCTGGATGCCAGCAGCACGGACTACACCGCCATCCTGGCGCGGGCCGTCAGCCTCAATGCTGGCATTTGGGCCAACACCCTGAACATCACCACCGGCGCCAACCAGATCAGTGTCGATGCAGGAACCACCACGGCCACTGCCACCACAGCGATCGCCGGCACCGGCAGTGCCCCCAGCTTCGCGCTGGACGTATCGGCCATCGGCGGCATGTACGCGGGCAAGATCACCCTGATCGGTACCGAGGCCGGCCTAGGCGTGCGCAACGCCGGGGTACTGGTGGCCAACGCGGGCGACCTGGTCCTGGGCAACGATGGCTGGCTCAGCAATACCGG
>NZ_JBWKVR010000055.1:0-2098 GCF_059421805.1 Rhodoferax sp. GW821-FHT02C08
GCGGCCCAGGCAGGGAAATCCCCCATCGCGGGCTGGTAATGGCCGATCTGGTCCTTGACGGCCTTCTCGACCACCACGGCGGCGCGCTTGAGCCCCTGGTGCTGGCTGGCTTCTACGATGGCGGTCAAGCTGTCCAGGTGCTGAACAAATGCCCCCAGGCTAGAAAACTCCAGCATCAGTAGGCTCCTGTCAGGCCAGCTTTACGCGGGGCCATACTGCCATCTTGGATGCGGGCGCCGGTGGATGGGCGGCCAAGCTCCCTGGCTTGCACCTCTGTGATGGCTGTTGCAATCTGGCGCTTGTCGAGAAAGGTGTTTGTGGTTATCTGCAGTGGCTGGCCTTGACCGGGGCGCACATAGTTCGGACGATTGCCAGTAGATTGCATTCCACCAGGCGGCAACTTGTCGAACGGCTTGAAGTCACGATCCAAGGCTGCCAAAGCAGGATCATTTGCGCGGGATTGGGCATATGGCGTCAGCTTCACCCCCTCGCGGTTATTGGCGACCCACAGGTCATGCAGCGCAAAGCCAAGGCGCCCGACCTCGACGATGGCGAACCCAGCAGCACCCGCCAGCCCGGCCTTCCCCAACGTGCCCGCCAAGCCAGCACCCCCGCCCAGCGTGGTGTTCATCAGCTTGAAAGCGGCAGTGGTGGTCGCCAAGGTGCCGCCAATGGCCATAGCACCAGACAGCGCACCAAAGCCCAGCACCAAATCTTTGGTCATGTTGGGATGGGCACGGGCCCAGGCTCCCATGGTGTTGAGCCCTTGCGCCAGCTTCATCAGCGCTGGCACCACCAACGGCGCTACGTTGTGCATCAGACTGGTCTCGAAGTTCTCCCATTGGGCCGACAAAGCGCGGCGCGCGGTAGCCGGGTCTTTGCTCATGGCGTTTTGGTAGGCTTCCTTCGGAGACTGGACGTTTTCAAGTAGCTTTTGATCACGCTCAAAGTTGTGGCGCTTCACGTAGTACTCGCCAAGAATGGAGCCGGCCAACTGGTTACCGCGCGTCATCTGATTGATGATGCTCAGCACATTGGACTCATTGGCCTCCATCTTGTGGCGTGCCATGTAAGGCAGGATGTGCTGATCCACCACTGCCTTGGACCACTCAAACGAGTTGGAGGCAGCGAGGCCAGCATTCCAGAGCGGTGCTGTGGTGGTGCCAGGGGTGGACGTGTTCACGGCCTGGCCGGTGAGCATGCCCATCTCCGACAGCAGGGGCAACGCCTTCTTGTTCACGAAACCTTGGTTTGTGAATCGGTAGAGCGCTGCCATTTGCGGGCCCACGCCGCGAGAGCCACCACCACCGCCGCTTTTGCTGGCGTTCTCCAACATCAACGTGGGCAGAATTTTGTAAGCGAAGTCATCCGACATGGAGAATTTGGCCTGGCGGGCGTAGTTGAACACGCTCTGGAAGGCCTCCGGCGTTACCCGACCCTGGGTTCCGATGATCACCCGAGTCATCAGGTCGGCCTGCTTGTCCATACGGGCCGGGTCCACCGCTCCGCGAATATCCAGTGCCTTCATGGCAGAAAACGCCAGATCGTTGGCATGTCCACTGATACTCCCCTCCTTCGCCGCGGCAAGGACGGTTTGCATTCGAGCCATGACGGGAAGGAAGTGCCGGGCTTCTTCCATATTGCCGGTGATGTTGCGCAGGTCCAGCAGCATTTTCATATTGCCGGTCGCGGTGGTGGTCAGGTTCTGGCCTGCCAGCTTCCAAGCATCGGCCACACCTTCGGCGATTTCTCGCTGTTGCATGCCGGCGATATTCATGCGGACCAGTTGGGATTGGTATTCCTCGGCGGGCTTCAGCATCTTGGTGAGCGCTGAGAACCCGGCGAGGCCGCCAGCCGCCATGGTTGCCCCAAGCAAACCCATGGATTTGTGCAAGGCCAAAACTTCCGAATTGGACTGGCGCAATCCCTGTGACAGCAGGCCAAGCACGCTGCCTGCATTGGTGGCCAGCGATAGAGAGATGCCGATTTTGTATGCGTTAAACATAGGTTCTCCTTTGGTTTTAATGGTCAGATGAGGGATGGCTGAGCGGCAGCAGGGAATCTTTTGAGCAAGGCGCCTTCTTTGCCTTGTGTGGGC
>NZ_JBWKVR010000056.1:0-1206 GCF_059421805.1 Rhodoferax sp. GW821-FHT02C08
ACCAGGTACAGCGCCGCAGCAAACAGATAGGCCTCGAACGGCAGGTAAAAGTCGGAATAGATGCGGCTGGCTGCCGCCGTCACATCCAGCAGCCCCGGCACCGCACTGGCCAGGCTGGTGCTCTGCAGCATCATCACCACCTCGTTGCTGTAAGCGGGCAGGGTGCGCCGCATGGCGCTGGGCAGCACCACCCGGGTCATGATCTTGAAGTGACTCATGCCAAAAGCTTGCGCGGCTTCGATCTCCCCCGCATTCGTCTCGCGGATCGCGCCTGCCAGCATCTCGGCTGTGTAACCCCCGGTATTCAGCGCAAACGCCAGCAAGGCACAAAAGAATGCGTTCTTGAAATACACCAGCGGCCACACCGTATCCCAGCGCGCCTGTATCCAGTCCAGCTGCGCCAGACCGTAGTAAATCAAATACACCTGGATCAGCAGCGGTGTGCCCCGGATCACAAAGGTATAGGCCCCCACCAACCGTTTCAGCAGCACGCTGTTGCTGGTCAAGGCCAAAGCAAAGGCCACCGCCAGCACCGCCCCGATGGCCACCGAGGCCGCCAGCAGCCACAGCGTATTCAGAATCCCCTCGCCAAACATGGCCAGGCTCTCTTCGCGAAAGATGACTTCCCAGTTCATAACGTCATCCTCACAGCGTGATACGCTTGGTGCCCAGGCTGTAGCGGGCATTCAGCTTGCGCAGCACCTCCAGCGACACCCAGGTGTAGACCAGGAACAAAGCCCCGGCAAACAGCAAATAGACAAACGGCGAGCGGGTCGCCGCACTGGCCTGCTTGGCCAGATAGGTCATCTCCTGCAAGCCGATCAAACTCACCAGGGCCGTGGCCTTGATCAGCACCAGCCAGTTATTCGTAAAGCCTGGCAGGGCATAGCGCACCATCTGCGGCGCCGTGATGCGCAAGAAGGCCTGCCGAGGCCCCATGCCAAAGGCGGCGGCCGCCTCGAACTGTCCGCGCGGAATCGCCATGATGGCGCCGCGAAAGGTCTCGGTCATGTACGCACCGTAGATGAAACCCAGGGTCAGCACCCCGGCGGTGAACGGCTCCAGGTCCAGCGTAGCCTCGCTGCCGGCCATCTCCAGCAGGGCATTCACGCCAATCGTGCCGCCGTAGAACACCAAGAGCATCAGCACCAGGTCCGGGATGCCGCGGATGATGGTGGTGTACAGCGTGGCCGGCACGACCAGCAC
>NZ_JBWKVR010000057.1:0-1178 GCF_059421805.1 Rhodoferax sp. GW821-FHT02C08
GGCAACGCTGAACAAGCCTCTTCAAAATAGGCCCATGCATCTACCAGGGTCCGATTTCGGCCACTTGGGCGTTCAGTGGGCTGGTTTGGATAGGCTTTGAACCTCGTATGGCAGGTCATTCGACCTGCATGCTGCCCTCACGGGCGTACCTGTGCCAGCAGCTGGCTGCGGCTTAGGTAGATGTTGGCTAGCGCCAAGGCGGTGAACGCCCTCGTGGCATTCTTGTGCAAGCCGCGGTAACGCACCTTGCTGAATCCCCACAGCCGCTTGACCACGGCAAAGACGTGTTCTACCCGGGCGCGTATCTTGGATTTGTTGCGGTTCTTGCACCGCACCACCTCATCGACCACGCCGTTACGCCGGCTGCGTTGATTCGTGAAGTCCCGGGCCTTCGGTGCCTTGGCCCGGATCAAGCCCTTCTGACTGGCATAGGCCGAGTCGCCATAGACGCGCCGCTCGTTGCCATGCAGCAGTTCGGGCAAGGGGTGTTTGTCATGCACGTTGGCGGGCGTGACCACGCCGCTATGGGCCAGCCCGCTTTGGCTGTCCACACCGATATGCAGCTTCATGCCAAAGTACCACTGCTGGCCCTTGCGGGTCTGGTGCATCTCGGGGTCACGGGCCTTATCCGCGTTCTTGGTCGAGCTGGGGGCGCTGATGAGGGTGGCATCCACGATGGTGCCAGTGTTGACTTTGAAGCCCCGTGCCTGCAGCTCTTGTCCGACCTGTGCAAACAGGGCCTCACCCAGTTTGTGCTCGTTGATGAGTCGGCGGAACTTGAGCAGGGTGGTGGCATCCGGCACGGGCTCGCGCCCCAGGTCGATGCCGACGAAGCGGCGCAGGCTGGCGCTGTCGTACAGAGCCTCCTCGCAGGCCAGGTCGGCCAGATTGAACCAGTGCTGGATGAAGTGGATGCGCAACATGCGCTCCAGCCCTATGGGAGGGCGTCCGTTGCCGGCCTTGGGGTAATGGGGTTCGATGACCCCACACAGGGCGGACCACGGAACAATCGTGTTCATGGTCGCAAGGAACTCGTCGCGCCGTGTGGGTTTGCGGTAGCTTTCGAACCCAAGATCCGCCGCCATTGCCAGAGTCTGCTGCTTCATCCCTACCTCCTCAAGAATGAGGAACGCAAACATGCAAATCACGCGCCAGCTCGGGACTTATTCAGCGTTGCC
>NZ_JBWKVR010000058.1:0-1152 GCF_059421805.1 Rhodoferax sp. GW821-FHT02C08
CGATAGATCGCCTGTTCACCCGCTGGGCAACGGTACGCGTCCTGCTTGGCGATGTAGACGAAGTCTGTTTTATCAAAACGTCCTTCAGCCTTGGCGTTTGAGGTCATTGGTTTGGGCACGAAGGCCGCGATATTGTCGTCCTCGCATGCTTTGATTTGCAGCCCGTTGAAGTAGCCTCGGTCAGCCAACGCTTTGAGTTTTTTCTTACCCATCGCCTCTTTCGCGGCCTGGGCCATCGTGTGCAGTTGCGCCCGGTCGTTGCCGATATTGGTGACTTCATGGGCCACGATCAGGTGGTGCTTTGCATCCACTGCCGTCTGTATGTTGTAGCCCACCAGACCTGAGCCTTGAGCGTGGGTGGCCATGGAGCGGGCGTCGGGGTCGGTGAGGGAGATTTGGCCGTCGGGGATGTCTTTCAGCTGCTGCTTCACTTCATCGAGTTGCTGCATCTGGGTACGCAACTTCCTGATCTTCTCCTGTAACCGTTCCGTCTTGGCCTCGACTTCGGTAGGCTGGGTGCGGTCGGCCGTCTCCAAGGCATCAAGATAACGCTGGATGCTGTGTTCGATCTGTTCCTGGCGTTTGTCGACCTTGCCCACGGTGAAGTTGCGGTCTCGGCTGTTGACAGCCTTGAACTTGCTGCCGTCGATGGCGACGATAGCATGGGTGAACAGCTTCAACTGTCGGCACAGAGCGATGAAGCGTTGGCAGACCTTGCGGATGCCGGGGCCGTTGTCATGGCGGAAGTCGGCGATGGTTTTGAAGTCGGGCGCCAACCGGCCGGTGAGCCACATCAGTTCCACATTGCGCTGGGCTTCGCGCTCCAGGCGCCGGCTGGACTGGATGCGGTTCAGGTAGCCGTAGATGTACAGCTTGAGCAGGGCTGACGGATGGTACGAGGGGCGTCCCGTCAGAGTGGGTTCGGTGTCCGCAAACCTGAGGGAGGCCAGGTCCAGTGCTTCGACGAAAGCATCGACGATGCGCACCGGATTGTCTTCGCCAACGTAATCGTCTAGGCACTCAGGCAGCAAGGTGACTTGCTGGCGGTCGTGGCCTTCGATGAATCGCTTCATGGGCTACCTCGCTGGAAACGGGTTACCTTATTTTATTTTTGAAGTGGCTAAGCGTGAAGCGTTTTCACACAGCCTCGGC
>NZ_JBWKVR010000059.1:0-1102 GCF_059421805.1 Rhodoferax sp. GW821-FHT02C08
CCTACCATCAAACCCGCCATGGGCAAGCTCAGCGCCCCCAAGGCCGCCAGCACCAACGACGACGACTGGACCAGCTTCTAGTTCACGCAAACCGCGGCGGTTCTCGGGGGGCAGGGCAGCTATCGCTCTTGTGAAGAATATTGCCGCCAGCGCATATTTTGTCTGCGCTGGCAGCTATCAAATACATAGCTGTTGAGCTGATTCACCCGGCGTGCGCCAGAAGTCCTCTGGGCCTTGGCGGCATATATTTCTAGCATTTCGCGAACCATGCGTGTAAGCGGGTGTAAATTACCGCAGAATCCCGCGCTTGAATCGCGAGTTGCCCCGTATGGTTGAGCGCACAACCCGTACTGCGCATACCGCCCACATGCCATTGGGCGTATTGCCCACTGTGCTCTACTGGCCCGGCTGCCTGCCTTTCTGTTCAACCTCCTTACGTAACTTCTGAGAGAGACGCTGCTATGCCAAGCTTTATTAAGAACCTGTCCATCGCAAAGCGCCTGGGCCTGGGTTTCGCCCTGGTGCTGATCATGTCCTTGATCAGTATCTTGGTGGGTCTTTCTCGGTTGAGCGCGGTTGCGCAGGCCACGCAGAACATGGTGGAGGAGCCACTCAAGACCGAGCGTCTTGTGAGCGACTGGTATCGGAACATCCACACAGGCGTGCGCCGCACTGGCGCTATCGCCAAAAGCAGTGATCCCTCCGTAGCTGCTTACTTTGCAGAAGACCAAGCCGAGTCGTCCAAGACATCGGCCGAGTTTCAGAAGAAGCTGGAAGAGGTTATCAATACCGACGAGGAAAAAGCCCTCTATGCAGAAATTGGGGCCGCCCGAAAAACATATGTAGCTGCCCGTGACGAAATTCTTGCCTTCAAGAAGGATGGCAAAGAGGATGAGGCGAACAAGGTGTTGACCGACAAGTTTGTACCCGCCTCCAAGGTGTATTTGGCCAAGATGGATGCGTTGCTGTCTCAGCAGCGTGCGCAAATTGACAGCATTGCCAAGCAAATCCACACCAACTATGAAGCCAGCCGCAGCCTGATGGTCGCGCTGGGCGTGGTCAGCCTGCTGCTGAGCCTGGTCTGCGCCTGGCTGATCTCAGG
>NZ_JBWKVR010000060.1:0-1043 GCF_059421805.1 Rhodoferax sp. GW821-FHT02C08
CGGGTGGTCTCCAATGTGCGTTCGGGCTCCGAAAACGTGGCCACCGCCAGTGCGGAAATCGCCCAAGGCAACGACGACCTCAGCGCCCGCACCGAGCAGCAAGCCAGCGCGCTGGAGCAAACCGCCGCGTCGATGGAAGAGCTCAGCTCCACCGTGCGCCAGAACGCCGACAACGCCCGCCAGGCGAACCAGCTGGCCATGAGCGCATCCACCGTGGCCATCCAGGGTGGTGAAGTGGTCAACCAGGTCGTCGAAACCATGAAGGGCATCAACGACAGCTCACAAAAGATCGCCGACATCATCGGCGTCATCGACGGCATCGCCTTCCAGACCAACATCCTGGCCTTGAACGCCGCCGTCGAAGCCGCCCGGGCCGGCGAGCAAGGCCGCGGCTTTGCCGTGGTCGCCAGCGAAGTGCGCAGCCTGGCCGGCCGCAGTGCCGACGCCGCCAAGGAAATCAAGAACCTGATCAACGCCAGCGTGGAACGCGTGGCCCAGGGCACGGCCCAGGTGGACCAAGCCGGCGTCACCATGACCGAAGTCGTCAGCTCCATCCGCCGTGTCACCGACATCATGGGCGAGATCAGCGCCGCCAGCAACGAACAAGCCCTGGGCGTGGCCCAGGTCGGCGAGGCCGTGACCCAGATGGACCAGGCCACGCAACAGAATGCCGCCCTGGTGGAAGAAATGGCCGCTGCCGCCAGCAGCCTGCGCACCCAGTCGAACGACCTGGTGCAGGTGGTGGCCGTGTTCAAGCTCGATGGTGCTGCCCCCCAGCGCGCTGTCGCGACCGCACCCGTGCCGGCACCGATGCGCAGGGCCGCCCCGGCACCCCTGCGCGCGCCGGCTACCCGGCCTGCCCTGGCCCGTCCCGCGCCTGCCGTAGCCCGTAAGCCGTTGGCGAAATCTTTGCCCACGCAGACCGCCAGGCCTGCCTCCAAGCCGGTCCTTAAACCCAGTGCCAAACCTACCATCAAACCCGCCATGGGCAAGCTCAGCGCCCCCAAGGCCGCCAGCACCAACGACGACGACTGGACCAGCTT
>NZ_JBWKVR010000061.1:0-1012 GCF_059421805.1 Rhodoferax sp. GW821-FHT02C08
CAGCACCCTGCTGGCCGCGGGCAACAACCTGGTGGTTGCCTCCGCGCAAAACACCAGCAGCGCCAGCTATGCCATGGAGCAAAAGAATACGGGCCTGATGGTGTCGGCCGAGCGCATCGACCTGAAAGCCAAAAACAGCCACGCCACACAAAGCAGCCAGACCACGCAGACCGCCAGCACCATCGCCAGCGGGGGCAATACCACCCTGGTGGCGGGTAACCAGCTGGTGGTCTACGCCTCCAACCTCAGCGCCGGCCAGACTTTGACGCTGCAAGGGGCGGATGTGAACTTGCAATCGGGCCTGAACGCCAGCAGCGCCAGCGAACAAAACAGCAGCAGCCGTGGCGGTCTCAGCATCGGTCCGCACGTCACGGGCATCACCCCCAAGACCAAAGGCACCCAGGACCAGCAAGACACCACGCTGGCGGCCACCACGCTGAGCGCGCAGAACATCGACATCAAGGCCACGGGTGACACGGGAACCAACGGCAGCATCACCCTGGCCGGTGTACAGGCAAAGACCCCCGGCAAGCTCAGCCTGGACGCGGGCACAGACGGTACGCTGAACCTGAACCTGGTCACCACCACGCAATACCTGGCGCACACCAGCTCCAGCGGCGACGAGATGCTCGGCAAGTCCCGCGACCAAGGCAGCAGCGCCGAGACCGCCCACTACAACCAGCTGGAGGTGGGCAGCCTGAGCGTGAACGCGGGCCACGTCAACGTGCAGATCGCCAGGACGGCGGCGGAGGTGAAAGCCGAGCAGGCGGTGGCGGCGGAGAAAGCCGCTGCAGAGAAAGCGGCAGTAGCTGCTGCTGCGCAGAAGGCGGCCGCAGAGAAGGAGGTGGCCCGCCAGGCACAGGCGGCCAGCGCCTCCACCTTCGCCAACCCGGCCAATGCGGCGGCTATTGCGAATAGCCGCGGTAACGGTGGCAGCATTAGTAGTGGTGGTAGCAACAGCACGTCCGCCACGGTCCTGACGTCGGATATTCTGGCTGTGGCTCCCGCCACG
>NZ_JBWKVR010000062.1:0-925 GCF_059421805.1 Rhodoferax sp. GW821-FHT02C08
GCGGCAGCCAGCCGCATCTATTCCGACTTTTACCTGCCGTTCGAGGCCTATCTGTTTGCTGCGGCGCTGTACCTGGTCGGTACCTTTGCGCTGATTGCGGCTTTCCGCGCGGCTGAACGCAAGTTTCTGGCTTACATGGCCCCACGTCGAAAGTAAAAACACACACCATGACCTCTACCCTGAAACTCCAGGCCATAGACATCCACAAGAAGTTCGGCTCCAACGAGGTGCTCAAAGGCGTCTCACTGGAAGCCCGCGCAGGCGATGTGATCAGCATCATCGGCAGCTCCGGCTCCGGCAAGAGCACCTTTCTGCGCTGCATGAACCTGCTGGAGAAGCCGAATGCGGGCCGCATCATCGTCGCCGGTGAGGAGCTGAAGCTGGTGGCCGACAAGCATGGTGAGCTGGTGGCCGCCGAGGCCAAGCAGCTGCAGCGCATGCGCACCCGGCTTGCCATGGTGTTCCAGCATTTCAATCTATGGGCGCACATGACGGTGCTGCAGAACATCATCGAAGCGCCGGTGCATGTGCTGGGCGTGCCCAAGGATGAAGCCATTGAGCGCGCCCGCAAGTACCTGAAGCTGGTGGACCTGCAGAACAAGGAAGACAGCTACCCGGCGCACATGAGCGGCGGCCAGCAGCAGCGGGTGGCGATTGCGCGCTCCCTGGCGATTGAGCCCGAAGTAATGCTGTTCGACGAACCGACCAGCGCGCTGGACCCGGAGCTGGTGTCCGAGGTGCTGAAGGTGATGCAGAAGCTGGCGCTGGAGGGCCGCACCATGGTGGTGGTGACGCACGAGATGGGCTTTGCCCGCGAGGTGGCCAACCACCTGATCTTTCTGCACAAGGGCCAGATCGAAGAGCAAGGCGTGCCGCGCGAGGTGCTGGGCCAGCCCAAGAGCGAGCGGCTGCAGCAGTTCTTGTC
>NZ_JBWKVR010000063.1:0-860 GCF_059421805.1 Rhodoferax sp. GW821-FHT02C08
TCGTCGGCCATGTCCACGTTCAGCGTGCCCTCCTTGGTCAAGATGAGCTTGAGGAAGTCCAGCACATTGCGGGCATACAGGGCCGAGGCGTCGGCCGCCACCAGGGCCGGCAAGTTGGTTTCGCCGATCAGGGTGATGCCGTGTTTGACCACGGTCTTGTCGGCTTCGGACAGCGGGCAGTTGCCGCCACCGTTGGCGCCTTTGCCGGCGGCGATGTCGACGATCACCGAACCGGGCTTCATGCTTTTGACCATGTCTTCGGTGATCAGCGTGGGCGCGGCGCGGCCAGGGATCAGCGCGGTGGAGATCACCACGTCGGCCAGGGCCACGCGTTTGGCGACTTCGATCTGCTGGCGCGCCAGCCAGCTGGGCGGCATGGGCTTGGCGTAGCCGCCGACGCCGACGGCGGCTTCTTTCTCTTCCGGTGTGTCGTAGGACACTTCGATGAACTTGCCGCCCAGGGATTCAATTTGCTCCTTGACGCTGGGGCGTACGTCGCTGGCTTCGATGACGGCGCCGAGCCGTTTGGCGGTGGCGATGGCCTGCAGGCCGGCGACACCGACGCCCAGGATCACCACGCGGGCGGCTTTGACGGTGCCGGCGGCGGTCATCAGCATGGGGAAGAAGCGCTGGTATTTGTCGGCGGCCATCATGACGGCCTTGTAGCCGGCGATGTTGGCCTGGCTGGAGAGTACGTCCATGCTCTGGGCCCGGCTGGTGCGCGGGGCGGCTTCCAGCGCGAAGCTGGTCAGGCCGGCGGTAGCCAGGCGCTGCAGGCCAGGGGCGTCAAACGGGTTGAGCATGCCGACCAGGGTGGTGCCGGGGCGCATCAGCGCGGCTTCGGCGTCCGAGGGGCTGCG
>NZ_JBWKVR010000064.1:0-802 GCF_059421805.1 Rhodoferax sp. GW821-FHT02C08
CCACTCAGCGCCGTCTTCACGTTGCCCAGTACCGTATTCACCCATTTGAACGCGGGCATCTGGGCCGCTTGTCGGCCACTGCCCGTGACGTAGCGTTCATGGGTAGCGCCCATGTGCGTGACCTGTGCGAAGCAAGCCGTCCCATCAGACACCACACGCGCCGTCGGCGCCAAGCTGTGCAACGCCCAGTCCTGGAGCGCCTGCTTGGTAAACCCGGCAATCGGGCTCAGGCGCATGAACAGCGGTTTGCCATCCGGCGTTGTTTGCACCGCCGCCACGAAGGCGGTTTTGTTCAGCCCTCCTCGGCCTCCATGGATATGGCCAGCCCGCTCCCCACCCAGATACGCATCGTCAATTTCCACCCGCCCATCCAGGCGCCGGGGCTCTTCGCGCAGCCGCATCGTCTCCAGCAGCTTGTGCTTCACTAACCAGGCTGTCTTGTAGCTCACCCCGAGCTGGCGTTTAAGCTCCATGGCACTGATGGAGTTCTTGCTTTGTGTCAGCAGGTACAGCGCCAGGAACCAGACCGTCAAGGGCAGTTTGGTGTGTTCAAACACCGTGCCCACGATGCTGGAGGACTGGTAGCCGCAGATCACACACTCCCACAACTGGCGGCCTGTACCGTTACGCGTTTGAAACGAACGCGAACACCCGCAGTGCGCACAATGCCAGCCCTGGGGCCATCGCATAGCGAACAAGGCGTCTTCGCACTGCGCTTCGCGACCGTACTGACTTTGGAAGTCCGGCATAGACAGGCCGGGCTGGAATTGGATGCGGTTCATAGGCATGGGGCACCTCGCAC
>NZ_JBWKVR010000065.1:0-642 GCF_059421805.1 Rhodoferax sp. GW821-FHT02C08
GAGCTCGGCGAAGGCGCGATCATGAAGCTGGCCGATGCACTGGACACCTACATCCCCCTGCCAGAGCGTGCTGTTGACGGCGCGTTCCTGATGCCTGTGGAAGACGTGTTCTCCATCTCCGGTCGTGGTACCGTGGTGACCGGTCGCGTTGAACGCGGCATCATCAAGGTCGGCGAAGAAATCGAAATCGTCGGTATCGCTGACACCCAAAAGACCACCTGCACCGGCGTGGAAATGTTCCGCAAGCTGCTGGACCAAGGCCAAGCTGGCGACAACGTCGGCATCTTGCTGCGCGGTACCAAGCGCGAAGACGTGCAGCGCGGCCAAGTGCTGTGCAAGCCCGGTTCGATCAAGCCACACACGCATTTCACCTCTGAAATCTACGTGCTGAGCAAAGACGAAGGCGGCCGCCACACACCTTTCTTCAACAACTACCGTCCCCAGTTCTACTTCCGTACCACGGACGTGACCGGTGCGATCGCGTTGCCAGAAGGCAAGGAAATGGTCATGCCAGGCGACAACGTGTCGATCACCGTCAAGCTGATCAACCCCATCGCCATGGAAGAAGGTCTGCGTTTCGCCATCCGTGAAGGCGGCAAGACCGTCGGCGCCGGCGTGGTTGCCAAGATCATTGCTTAATTT
>NZ_JBWKVR010000066.1:0-636 GCF_059421805.1 Rhodoferax sp. GW821-FHT02C08
ATCGGCATCGGTTGCAGCTTGTTGCATCAAGCTGCTCAGTTGCTGAGCGCTATCCCAGCCCATGCTATCGAGCATGGCGCCTTCGCTGCGGTACAAATCCAGTATGGTTGCCGTTCCCTCCGTTTTATCCGCAGCAGTAGCTGCCGCCAGACCTGCGTTCAGGCGACTGAAATCGAAGCTGATACCAGCATCACTGATGGTTAAGTCCACCATGTCCAGATATTTGGAAAGGCGTAACAAGGGAGACAGGTTGACAGTCGCATCCTCCACTAACCGGTTCCACAAAGTATCGATGTGTGCACTTCCGTTGACAGGCGCCGGTATAGTCACCCGGATATATCCTGGCTCACCAGCCGGAACAGCATTTCTGGTTTGGGCAATGATTTGCGTGAGTGGGACCCAAACTTCGACTGGTACAGCGCCGCTCGTAGCGAGATACCTTGGTTGGTAAAAGAATGCATCGCCTTGGATTTGATTCCAATTTAGAAACGTATATCCTGTGAAAGCCTCGTAGGCGTAAATCTTCTCTAGTCCACCGACCATGCGCTCGCGCATGGCGTCAAACTTGGCAAGGTCTTCTGTGGACAGAGTGGCCCGATAAGCATTCCGGTCGGCATCGCTGGCCTTGATGGCGGT
>NZ_JBWKVR010000067.1:0-627 GCF_059421805.1 Rhodoferax sp. GW821-FHT02C08
GCTGCCGACCCCGCCGCGCTGGCGGGGTGGGCGGTGCAGCTGGCGCTGCCCTTTGAACGATTCCAGAAAGAAGGTCTCGTCGGCTTCGACAATGCCGCTCTCGTGCTGGGCACGGTGTGTGGCTGGGAGCTTTAAGAAGCGGTGACGCCACAAGAAGGCGGTGTTTTTATCGACCCCACAGCATTGGGCTACCTCACGCACGCTCAGCCCGTCTATGAGTGCCTGCTCAAAGCGCAACCATTGTTCGCGCTTGCGCAAGTGCGCCAGGGGCGTACCCGTCAGCGGGTTGCTGGTTTTGCCACAGGCGCGGCAGCGGTAGCGTACCAACCCATGGCTGTGTCCCCAGGCACGCAGTTGTTCGGCCGGGGCCTGGCAGCAGGGGCACATACGCGGAGCGGGCAGCAGAGCGGCCACCGCAGCCACAGAGGCACCGCTTGTACTTGGTGCACTGTCCAATGCCGCACGCATTTGTGCCCGTTGTTTGGCGTTCAGCTTGGCAACTTGCTGCAGAAATTCGGCAAAGTCGTGACTGTTCATGGTGAATCTCTAAGTCTGGCCGGGGGCAGATTCACTCTAGGCGACGCACGCTAAACTTTCAACAGCTAATTCAGACATGGCCTAAAAATA
>NZ_JBWKVR010000068.1:0-623 GCF_059421805.1 Rhodoferax sp. GW821-FHT02C08
GCTACCTCGCTGGAAACGGGTTACCTTATTTTATTTTTGAAGTGGCTAAGCGTGAAGCGTTTTCACACAGCCTCGGCTAGAAGCGGTCACAGCCGGACGGCCGCTTTCAAGTATTCTTCGAATCGGCAGAGCGCCGCAATAGTATTGGTCCGAGGCGCGCAATGCAAATAGAGCAATTGGTTTCGGTGGCTGCCAAAAGCAGACATTACGCCGGCCTGTCGGTTAGCTGGTCCATCCGGCCGCGCTTCGAATAGAAAACCGCCCATTTCTCATCCAGGGGGACAAGACAGGTGCGCTTGTCACGCAGCGTTCCAAGGGAATAGTGGGAAGCAGGGATTTCCAAATATGCCAGCTCAAGCGCCAGGGCCTTTAGTGTCGGCTCGCTTATCGTTTCATCCTCGGACGTGAATGTCTGCTCGTGGTAGGTGGCAGCCTGTAGCTACCGTTGGAGGTCCCCATGTTCAACCTGCTTGAGCTAGGCCGGTTCCCGGCACCCGGAGCAATTGGGGTGCCACAAAGACGTGGCTATTTTTTAGTGATGAAAAAAGGCTATGTCTGAATTAGCTGTTGCAAGTTAAATCTCCCCAGAGCTTCGCAAAGGCAAGTGGCAGGAGAGATGTTTT
>NZ_JBWKVR010000069.1:0-613 GCF_059421805.1 Rhodoferax sp. GW821-FHT02C08
CTAAGAGCCTGTTCAAAATCTTTTTTGATACTGACTTTCCGCTAAGCTGCTGGCCCCATGAGAGCCAAGTACCCCAGCGATATCAGCCCCGAGAAGTTCGAACTCATCCGCCCCTTGCTGGAGAGTGCCCGCAAAACCACCCGCCCACGCAGCGTTGACCTGTATGACGTGTTTTGCGCCGTGCTTTACTTGCTGCGCACTGGCTGCCAATGGCGAGCCCTACCCAGTAACTTTCCCAAATGGCGCACGGTACAGGCTTGCTTTGCCATTTGGAGTGCGCCGCGCGAAGGCGCCAGCCTGCTGGAGCAGGCACTAAAAAATCAGGTTGGCGTGGCCCGAGAGAAACAGGGGCGCAACGCCTCAAGCACGTTCTTGATCGTGGACGCGCAGAGCGTGAAGAACACGGACACGGCAGCCTGCAAGGGCTATGACGCGGGCAAAAAGGTCTCGGGCATCAAGCGCCACATTGCAGTGGACACACAGGGGCTGCCGCACGCGGTGGCCGTGACGACAGCCGAGGTGACGGATCGCAAAGGGGCGCTGCAGGCACTGCAGCGCTGTAAACCGGCCCTCAGCAAGGTGCAAAGCCTGCTATGTGACAGCGGCTACGTGG
>NZ_JBWKVR010000070.1:0-576 GCF_059421805.1 Rhodoferax sp. GW821-FHT02C08
ATCGAAGAGCAAGGCGTGCCGCGCGAGGTGCTGGGCCAGCCCAAGAGCGAGCGGCTGCAGCAGTTCTTGTCGGGCAGTTTGAAGTGAAGCCCATCGCTGACTTGCGCACCCTGCTGGTCAGCATGGAGCCGGTGCTGAACGAGGGCGTATTTGCGTTCGCCAGCCTGCCTGCCGGCTATTCCATCGGCTTGGAGGATGTGGTGGCCACCATCCGCGAGCCCGAAGGCCTGTCTGTGGTGCTGCCCGAGGCACGAGCCCTGGCGCTGCAGCTACCGGTGCTGTTCCGCTGCGCCTGGATCACGCTGACCGTGCACTCCGACCTGCAGGCGGTGGGCCTGACCGCCGCGTTTGCACGGGCGCTGGGCGACGCAGGCATCAGCTGCAATGTGGTGGCAGGAGCCCAGCACGACCACATCTTTGTGCCCGTGGAGCGGGCGCAGGACGCGATGGCCGCCCTGCGCCAGTTACAGCAAAGCACCGCTAAATAAATATAAAAAGCTGCCTGATTAGCTACTTGCCTCAGAGTATCGAAGAACAGTCAATGGAAGTGGCTGGGTCGTCACAGCCGCGCGCAGC
>NZ_JBWKVR010000071.1:0-574 GCF_059421805.1 Rhodoferax sp. GW821-FHT02C08
TCAAACTTGGCAAGGTCTTCTGTGGACAGAGTGGCCCGATAAGCATTCCGGTCGGCATCGCTGGCCTTGATGGCGGTATCCATCCATCCACGCTCTTGCTCATCCTGCGGGTCGCTGAGGATCAAGCCGTAACCCGCAGCCAAAGCCTGCTTGCCCGCGCTGTTGTAACCAGAATCATTACCCCATTCGCGCAGCAGGTTGGCGACTGCTGCTTTGTAGTCTGCGCGCGAGCCGGCGTCTTTTGCTTGGTTGAAAAGATCAATCAATTCAGGGCTTTGGGTTGCCGCTTCTTGTAGATCCCGCACCCAGCCACTACCACCAATGTTGCTGACAGTCTTGGCCGCATCGCTCACCGTGATCGGCGTGAACTCACGGACAAAATTGTTCTGCGCCAAGATGAAGCTACCGGCTTGGCCGGTGCTGCCATCAGCTCGCGTGTAGCTTCCACTTTGTACCAACTCGGCATCGCCATAGTTGACGCTGGTGGTGGCGCTCGTCAATTTGATGCTTTGTACACCGGACTCGGCCAAGGTCTGCATTTCCCCAGCCTGGCTGATGCCGTCCTGGTTCAAGT
>NZ_JBWKVR010000072.1:0-531 GCF_059421805.1 Rhodoferax sp. GW821-FHT02C08
GGCCGCCTGGACGGCACCGTGGCCGACATCATCGAAGTCACCGGTGGCTTCCTGAGCAAGCCCGAAGGCAAGGACTATGTGGCCGTCGGCCCCGAGCTGTACACCCCCAAGTACTTTGGCGGCGGTGTCGGCGTGGCCCTGCGCAAGGGTGACAAAGCGCTGAAGGAAGAACTCAACGCCGCCATCAAGGCCATCCGCACCGACGGCACCTACAAGACCCTGAACGACAAGTACTTCAAGATCGACGTGTACGGCACTAAATAAGGTACACCCCCAGGCTGCAGCGCTTCGCGTCTTTCGCCAACCCCCTTGCAGGGGGCGAACCCAGTGGACCGGCAGAGCCGGATCCACGGGTTCCTTGGAAGGGGAACCGGGGTGTCTATTGCCAGCCGTGGTCTTGCCGCGCAACTTTCTGTGCGGCGGCCACGGCGTATTTTTTTCTACTTGGGAAATGTGTTTTGTCTGATTACTACTGGTCCATCCTCCATGGCGCGCTGCTCACGGTCGGCGTATCCCTGGCCGCGCTGGCGG
>NZ_JBWKVR010000073.1:0-518 GCF_059421805.1 Rhodoferax sp. GW821-FHT02C08
GTGCCTCCGTATCGTCGCAAAGCGCCGATCCTCCAAGAGGTCCTGTAGCGTCGCCGGATACGCCCGCACGCCGCCCGGTGAGGACAGGTAGTAGCTGCCAATGGCCTGGGTGAACTGGGCTCCGATCCAGTCCAGCTCTTCCATCTTTTGGCGCCGGACACTGGTGACCCAGACCTCGGATACCGCCTGCAGCCCAATACCCAGAATGGCCACCGCCACCAGTACCCACAGATAGGTGAAGCCACGCTGGTGCTGCGACTGGCAACTCCGCCGCGGCGGCCGTCCCTGTTGACTGTGGCTCCGCATTGGCGTGGATAAATAGTTGCGTGTGCTCTCTACCATGATGCAAAGCTGGATCCATCGCGCGCCTCGCCCGGCGCCCCGCTTTTGACATCAAACACCCCCTGCGTGGAGCCATCGGGATGCGGCACCAGCACCCAACCATCCGCGGTATCCGTCATCGGATCCACAGGCAGGCTGCGGATATAGCGTTTCTCCACCAAGCTCTGCAAGGACGC